>JBGOTT010000367.1:0-3882 GCA_041476585.1 Gammaproteobacteria bacterium | reverse complement strand
GGCACTTCGTGCGCCAGACCCGGGGCTGGTATGCGCTGATGTTCGCGACCAGTCTGGCCGTAGCGCTGATCGACACGGTGATTCCGGTGTTCCTCGGCAAGCTGGTGTCGCTGATGGAAGCCGCCGACCGCCAGGCGGCGCTGGCGCAACAGGCGCCGATGCTGCTCGGCATGGTGGCGCTGGTGCTGATCGTCCGCCCGCTGGTGATACTCATCGACATCGCGATCCGCCAGAATGCGCTGATCCCGGGTGCCACCAGCCTGATCCGCTGGCAGAGCCACTGGCACGTGCTGCGTCAGGGCCTGGCGTTCTTCCAGAACGACTTCGCCGGGCGCATCGCCAACCGCGTGATGCAGACAGCCAATTCCCTGCGCGAAAGCGTGATGTCGAGCATCCGCGCGGTCTGGTACATCTCGGTGTATGGCGTCAGCGCGTTTGCGCTGATGGCCGCCTCGGACTGGCGGCTGGGCCTGCCCACGCTCGCGTGGTTCCTCGGCTACCTGGTGTTCCTGCGCCACTTCGTGCCGCGCATGCGCGACCTCGCCAAGGCCAGCTCGGAAGTTCGCTCGCTGGTGATGGCGCGGATCGTCGACAGCTACACCAACATCCTGACCGTCAAGCTGTTTGCGCGGCTGGCCGATGAAGATGCCTACGTCAGCGAGGTGATCGACGAGCACCAGGCCGCCATCGGCGCACACATGCGGCTGATCTCGCAATTCATGTTCTGGCTGGCCGCGATGAATGCGGCCCTGCTCACCGGCACCGCGGCGGCCGGCATCTGGCTGTGGGCGCAGGGCACGGTGAGCGCAGGTGTGGTGGCCACAGCGTTGCCGCTCGCCTGGCAGATCACCAACGTGGCCGGCTGGGTGAGCTGGGAGGTCGCCGGCATTTTCGAGAACATCGGCGTGGTGCAGGAAGGCATGCAGACGATCGCGGTGCCGCTCGGCGGCGTCGACCGGCCGGGTGCACGCAGGCTGGAGGTGTCGCGCGGCGAGATCAGTTTCGAGGACGTTTCATTCAGCTACGGCAGGCAGGATGCAAGTCCCGTGCTGGACGACTTGAGCTTCGCGATCCGCCCCGGCGAGCGGGTGGGACTGGTGGGCCGCTCGGGCGCGGGCAAATCGACGCTGGTGAACCTGCTGCTGCGCTTCTACGAGCCGGAGAAAGGCAGCATCCGCATCGACGGCCAGGACATCGCCGACGTCACGCAGGAAAGCCTGCGCGCGGCCATCGGCATGGTGACGCAGGACACTTCACTGCTACACCGCTCGATCTCCGCCAACATCCGCTACGGCCGCCCCGGCGCGAGCGATGACCAGGTGCGCGCGGCCGCGCAGAAGGCTCAGGCGCACGACTTCATCCTCGGCCTGCAGGACTGGAAGGGCCGCAAGGGCTACGACGCCCATGTAGGAGAGCGAGGCGTCAAGCTCTCAGGCGGACAGCGCCAGCGCGTCGCGATCGCGCGCGTGGTGCTGAAAGATGCGCCGATCCTGGTGCTCGACGAGGCGACCTCGGCGCTCGACAGCGAAGTGGAGCTTGCCATCCAGGAGCAGCTGCTCGGACTGATGGAAGGCAAGACGGTCATCGCGATCGCGCACCGCCTGTCCACCATTGCGCGCATGGATCGCCTGATCGTGCTTGAAGATGGGCGCATCGTAGAGCAGGGCTCGCACGACGAACTGCTGCGCCTCGGGGGCCACTACTACCGGTTGTGGCAGCACCAGTCCGGCGGGTTTCTCGCGCACGACGCGGTGGCGACGGAAACGGCCATCGAACTGCCGGACGAGCCGCCCCCCGACAAGACGGCCGTCGAAGCCATGCCTGCGTCCGGCACTGACGACGCGCCCATCGTGACGCGTGCTTGAGGCGGTAGCATAGTAATGGTGGCAGTGCTTCTATCCGTGTTGAGCGCGCTGTGTTTCGGTGCAGCCGCCGTGACATCAAAGGTGGGCCTTCGCTCGCTTGACGCGCGCGCGGGGGCGGCGATCAGCGTTCCCACCGCGACCGCTTTTTTCGCTCTCGCTTCGCCATTCACTCTTGAAATTGCCGGGTTTACGCTTCTGGCGGCCTTGCTCTTTGCGCTCGTAGGGCTGTTCTTCCCGGCGCTGGTCACGATCCTCACGTTCAAATCGAACGACGTCCTCGGCCCCACGGTGACGAGCGCCATGTCGGCAATCGCGCCGCTGTTCGCCCTGGTCGCGGCGGCCCTGTTTCTTGGCGAAAGAATTCCAGCGGAAGCGGCGGTTGCAGCAGTTGGTGTCGTTGTCGGGGTGTGCCTGCTGTCGTGGAACCCGAAAGCCGTCCGGCCCGGTTTCGCCGGCTGGGCGCTACTGTTGCCTCTGGCGGGCGCGATGCTGCGGGGCGTCGCGCAGGTCACCGCAAAAGCGGGGCTGCTACTGTGGCCGAACCCGTTCGCTGCGAGCCTGCTCGGGTATTGCGTATCCTCGGCTGTCGTAATCTCCGCCGACCGGCTTTCGCGCACCAGGACCAAAAGCCCGACCATGCACAGCATCGTTTGGTTTGCGATCACAGGCGTGCTCAACGGGGGTGCGGTACTGCTGATGTACGTCGCATTGAGCAAGGCGCCGGTGTCGACCGTAGCGCCCATCGTTGCCAGCTATCCATTGGTCACGGCGCTTGTCAGCGGCGCGGCGCTTCGCGAGGACGCATTGACGCTGCGCGTGGTTGCCGGCGCCACGGTGACGGTTGCGGCGATCGTGTACCTGGTTGCGGCTTGAGGTGGTCTAACATTGCAGGCAACGCAGGAGGGATGCCTTGAGCGCGTTCATGCTGGTGGAGATCACGGTCAAGGATGAAGGACTTTACGGTCAATACGTCGAGCAGGTTCCTTCCGTCATCGAAAAGTACCGGGGCCGGTACGTCATTCGCAGCAGCAAGGTCGCGCCGAACAGCGGGGGTTGGGCTCCGGACCGGATCATTCTGCTGGAATTCGACAGCCCCGCCGATCTGCGCAGATGCTTCGCATCGCACGAGTACGCCGCGCTCGCACCGATACGGGAGAGGTCAACCACGACCCGGTCGATCGTTATCGAGAATTGATATGAACTTGGCAAAGTGGAGTTGCATCCTCTCAACTGCGGCATTCGCCGCCTGCGCTTCGCTGCCCGGCGACCAGGCGAGAAAAGAACTCCTCCCCACCGGCAAGCTGCGCGTCGGCATCGGCGTAGGCGCCTCTCCTTCGGCGTTCTGGGCGACCAAGGACCCCGCCACCGGCCAGCCGCGCGGGGTGACGGTGGACCTCGCCAATGCGCTCGCGCGAAAACTCGGCGCGCCGCTGGAACTCGTCGTCTACCCGAATTCCGGCGAAGTCACCGCCGCAGGGCCGAAGGGCGAATGGGACGCCGCGTTCATGCCGGAGGACGCGGAGCGTAGAACGATGGTGGACTTCGGCCCGGCGTACTTCCTTTCCACCAGCACCTACCTGGTGAGAGCCGGCTCGCCGATCCGCACGCTCGCGGAGGTGGACCAGCCGGGCGTGCGCGTCGCAGGCATCGCGAATACCACCACTGCGCGCACCGCGATCGCCATGCTGAGGCACACCAAGGTCATCAGCTTTCGCACAGTCGACGAAATTGTCGCGAAGATGAAGGCCTTCGACGTCGATGCGATGGCGCTCGGCCGCGAATCGCTGCAGGGGCTGCAGCCGCAGATCCCCGGCTCGCGCATCCTCGACGGCTACTTCCATGCCGCCGGCACTGCGGTCGCGGTGCCGAAGAACCACCCGGCCGCGCTCGCCTACGTCAGCGAATTCATCGAAGAGGCGAAGGCATCAGGCATCGTCCGGCAAGCATTTGACCGCGCAGGAATGCGAGGCGCGCCGGTCGCGCCGCCCACAACGAAGTAAACGGAAAGGAAACCCAT
>JBGOTT010000366.1:0-3901 GCA_041476585.1 Gammaproteobacteria bacterium | reverse complement strand
GCTTCTTGTCCCGTAGCGCGGCCTGCTTGCCCAGCACCTTTTCCTTGGTGGGGGCCAGCACGCAATCGAGCCGCCGCAGCACCGTGAGCGGGAGGATGACGTCCTGGTACTTGCCCCGCTTGAAGGTGTCGCGGATAAGATCTGCAACGCTCCAAAGGAAGCTCACGATTTCGCTATGGCTCACTGAATTGGCTCTCCATCATCGTGCGCGTTGGGTTCGGCCCCTTCACACTGGCTAAGTGCACTCAGCGTGCCGCTGTTTGATCACCTCAAGCACCTCGTCCGGATCCCGCTTCCACCAGTTCCCCGCCGAAAAAATCTCCACCTCATGAAACCCGGCATACCCCGCCTCCTCCACCCACCCGCGGATCTTCGGCAGATCAATCACCCCATCGCCCATCATCCCGCGATCGAGCAGCAGATCCGTCGTAGGCACCAGCCAGTCGCAGATGTGGTACGCGAACAGCCGCCGCTCTTCCCCAGCGCGAATAATCTGCTGGCGAAGCTTCGGATCCCACCACACGTGGTACACGTCCACCGCGACCCCGACGCCGTTCCCCAGAACCTCACACAGATCGAGCGCCTGCCGCAGCGTATTCACGCAAGCGCGATCAGCCGCATACATCGGATGCAACGGCTCGATCGCCAAAGGCACCATCGCCGCCCGCGCAGCCGGCAAAATCGCTGCGATCCCGTCCCGCACCTGTTCCCGCGCGCCAGCCAGATCCTTCGACCCGGCGGGCAACCCGCCCGCCACCAGCAACAGGCACTGCGCGTCGATCGTCGCCGCATCGTCGATCGCCTTAAGGTTGTCGCGGATCGCCGCTTCGCGCCCGGCCTTGTCGGCCGCCGGAAACATCCCGCCGCGGCACAGCCCGGTGACAGTCAAATCATGCGCGCGAATCATCCGCGCCGCTTCCTTCGCCCCCAGTTCATCCAGCTTGTCCCGCCACGGCGAAATCCCGCGGATGCCGTGGCGCGCGCAGCCCTCGATCATCTGCGCGAGGTTCCACTTTTCCCGCACGGTGGCGGTGTTGAGCGAAAGCAGTTCCGGTCGCGGAGCGTCCACAGGGGTTCCTAAAGCGTCTGAATGTGCAATCCGCCGTCCACGTGCACCACCTCGCCGGTCGAGAACGCGAGTTCGCCCGACGCGAGCATCGCCACCGCGCGCCCGACGTCCTCCGGCTCGCCCCAGCGTCGGATCGGCACGATGCCTTCGGCGATCCGCCGGTCGTACGCCTCGCGCACCGGCCTGGTCATGTCCGTGCGCATGATGCCGGGCCGGATTTCGTAGCAGCGGATGCCCGCGTCGGCCAGGCGCACCGCAAACAATTTGACGAGCATGGTGAGCGCGGACTTCGAAAGCGAGTAATCGGCGCGCGTGGCGCCAGCCATGAACGCGTTCACCGATGAAATGGTCGAGATGGAGCGAAAGCGGCCGTCGTCCGCTTGCGCGAGCATGCGCTTCGCCACAGCCTGCGTGAGGAAGAACGTCCCGCGCAGGTTGACGCCCATCACGCGATCGAAGCTCTGCTCGGTGAGTTCGAGCAGGTCGCCGCGCACCGAGGTCATCACCCCGGCGTTGTTGACCAGACAGTGCAATGCGCCGAATGCGCTGAAGGCCGCGTCCACGAGGCCCGGGTGCGCCCGGGTGTCCGCGATGTCCCCCGGCACGAAGGCAGTGCGCGCGCCGCGCGCCTCGATCTCGCGCAAGGTCACGTCGGTGTCTTCGGTGCGCGCGAGATCGTTGACCACCACGTCGAAGCCGCGCGCCGCGAGCGCAACCGCGATGCCGCGCCCGAGGCCGCGGTTCGCGCCGGTGACCAGCGCAACCGGTTTCATCGCGGGGCCCCCTCAACACGCTTAACCGCATCGGCTGCATTGACAATGGGGACGTCCGCATAACTGCCCAAACCGAGCAGATCCTCGTCGCCGGAGACGATCAGATCGACTTGCGCAGCCACGCCCAAGGCAAGCACGGCATCGTCATCGGGATCCCGGCATACAGGCCTGGGCAAGGGCGGCGGGTCGATGACCTCCGCCAGTTGCCGCACTTCGGAGAGACAAGCCTCACGCGACGTCTTCGACCGCGCAAGGATCGCGTCGAACTTTGCGCGGCCGATCACGTCGGCCAACTCGGCCAGCAGTGCCGGGCTGCTGATGAGGGTGAGCGAGCCGTCCCGGACGTGCCCGATCAACGCATGCGGCGCCCCGTGGTACGGCAATCCCGAGAGCAGAACATTGGTATCAATGATCGCCCGCACGTTGCTTGCGCTCCGCGCGTGCGGCCTTCACTTCCGCATTGATCTCTTCCATCGACATCGGCGCAATGCCTGCTGCGGCAACCTGGTCGGCAATCGACAGCAATGAATCGGCCGCCTGCTTGCGCTTGAGCGCGTCATTGAGCAGCCGCTCCAGCGCCCGCGGCGTCAGAAGCCCGGCCTCACGCGCCGCCTCGGCGGTCGCCTCGGGCAACTCGATCTGGATCGTCGTCATGGCCTGGTTCTCCTTTGCGTGCTGCAACGCCTTTCGAGCAAGTCCCTGGAAAGTATAGCGCAGTGGTCCCGGGCGAGCCGCAGTGATCACACCTTCGGCGCACCCGAAGCTCCGACCGGCTCCTTCACAGTAATGCGCCACAGCGTGCGCGCGTCGTTCGGGTCGATCAGCGTGGCCGAATGCAGGAGCGATGCGTTGTCCCAGATCACCAGGTCGCCGACACCGTACTTCAGGCGGTAGTGATATTTCGCCTCGGTGGCATGGGCCTTCAGCTCATCGAGCAGCCCGATCGCCTCATCCTCGGGCATGCCTTCGATGCCGAACGAGCTGCCCGAAATCGCATACAGCGCCTTGCGCCCGGTCACCGGGTGAGGGCGCGCGATGCGATGCCTGACCCATTTCAACCGCCCCTTCTGCTCCTCGGTCAGGACGGATGCGACGGTGCGCGATTTTTCGTTGAGATCGTCGCGGTTGCCGTAGTGGTGCAGCCCGACCAGGTTCTCGATGCACGCCTTCATCGCCGCGCTCAGGTCGTCGTAAGCCGCATACTGGTCGGCGAACAGCGTGTCGCCGCCAAGCTTCGGCACCGTGATCGAATACAGCATCGTGCAGCGCGCCGGAACCTCCAGGTAGGAGTAATCGGTATGGAAGTAGGTGCCGGCGTCGGCAAGACCGGTCGGCCGGCCATCCTTCATCACGTTCGAAAGAATCAGCATGTCGGCGCACTCGGGGTGGTGGAACTGTTCGATCACGTGCGGCTCGGGCGGGCCGAAGCGCCGCGCAAACGCGTGGAACTGCGCGGGCGTCAGCTTCTGGGCGCGGAAAACCAGCACCTGCCCGGCGAAAAACGCGCGCTCGATCTCGCTGAATGCAGCATCGGTGAGCGGCGCCGAGAGATCGATCCCGCCCGCCTCCAAGCCGAAGTCGTCCTGCAGCTTTCTAAGTCGGAGCATGGTCGCGACGCTCATTTGAGCAATTCCGGCGCGACCAGCCTGGGCAGGATCAGCGGGATCTCGGACCAGATGATGATCGCCGCCAGCATCAGCAGCATCGGCACCAGCATGATCATGGTGTCCTTCAGCGCGAACTTGAGCGGCACCCTGGCCACCGCGCAGGAGATCATCAGGCACAGGCCATAGGGCGGCGTGACCAGCCCGAAGGCGAGCGAGACGATGCCGATGATGGCGAAGTGGATCGGATGCATGTTCACCGACGCCGCGAGCGGCTGCAGGATGGTGCCGACGATGATGATCGCAGGGATCGCATCGAGGAAGCAGCCGACCACCAGGAAAACGAAGGCGATGAAAAAGCCAACACCGGTAATGCCCAGACCCCAGGTAGAAACATTCTCCAGCAATGCCTTCGGGATCTGATAGTAGGCGAGCAGCCAGCCGAATGCAGAGGC
>JBGOTT010000365.1:0-3901 GCA_041476585.1 Gammaproteobacteria bacterium | reverse complement strand
CCGGTGCCAAAACCGAGCAGCCCGGTCACCGCCGCCGCCGCCGCCATCTGCGCCAGGAGCGGCGCACCGAGCGACTTGAACAACACGACGCTGGTGTAGGCGCCGATGCCGAAGAAGGCGGCCGTGCCGAAGTTGACGTAGCCGGCGTAGCCGCCGAGGATGTTCCAGGCGGTGGCGAGGACCACGAACTGCAGCACCACGTAGCCGGCGAAAAAGAAGTACTCGTTTGCTCCGGCGAGCGAGAGTATCCCGGCCAGCACGACAGTCGCCGCCGCGCCGATCCCGAAGGGTGAAACGCGGAGCCTCATCGTCCGAACAGCCCTTGCGGCCGGATGCCGAGCACGACGAGCAGCAGCCCGAAAGCGACCGCCGGCGCCCAGGAGGCGCCGAAATGCATCAGCACGATCGACTCCGCGATGCCGAGAATCAACCCCGCGGCAAGTGTCCCGGTCATGCTGCCCAGGCCCGCCAGCACCACGACGCAGAACGTGCGTCCGATGTAAACGCGGTCGAGCATCGGCTCGACCGGCCCGATGATGATGAGCATCGCACCGGCAAGCGCGGTGACGCCGGTCGCGATGCCGAACGCCCACTGCTTGATGCGCACCGGGTCGGCCCCCATCAGCCGGAGCGCCGCCTCGTCCTGCGCCACCGCCTTGATCGCCCGGCCGGTGAACGTTTTCGACAGGTACAGCGTGAGCGCCGCGGTGAGCGCGAGCGCGATGCCGAACGCCAGCAGCATGCGCACCGGCACCCGCATCTCGCCAAGCGTGAGGCTCTTGCCGATGTAATCGGCCTCGACCAGGCGCTGGTCGACGCCGAACGCGAGGATCAGGCCGACTTCGATAATGAACGCAATGCCGAAGAAAAAGGCGAGCCCGCGCACTCCGGCCTCGCTGCCGCGCTTTTCGAACGTCTCGTAGTAGAAGCGGTACATCGCGACGCCGAACAGGAAGAACAGCGGCATCAGCGCGAGCCCGGCGACGATCGGATCCCAGCCGTAACTGCCGAGCAGGTAGGTGCAGTAGGCGCCGAGGATCAGGACCGCCGGGTGGGCGACATGCGGCACGTCGAGCAGCCCGAACGCCACCGAGAGCCCGATGCTCACAGCGGCATAGAAGCAGCCGAGCAGGATGCCGAACACGATCGCCTCAAAGAACAACTGGAAAGAAAATATCATCTGCCGGTCGTCGGCCCCTATGGCCCGGAAGGGCAAAAAAACGGCGCGGGGTCGCCGCGCCAGATTTTAGGCGATGCCTGCTTATTTGTGCGCTTTGTCGAACGAAATGACCTCGCCCGTCTTGTACTGCGCCGGCTCGATGATCACCTGCTTGCCGGGCTGGCGGAACTGGTCGACGTTCTTGTCTACCACGCCGCGGAACTGGACCATCACCACGCGCGCGTTCGCCCACTCGCCGTCCTTTCCGTAGCGGATCCCGCCGACGATGGTCTTCATCTCGTTCTCGCGGATGTACTTGGCCAGCACCTTGTGGTCGAGGCTCTTGGTGGCCGTGACCGCCTGCTCGAGCATCTGCCCGATGGCGTAGTTGTACGGCGGCAGGTAGAAGCCGAGCGGATCCACCTTAGCTTCGATGGCCTTCTTCGCGTAGCGCTCGAGAAACTCCTTCACACCCGGGAATTCCATCGTCTTTTCAGGCACGTAGGTGTGGTAGTTGACCCAGCCGTTGAGCATCGAGCCGAGCGACTCCAGCACGGGCGCAAAGTGCAGGCCCACCATGCCGCCGCCGATCAGCTTCACCGACGGGCCGACGCCGATCTCGTTCACCGAGCGCACGATGGCCACCGAATCGTTCGGGTACGACATCACATATACGATGTCGGGCTGCGCAGCGCGAATCGCGCGGATCATCGAGGAGAAGTCCACCGTCGTCGGCGGATAGTTCTGCTCATAGACGGTCTTGAGGCCCAATTTGCCTGCGATTTCCTTCGCTCCGCGCGCCAGGTTCTGCGCGAACTCCTGGTCCGCGACGAGAAACGCCACGGTCTTCGCATCGAACTTCTTGCCGGCGAGGAAGAAGTTGTCCGACCAGCTCGCCGCCACGTTCCAGGGCGCATTGTTGAACCACATGTCGTGCTGGACCTTGCTGTTGACCTGGAACGAGTAGTTGCCCATCAGCAGCAGGCCGCGCTGCTTCACCAGCGGCATGAGCGGCGCCGTCGGCACCGTCGCATAGGGCGCGATGAGCAGGTCGACCTTGTCGACGTCGAGCAGCTTGGTATAGATGCCAGGCGTGGTCGCGGGGTTGGACTGATCGTCGTAGGTGATCAGCTCGACCTTGCGGCCCAGCAGCCCACCCTTGGCGTTGACATCCTCGACCCACATCTGCAGCCCGAGCAGCGCCGCCTTGCCGGCGGCGCCCAGTCCGCCGGTCAGAGCCATGCTGTGGCCGATCTTGATCGGCTGCTGCGCCTGGGCGACGGGCGCGGAAACGCCGATTGCGATGGCAAGCGCCCCCGCCACCAGAAACCACTTCCGCTTGAAATTTTTCATGACCTCCCTCCTTTAGGGTGCAGGTCGCATCCTAGCATTCGGGAAGTGGTTGCCAAAAAATACGAATTTCCTATGCGTGCTATCGGAAAAACCGAGCGCTCGGGCCTCGACGCGGCGGCAGCGCGCTCATCGCCTTTTCGGATGGCATTTATAGGAAAACGGTATTTTTGCCGGCCAGTTCCGTTTGCTAGTGTCCGGTGCTGCCACACCACAGCGAACGAACCAGGAGAAACCAGCAATGACCGACAAGTACGGCAAGTCCCCCCCGTTCCAGCCCATGGACTGGATCGAGCCAGTGAACATGAACAAGCTGCGCACCGGGCGGCTCGCCCGGACGAAGGCGGAACTGTTCGGCAAGAACAAGTTCGGCGCGTTCCTGTCGCTGAACGAGTGGAACACGCGCTATATGACCAGCACCTACACTCCGCCGTGGACGGCGGGGAACTCCGGCCTTCGCTACTCGCTGCTGGTGCGCGGGGACGAGCACCCGATCGTGTACGAGCAGGGCGACATCGCCTACCACACGCAGCGCAGTTCGCCCTGGCTGCCTCCCGAGAACATCCGCTACGCCATCACCGGCATGGGCTGGATCGCGCGCTGCATGGGCGACAGCGCCCACAAGGCAGCCGTCCTGCGCTTCGTCGACCAGGTCTATCCGGAGCTGAAGCGCGCCGGCGTGCACAAGGAAGTGCTCGCGATGGACTTCTTCGATCCGTTCATCGGCGCCGCGTTCGAAGCGAAGGGCGTGAAGACCAGCGGCGAAGGATTCACGGCCATGCTGGCGGCGCGCAAGACCAAGCTGCCGGAGGAGGTCGAGTGCCTGCGCAACACCTGCACCATCGGCGACGCGATGTTCGATGCGGTGGTCAAGACGGCCCGGCCGGGCGTGAGCGAGAATGAAATTCTCGGCGAAGCCTTCAAGGCCTGCTACAAAAACGGCGGCGAAGTGTATTCGGGGGTGTTCGTCACCTCGGGGCCGTACACCTGGCCGAACCTGCGGCACTCGACCGGCCGCCGGCTCGCGCATCGGGACGTGCTGTACATGGACGTATACAACACGTCCTGGAACGGCTACAAGACCTGCTACTACCGCACCTTCAGCATCGGCGAGCCCTCCAAGGCGACGAAGGATGCCTACCAGCGGGCGTACGACTGGCTATACGACTCGATCAACGTCATCAAGCCGGGCATTTCCAGTAAGGATATCGCCCTGAAGTGGCCCGCTGGACCGGATGTCTGGGGCGACATCGGCGTCGTTCACGAGGACCAAACCGCTGGCAACAACTGGGCCCACGGCATCGGGCTCACGCTGTACGAGCCGCCTCTGGTCTGGCGCGGCTGCTCGCTCGATTATCCCATGGAGATCGAGGAAGGCATGACTTTCGCGAT
>JBGOTT010000364.1:0-3933 GCA_041476585.1 Gammaproteobacteria bacterium | reverse complement strand
GGCTACCGCAACTTCTGCAACAAGCTGTGGAACGCCACCCGCTTCGTGCTGATGAACACCGACGGGCAGGACTGCGGCCTCGATGATTCGCGGCCGGTCGAGCTGTCTTTCGTCGATCGCTGGATCATCAGCCAGCTGCAGCGCACCGAGGCCGAGGTCGAAACCGGATTTGCCGGGTACCGCTTCGACAACGCCGCAAACGCAATTTACCGCTTCGTCTGGGACGAGTACTGCGACTGGTACGTCGAGCTCGCGAAGGTTCAGATTGCAGAAGCGACGAAATCGGGCAACGAAGCGCAGGCGCGCGGTACGCGCCGAACGCTGGTGCGCGTTCTCGAAACCGTGCTGCGGCTTGCGCACCCGATCATTCCTTTCATCACCGAAGAGCTCTGGCTGAAGGTCGCTCCGCTCGCGGGGAAGACCGGCGACACGGTGATGCTCGCCGCATACCCCAAGTCCCGGCCGGAAAGAACCGATGCCGGTGCGGAAGCAAAGATGGCCTTCCTGAAGGAGTTTGTCGACAAGCTTCGCCTGCTGCGTTCCGAGGCGAACGTGCCGCCGGGCAAACGCGTTGCGGCCGTCGTCCTGACCCCGCACGGGGACGACGTGCGCGCGGTCAAGCAGTACGCGGAATTTCTCGGACGCCTTTCGGCGATCGAGATCTACGAGGGTGGGAACGCTCCCGCAGATGACGGCGCACCCGCTGTAATCGTTGCGAGTCACACCCATCTCCAGCTCAAGATCGAAGTCGATGCCGAGGCCGAGCGCGAACGCCTCTGCAAGGAGGTCGCGCGCATTGAAGGCGAGATCGCCAGAGCGCGCGTCAAGCTCGGCAACGTGTCCTTCGTCGAGCGCGCGCCCGCCAGGGTCGTCGGACAGGAGAAGGCGCGCCTCGCGGCCTTCGAGGAAACGCTTGCGAAGCTGAAGAGCCAGCTCGACAAACTCGCGGCGAAGACCTGAAGGCCCGACCCGACGAGAAGCGTGCCGCCTTGATCCACGGCCTGCGCGCGCTCCGCCATCGTGATTTCCGGCTGTTTTTCGCCGGACAGGGCGTCTCGCAGATCGGCATCTGGCTGCAGTTGATCGCGACCAGCTGGCTGATCTACCGCCTCAGCGGCTCGACGTTTCTGCTCGGCCTGTCGGCCTTCGCGCTTCAAATACCGTTCCTGGTGCTCGCGCCGGTGGCGGGCGTGTGGGTCGACCGGCTCGACCGGCGCCGCGTGATCGCGACCACCAATTCGATCGCGCTTGCCCAGTCGCTGGTCATGCTCGCGCTGGTGGCCTCGGGCTGGGTCGCGCCGTGGCACCTGATCGCAGGCAATCTCGTGCGCGGCGTGGTTGCGGCATGCGAAGCACCCGCAAGGCAGACTCTGCTGGTGACCCTGGTGCGCGGCAAGACCGATCTGCCGAATGCCATCGCGCTCAATTCGATCATGATGAACGGGGCGCGGTTCGTCGGCCCGCTGGTGGGAGGCATGGTGATCTCGACGTTCGGCGAGGTCGCGGCGTTCGCGCTGAACAGCCTGACCTATCTCGCGGTGCTCGCGGCGCTGTACGCGATGCGGCTGGGGCCCTCGTATCGCGCGCCGCGCGACGAGAGCTGGCTGCGGCAGTTCACTGCGGGGCTGCGCTACGCCTATGGATTCCTGCCGACGCGCAGCGCACTTCTTCTGCTCTCGGCAGTGGGCCTTTTCGCGCAGCCCTACCAGTCGCTGATGCCGTTTTTCGCCAAGGACGTCTTTCACGGCGATTCGCGCACCCTCGGAATGCTGATCGGCGCAGGGGGCCTCGGCGCAGTCGTCGGCATGATTTACCTCGCGATGCGCCCGAGCATCCGCGGGCTGCTCAGCCTGTTGGCATGGACCGGTGCAATCGCCGGCGCGAGCGTTACTGCGTTCTCGTACTCCACCTCGCTGTGGCTCGCACTGCCGCTGATCACGCTCACCGGGCTGGGCATCATGCTGACCGCCGCCGCCGCCAACACCGTGCTGCAGAGCATCGTTCCGGACGAACTGCGCGGGCGGGTCGCCTCGCTGTACGTGGTGTCGTTCCTCGGCATCAGTCCGCTCGGGGCGCTCGGCGCGGGATGGATTGCCGAGCGCATCGGCGCGCAGGCGACGCTCGCCGCGGGCGGCGCGTGCACGCTCGCCGCCGCGCTGCTGTACGCGATCAAGCTGCCGGCAATCCGCAGGGAAATCCGCCCGGTCTACCAGGACATGGGCATCGTGCCGCGTCCGCCGGTGGACGGCGATCAGTAGGTGTAACCCTGCTTGCCCGCGAACGGCGGCTTGCGGCCGGTGAGGCTCTCGAGCAGCGTGAGTTCCGCGTCGGTGTGATTGACCACCGGCGCCTTCATCAGCATCTGCGGCGCGCCCATCGCCATGATGTAGCGCGGCTGGTCGTGGTGGCGGGTTTTCACGACCTCGCGCACGGCGGGATCGCCGCGCGAGGCCAGCTCGGCCTCACCGTAGCAGGTGCAAACGTAGGTCCGGTCTGCGCCCGATTCGATGTAGATGCCGGTGCCCCGGATGCCGATGGTGGCCGTGCCCGTGACCAGCGTCTTCGGCTCGCGCGGGGCAAAGACCGAAAGTATCGCGCCGGTGACGATGCGAAATCCGGCGGTGATCAGCGCACCGGCCGCGCCCTGCGTTTCGACTCGCGAATCGGCCCGCAGCAACATCGCGTCCCTGCCGATGACGAACACGATTTCGCCATTGCGCCCGGTGATGACGGTATCGCCGGGGCGGACCACCATCCCGCGCTTCGCCGGCACCCCGTTGACGCGCGCATCGCCGCGCACGCGCGCGACGCCCTTGGGCGTTTTGCCCTGCGCGAACAGATCCTGAACGGCCAGATAGAGTGCCGCACCACCGAGCCCGGAAAGAATCCTGCGACGCTGTTCGTCGATCACCCGACCTCCGCCATCGCCTGGCGCTCGGCCGCGCTCGGCCGCGAGGTTTCGAACTGCCAGCCGAATTGCACCTCGATCGCCGCCCGAAACCGCGCCTCGAGCAGCCGCTCTCCGGGAAGCGCGCGCGGCAGGCTGGAGGCGATCACCGCGCACGCTCCGATGGAGGTGCACCCCGCGCCGGCGATCTTGCGTCCCGCAGCCCACAGGTCATGGCCTTCGAGATAGGCCTGCACGCCGAAGCTGCGGCAGGTCGCGATCGCGGGCGCGAGCGCCCAGGCGATCCAGCGGCTCGCGCGGCCCGGCGCGAGCCGCGCCGGCACGATCAAGACGAACCAGTGCTGTCCCTCGTCCACCCACACCATGCCGAGGCCCTGACCGAGGCACAGGTGGGCCGGCGCCGTTCCGCAGACCACGATCGGTTCTGCGTCGGCCGCCTGAGCTTCCGCAAGCAACACGTAGCGCGATCGCAGCGCAGGCGTCTCGAGCGCGCCGATGCCGATCCAACGTGCGCGCCGGCTCACGCTTGCTCCGTGCCGAGGTTCGACCCGCTGAATTTCATGCGCTCATTTTCTCCATCGTTGCGGCTCTCGTACGGCGCTATTTGCGCTGCCTGATGGTGGTTTGGAGGGAAAATCTTATCCGAATCGCGACCCTTGCAAATACTATCAGGCGGCATTAGCCTCAAACATGAACGGCGCCGACGCGCTGCTGCTCGCCCGAGCCCAGTTCGGGCTGAACATCGGGTTCCACATCCTGTTCCCGACCATCACGCTCGCGCTGGCGTGGATCCTGGTGTATTTCCGCGTCCGGTTCGCGCGCTCGGGCGATGCGGCGTGGCTCGCCACTTACAAGCTGTGGGTCAAGGTATTCGCGCTCACTTTCGCGATGGGCGTGGTCTCGGGCCTCACGATGTCGTTTCAGTTCGGCACCAACTGGCCGGGCTACATGACCAGGGTCGGCAATATCGCCGGACCGCTGCTCGCCTATGAAGTGCTGACCGCGTTCTTTCTGGAGGCGACCTT
>JBGOTT010000363.1:0-4016 GCA_041476585.1 Gammaproteobacteria bacterium | reverse complement strand
ATCGACGTTGGTGATCTGGTAGATCAGGCTGAAGTTGTTGCTCGCCTGGAACGGCAGCCGGCCGGTCAGCAGGTGGTACATCACCACGCCCAGCGAATAGATGTCGGTGCGGTGATCGAGCGGGTGCTCCTTCACCTGTTGCGGCGACATGTACGCCGGCGAGCCGATCCCAGAGACCTGGGTCTGCTCGCCGCTGGCGATCAGCGCGGCGCCGAAATCGCTGATTTTCACGTCGGTTCCGCCCGCGTACAGTATGTTCGCCGGCTTCAGGTCCCGGTGGGTAATTCCCATCTCGTGCGCGAAATCGAGCGCGCGGGTGCACTTGAAGACCATCTCCACCACGCGGTCGACGGGCAGCAGGCTCTGCGGGTCGCCGTACTTCTCCAGCGTCCCGCCATTGACGAACTCCATCACGATGTAATGCAGCTTGTCCTCGGCGACCGCATCGTAGATCTCGCAGATGTGCGGGTGCGCCAGCTTGCCCGCAAGCGAGGCCTCGGTGATGAACAGCTTTTCGAACAGCCTGCCGCGCGAGGGATCGCTGAAGATCTCCTCGAAAACCAGCTTTACGGCCACGTCGCGGCGGTTGAACGGATCGTTGCACAGGAACACTTCGCTGGTCGCGCCTTCGCCGAGCTTGCGCACCACCCGGTATTTGCCGATGTGCTCCCGGACCTGCGCCTCGCTCATGCGGTTGCCTTGCGAGCCAGGCGCTTGCGCGCGCGCGCGATGGCCGCGCGTACTCTGCGCGGCGCGGTGCCGCCGGGGTGGTCGCGCGCGGCGACCGAACCCTCGAGCGTGAGCGCCCGGTAAACGTCGTTCCCGATCGCGCCGCAAAACCGCCGCAGCACCGCGAGCGGCAGCCCCGAAAGGTCGCAGCCGGCGGCTTCGGCCTCGCGCACCGCGCGCGCGACGATTCCGTGCGCATCGCGAAATGCCACGCCCTTGCGCACCAGGTAGTCGGCGAGGTCCGTGGCGGTGGAAAAACCCTGCAGCGCCGCCTCGCGCATGTTCTCCGGGCGAGCTTCCAGACCGCTGACCAGTCCGGCGAACACCGCCAGGCTGTTGCCGAGAGTGTCGACCGTATCGAACAGCGGTTCCTTGTCCTCCTGGTTGTCCCGGTTGTAAGCCAGCGGCTGCCCCTTCATCAGCGCGAGCAGCGCCATCAGGTGGCCGAATACCCGCCCGCTCTTGCCGCGCACCAGCTCCGGAACGTCGGGGTTCTTTTTCTGCGGCATGATCGAAGAGCCGGTGCAGAAGCGGTCGGGAAGCCGCACGAACGCGAAGCGCGGGTTCATCCAGAGCACCAGTTCCTCGGCAAAGCGCGAAAGGTGCACCATCACGAGCGAAGCGCAGGCGGCGAACTCGATCGCGAAATCCCGGTCCGACACCGCGTCGAGCGAATTTTCGGCCACATCGGCGAAACCCAGCTCGCGGGCAACCTGCGCGCGGTCCACCGGGAAGGTGGTTCCGGCCAGAGCGGCGGCGCCCAGTGGAAGCCGGTTGACGCGCCAGCGGCAATCGGCCAGCCGCTCGCGGTCGCGCTCGAACATTTCGAAATAGGCGAGCAGGTGGTGGCCGAACGTCACCGGCTGCGCAACCTGCAGATGGGTGAAACCCGGCATTACCGTCGCGGCGTGCCGCTCGGCCTGGTCGAGCAGGGCGCGTTGCAGCGCCGCAAGCCGTTCGAGGATCGCGTCGATCTCGTCGCGCAGCCACAGACGCAGGTCGGTGGCGACCTGGTCATTGCGCGAGCGGCCGGTGTGCAGGCGTTTCCCGGGGTCGCCGACCAGTTCGACCAGCCGGCGCTCGATGTTGAGGTGCACGTCCTCGGCGTCTTCCGACCAGGTGAACGCGCCGCTCGCGATCTCCCGGTCGATGGTGGACAGACCCCGTTCGATGGCCGCCAGGTCCGCATTCGCGATGACGCCGCGCGCGGCAAGCATGCGTGCGTGTGCCAGCGAGCCGCGGATGTCGTGCTGTGCGAGCCGCCGGTCGAATCCGACCGACGCGGTGAAGCGCTTCACCAGTGCGTCGACCGGCTCGTTGAAACGACCGGACCAGGGCGGCGCGTCTTTAGCGCGCTTCTTTGATTGTCGGGAAGCCATGGGGCATACTGGGGCGGGCCCGCGGACGTGGTGCTGAACGTACTGCGGCGGCGGCGCCGCTCGCAACATGATGAGTATAAAGCAAAACGCCACCACGGATGCCCTGCCGGATTTCCGCAATCTCGGCGTCATGGGGCGGGTCCTGGTCGGCGTGAACGTTGCCGCGTTCGCGGCCGCGTCGTACGCGCAATCCGGGTGGGCGCAGATCGTGGATCGATTCGTTCACGATGCCGTCCTGGTGGAGCCCGCGCTGATCGTCACCCTGATGATGCTCTACGTCCTTGCTCCGTGGCTGCGGCGGCTCGCCGGCTCGGCCGGATATGCCGCCGGATATGCGGCCGTCGCAGTGATCGCGCTGGCGCTCGGGACGCTGGTTGCCTATGCGGTGCGCGGGCTCGCGCCGCCGGACCCGGCGATCGAGCTGCCGAAGCTGTGGATGTTCACGCTGCTCGTCAGCGCGGCGCTGCTCGAATACCTGCGCTTGCGCGCGCGGGCGTTCTCGCCCGCGCTGATCGAGGCGCGGCTGCAGGCGCTGCAGGCGCGCATCCGCCCGCATTTCCTGTTCAACAGCCTGAACGCGGTTCTTTCGCTGATTCGGCGCGACCCGCGGCGCGCCGAAACGGCGCTCGAGGACCTGTCCGACCTGTTCCGCACATTGGTGTCGGACCAGCGCGGATTCGTGCGGCTCGCCGATGAAATAGCGCTGCTCGAGCGCTACGCCAGGCTGGAGCAGTTGAGACTGGGTGAGCGGCTGCGCGTGGTGTGGGAGATCGATGCAGCGCCTCTCGATGCGCTGCTCCCGCCGCTGGTGCTGCAGCCGTTGCTGGAGAATGCCGTTTACCACGGCGTCGAGCCGGGCACCGGGCCGGGCGAGGTCGCGGTGCACGTTGCGCTGCAAGGCGATCGCGTACGGCTGCGCCTGACCAACCCCTACCATCGGGAGCATCAGCACCGCGCCGGCAATCACATGGCGCTCGACAACATCCGCGAGCGACTAATGCTGTTCTTCGACGCAGAGGCGCGACTCGGAACGCGGGTGGAGGCCGAGCGCTACGTGGTCGAAATCGAAATTCCGTATATCACCGAGCGTGCCGATCAGCGCGCCGATTCGCCGTGACGCCTGCGCTGCGCGTATTCATCGCGGACGATGAACCGCTGGCGCGCTCGCGCATGCGCGAGTTGATCGCCGACCTGGCGGACGAAGTTCCGTGCGAGATCGTGGGCGAGGCGCAAAACGGCCTCGAAACGCTCGAGCGGCTGCCCGGCAGCCGCGCGCAGGTGCTGCTGCTCGACATCCAGATGCCCGGCATGGGCGGGGTGGAACTGGCGCGCCACCTGTGCGCGCTGGAGGACGCACCCGCGATCGTGTTCGTCACCGCGCACGACCGTCATGCGGTCGAAGCGTTCGAGCTCAATGCGCTCGATTATCTGCTCAAGCCCGTGCGCGCTGCCCGGCTCGCGAACGCGCTGTCCAAAGCGCGCGCGGCGAGCGCGCCCGCGCGCGAGGCGCTTGCGCTGGCCGCAACCGCCGCGCGCGCGCATATTTCGGTGGTCGAGCGCAATCGCATCCTGCTGGTGCCGCTGCGCGACGTCGTGTATTTCAGGGCCGAACTGAAGTACGTGACGATGCGCACGCGCGAACGCGAGCACCTGATCGAAGAGTCGCTGGTATCGCTCGAGCGCGAGTTTGTCGCCCGGTTCGTCCGGTTGCACCGCAATTGCCTGGTGGCGCGCGATGCGATCCGCGGTTTCGAGCGCGGCAGCGCTTCCGAGGAGGAGCCGCACTGGCAGGTGGTGCTCGAGGGCCTCGATGAGCGGCTGCCGGTCAGCCGCCGGCAGTGGTCTTCTCTCCGCGACATCGTCGCGGAGAGAAGACCTGGCAAGCTCGGAACAGGGGAAACCTAGGTT
>JBGOTT010000362.1:0-4067 GCA_041476585.1 Gammaproteobacteria bacterium | reverse complement strand
CCACGCGCGCGATCATTTCCACAGGCTCCAGGGCGTCTGCATCCACAGGCCGACCACCGCGATCCACACCAGGGTCAGCGGGATGAACACCTTCCAGCCCAGGCGCATGATCTGGTCGTAGCGGTAGCGCGGGAAGGTGGCGCGGATCCACAGGAACATCGACACGATGACGAACACTTTCGCCAGCAGCCAGAAGACGGGATGCAGCCACTCGAACAGCGGGCTGGAGATCGGCGGCTGCCAGCCGCCGAAGAACATGACCGCCGTCAGCGTGCTGATCAGGATCATGTTCGCGTATTCGCCGAGGAAGAACAGCGCGAACGCCATGCCGGAGTACTCGACCATGTGGCCGGCGACGATCTCGGATTCGCCCTCGACCACGTCGAACGGTGCGCGGTTGGTCTCCGCCACGCCGGAGACGAAATACACCACCATGATCGGCAGCAGCGGCAGCCAGTTCCACGACAGGAAATTGAGTCCCTTTGCCGCGAAGCTCCCCTTGCCCTGAGCGTTGACGATGTCCGAAAGATTCAGGCTGCCCGACACCATCAGCACCACCACCAGCGAAAATCCCATCGCGAGCTCGTAGGACACCATCTGCGCGGCCGAGCGCATCGCGCCGAGAAACGCGTACTTGGAGTTGGAGGCCCAGCCCGCGATGATCACCCCGTACACGCCGAGCGAGGTTATCGCCATCAGGTACAGCAGCCCCGCGTTCACGTCGGCAAGCACCACCTCCGGAGCGAACGGAATCACCGCCCAGGCCGCGAGCGCCGGCATCAGCACCATCAGCGGCGCGACGAAGAACAACTGCGTGCTCGCCTGCGTCGGGACGATGATCTCCTTCAGCAGCAGCTTGATGCCGTCGGCGATCGGCTGCAGCAGCCCGAGTGGCCCGACGCGGTTGGGCCCGTGGCGGATCTGGATCCAGCCGATGAACTTTCGTTCCCACAGCGTCAGGTAGGCAACGCACAGGAGCAGAGGAACCACGATGGCGACAATGAAGGCGAGATTGGCGGTGGTGTCGAACACCGCCGGTCCCCACACAGGGCCGAACCACGCGTCGGGCCGCGTAAGAATCCAGTCGACCATTCAGGCCGCCTGCTCCACGGGCAAGGTTTCGACCGAGAGCGTGCTGAACATCGCGCCGAGGCCCGCCGTCGAGGCGTGCGCCGCCGCCACGCGCACGCATTGATCGGGCAGTCCCGGGTCGAGCGCGGCGACGAGCCGGGCGCTGCCTTCGCCTTGCCTCACGCGCACCGGCTGGCCGGCCGAAATCCCGAGCGCGGCAAGCGTCTTCGCGTTCATGCCTGCGCGCGGCGGCTGCGCATCTTTCGTTTGCTGCAGGCCCGGGGCACGCCGCACCAGTGGGTCGGCGAAATAGATCGGAACATCGGCGACCCGCTGCAATCCGCCGCCGGCGGCCTTCGGCGCGGCGGCGGTCCCATCCATCGGAACGGCAGCGCGGTTGGACAATTGCGCCGATACATCCTTTCCCGCAAGGCAGGCATCGCGCACCTGCTCGGCCGACTCCTCGCCGAATCCGGCCAGGCCGAGCATCGAGCCGAGCACGCGCAGCACCTTCCAGCCGGGACGCGCCTCGCCCGCCGGACGCACGCAGCCGTGGAAGCTCTGCACCCGGCCTTCGGTCGAAACGAAGGTTCCCGCAGTTTCAGTAAACGGGGCGATCGGCAGCAGGACGTTCGCGTATTCGCGCGCCCCATGATTGAACGCCGACAGCGCGACCACCAGCTCCGCGCCGCGCATTGCGCCGAGCGCCGCGCGCGGATCGGCGCAGTCGAGCTCGAGCTCTGCATTGAGCAGAACATAGGCCTTGCGCGGCTGCTCGAGCATGCTGCGCGCATTCAGTCCGCCCGAGGATTGCGTGCCGTAGGGCAGGCAGTTCGCGAGATAGCCGCCGACGCTGTTGGCCGCCTCGCCGAGAAAACCCAGCGTTGCGCCGGTGGCCCCCGCCAGGGCCTGCGCAAGCGCATGGATCTGCGCGGCCTGCCGATGCTGCTGGGCGAAATTACCGAGCAGGATCGCCCTGTTTTCGCCGGACTTGAGGCTCTCGAGGATCGCCGCCGCCGGGCCCGATGCGCCCGCCGTGATCGAGGCCAGCGCCACAGGAATTTCCGACGGAGGCACGATCAACCGGTTCGCGATTCTCATCAGCAGGTCGTCGTCGGCCGAGTGCAGGATATTGATCTGCGCGCGCCGCTTGGCGATCTGGCGCAGCCGCTGCGCGATCAGCGGATGGTCCTTGCGCAGGAACGCACCGATCACCAGCACCCGGTCCAGTTTGCTCAACTCGGCGATCGGCATGCCGAGCCAGGGCGCCCCGGCGAGCTTGCCGTCGGCCGAAAAATCAGCCTGGCGCAGGCGAAAATCGACGTTCTCGCTTCCCAGGCCGCGCGCCAGCCGGCCCAGCAAGCTCAGTTCCTCCAGCGTCGAGTGCGGCGTGGCGAGCGCACCGATGGCCGACCCGCCATGCGCGGCCTTGATGCGCCGCAGCTCGCCCGTCACGAACTCGAGGGCGACCTGCCAGTCCACGGTTTGCCACTGCCCGCCGCGCTTGAGCATCGGCTGCGTGAGGCGCTCCGGGGAGTTCAGGCCCTCGTAGGAGAACCGGTCCTTGTCCGAAAGCCAGCATTCGTTGATCGCCTCGTTCTCGAGCGGCAGAACGCGCATCACCCTGTTCTGATTGACCTGTACCACGAGGTTGGAGCCCAGGCCGTCGTGCGGGCTCACCGATTTGCGCCGCGCCAGTTCCCAGGTGCGGGCGCTGTAGCGAAACGGTTTGGAGGTGAGCGCGCCGACCGGGCACAGGTCGATCATGTTGCCCGATAGCTCCGAATCGACCGTCCTGCCGACGAACGCGACGATCTCGGCGTGCTCGCCGCGACCCACCATGCCCAGCTCCATGACGCCTGCGATCTCCTGTCCGAAACGCACGCAGCGCGTGCACTGGATGCAGCGGCTCATCTCTTCGGCGGCGACCAGCGGGCCGATGTCCTTCGCCAGCACCACGCGCTTTTCCTCCTGGTAGCGCGACGCGCCCTTGCCATAGCCGACCGCGAGGTCCTGCAGCTGGCATTCGCCACCCTGGTCGCAGATCGGGCAATCGAGCGGGTGGTTGATCAGCAGGAACTCCATCACCCCGTTCTGCGCCTGTTTGGCCACGGGCGAGAAGGTCTTCACCTTCATGCCGTCGGTGACCGGCGTGGCGCATGCGGGCAGCGGCTTGGGCGCCTTCTCGACCTCGACCAGGCACATCCGGCAGTTGGCGGCGATCGACAGCTTGCGGTGATAGCAGAAGTGCGGGACGTAGATGCCGAGCTGGTTGGTGGCATCCATCACGGTGGAGCCGAAAGGCACTTCGAGCTGCCGGCCGTCGATCTCGATTTTCAGCATGGGCGTTCCATCAGGCCGCGTGAGCAAGCGCCGCCGCCTGCGTCGGTCCGGCGCGTCCGTACCGCGGCTCGATATCCCGGCCATTCACCATGCAGCGCTTGTGCGCGATGTGGTGCTCGAATTCCGGCCTGAAATGATTGATGAAGCTTTTTACCGGCAGCGCCGCGGCATCGCCCAGGGCGCAGATCGTGCGGCCGGCGATGTTGTCCGACACGTTCAGCAGCAGCTCGAGGTCTTCCTGCCTGCCCTGTCCCGTCTCGATGCGGTGCACCACGCGGTACAACCAGCCGGTGCCCTCGCGGCACGGCGTGCACTGGCCGCAGGATTCCTCGAAATAGAAATACGACAACCGCTCGAGCGCGCGCACCATGCAGGTGGTCTCGTCCATCACGATCACCGCGCCCGAGCCGAGCATCGAGCCAGCCTTGGCGATCGAGTCATAGTCCATGTCGGTGGCCATCATCACGTCGGCCGGCAGCACCGGCATGCTGGATCCACCGGGGATAACCGCCTTCAGCTTGTTGCCGGCGCGCACGCCACCCGCCATCTCCAAAAGCCTCGCAAACGGTGTGCCGAGCCTGACTTCGTAATTGCCGGGACGGTTGACGTGACCGGTCACCGAAAACAGCTTGGTGCCGCCGTTGTTCGGCTTG
>JBGOTT010000361.1:0-4079 GCA_041476585.1 Gammaproteobacteria bacterium | reverse complement strand
GCCATGGTCGGGTGATAGCCGCGCGAGAGCATCACCGGCAGCATCAGGCTGCCGAGCATCGCGGTGGTCGCGATGGTCGAGCCGGAAATCGCCGAAAACACCGTGCCCGCGACAACCGCGACCACGGCGAGTCGTCCCGGCACCTGCTGGATGAGCCGCTCGACGCCGTCGATCACCTTGACCGCGAGGCCGGTATGAAACAGTACTTCCCCCATCAGGATGAAAAGCGGGATCGGTGTGAGCGAGAAGCTCGCCACCGAACCGACGCTGTTACGGGCAAGTTGGGTGAGCCCGGCCTCGCCGCCGAGGAATACGATCGCGCCGACCAGGTTGATGACCAGGAACGAAAACGCAACCGGCAGGCCAAGAAACAACAGCACGGTCGAGCCCCCGAGCATCAGCCAGGCGGCGGCTTGCCACGACATCCCGCTCAACCCGTCGAAACCGCGTCGTCGCGCGGTGCGCGTGCGCCGAGGTAGAGGCGGCGCATCCGAAACCCCATCTCGACGGCGAGCAGCAGGAACGCGATCGGCAACGGCATGAGAAGCCACCACTCGGGCGTGACCAGCGTCTTGATCGAAAGCGAACCGGCCCGGAAGCTTGCGAGCGCCGCGCGGGCGCCGTAGTAGGCGATTGCCAGGCAGCAGGCGATTCCGAGCGTGTCGGCGATCCACTCGAAGTACCAGCCGAGCCGCGGCGGTACAGCACGCAGCACGATGTCGACGCGGATGTGCTGGCCTTGCCGGAGCAGCCACGGCGCCGCGAGCATCGTGATCAGATAGAGCATGGCCTCGGATACCTCGTTGCTCCAGGCGAGGCCGTACACGCCCGGGATGATGCGCACGTTGCGCAGCAGCACGTCCGCGCAGATCATCAGGGTCATCAAGAACAGAACCGCGCAGGCGAGGAGCGCGAGCCCGTTGAGCAGCCTCCCGTATGCCGCCGCGATGCGCTCCATCAACGGCTGAGCAGCCGCTTCAACTCGGGCCCGTACTGCGGGGCGGCCTTGATGAGACCCGCCCAGCCGACTTCCTTGGCCTTCTCGACATAAGCGCGGTTGGTCGCCGCATCGAACGTGATGGTCTCGATCCCGGCGTCGGCCTGGCGCTTGGCTTCATTCTGGTTGTACTGCTTCCAGAATTCGTTCTGTCCTTCGTACGCGAGAGACCGGCGGGCGAGGTACTCGCGCGCCGCCGCCGGGAGCGATTTCCACTTGTCGAGATTGATCGTCAGCGACACCTCGGCATTGTAAAAGCCGGGGTCGACGCGGTATTTCGTCTTTTCCTGCCAGTTGAGATCGAACAGCGCGTGGATCGGCCAGCCGTAACCGTCGATCACGCCGCGCTCGAGCGCGGTGTAAACCTCGCCGGGCGCCGTGGTCATGACCGACGCATTCAACGCCTGGAAGAAGTCGCGGTATACCGGCGTGATGCGGATCTTCAGGCCGGTCAGGTCCGGCTTGTCGATCTTCTTGTTCAGATACAGGTGGAACGGCGTGAACTCGACCACCCGTGCAAGATAGTACATGTTCGCCTTCTCCTGCCAGATCTTGTTGATCAGGTCAGTGGCGCCGTTCTTGCGTTGCTCGGGCGCGCTCAATTCGGCGAGCTTGAGCGCATCGGCCTCGGGCATCAGATTGGTGTAGAACGCGCCGGTGCTGAGCGCAATGTCCACCACTCCGGTCTTGACCGCGTTGCCGACCTCGAAAGTGGGGATGGCTCTTGGCCCGCCGATGAAATTGAGTTGCAGCACGCCCTTGCCGTCCTTGTTCACTTCCGCGATCCAGTCGATGGTCCGCTTGACGTAGAACTGGTTCTCCGGAAACGCGCTGACTACGCGCAGGGTCACCTCTTGTGCGGCAGCAAGCGCGGGCAGCAGGGCGGTCACGGCCACTGCCAGCAACGTGGTCTTTTTCATGTCTCCTCCTTGGTCGGGTTTCGCGGCTCAGCCTAGGGTCCGCACTATCGTTTGTCAATTGCCTGCGATGCGTGGTTTTGATCGCAAATACGAACCTGCACTAGACTGCACATATTCGATCGGTGGCGGGAACGTGCGCCGGGGCGCAATATGCACGAAGGAAGAACAGATCCGATGTCCAAGTTTCGATTCGCGTTGCTCGCGCTGCTCGCGGCGCCGTTCGCGGCCTTGGCGCAGGCCCCTTCGACGAGCTCGGGACAGGGCTATCCCGCCAAGCCGATCAAGCTGGTGGTGCCTTACCCGCCGGGCGGCTCGACCGACCTGCTCGGCCGCACCGTGGCGCTGAAGATGACCGAGAATATGGGTCAGAACGTGATCGTAGACAATCGCGGCGGCGCGGGCGGCATGCTCGGCTCGGACCTGGTGGCGCGTGCGGCGCCCGACGGCTATGCTGTCCTGCTCGGCACCGGAGCGACGCACGCCATCACGCTGTTTCTTTCCAAGACCGTGCCTTACGATCCGGTGAAGGACTTCACGCCGATCACCGCCGCGGTCGAGGTGCCGATCGCGCTCGCCGTTCATGCGTCGGTCCCGGCGAACTCCGCGAAGGAACTGGTGGAGTACGCGAAGAAGAACCCCGGCAAACTCTCGTTTGGCAGTTCGGGCACCGGTTCGCCGCACCACCTCGCCGGCGAGTTGCTCAAGCAGGTGACCGGAATCGACATGGTCCACGTGCCCTACAAAGGCGCCGGACCGGCCATGCAGGATCTGGTCGGAGGCCAGATTCCGGTGGTGTTCACGACGCTTTCCACTGCCATTCCGCAGATGCGCAGCGGCAAGATCCGGGTCATCGGTGTGGTCGAGCGCAAGCGCCAGGAGAGCACGCCGGAGGTGCCGACCATCGGCGAGTCGATCCCCGGCTACGTGATGCCGAGCTCGTGGCTCGGTTTTTTCGGTCCGGCGGGCCTGCCGGAGCCGATCGTAAAGCGGCTCAATGACGAAATCCTGAAGGCGATCCACGCGCCTGACGTGCGCGCGAAGCTGGAGGCGGCCGGGATGCCGGTGACCGGCACCAGCGCCGAGGAGTTCGCTCGCATGGTCAAAGACGACATCGAGACCTTCCGCAGGATCGTGCAGGCCTCCGGCATCAAGCCCGAATGAGTGCATGCGCGCCGCTCGAGGGCATCGTGGTGGTCGAGCTCGGCCACAGCGTCGCCGCACCCTGCGCCGGCCAGGTCCTCGGCGATCTCGGCGCGGAGGTGGTCAAGATCGAAAAACCCGACGGCGACGACGCGCGCAAATGGGGTCCGCCGTTTCTCGACGGCGCCGCCGCGACGTTTCAGGCGCTCAACCGCAACAAGCGCTCCGTGGTGTGCGAGCTGCGTGATGACGGGCAGCGGGCGCGCTTGACTGAATATATCGTCGCGCACGCAGACGTCGTGCTGCAGAACATGCGCCCCGGGCAGGTCGACGCACTCGGCATCGGCGCGGCCGCGCTGCTCGCGAGAAGATCCTCGCTCGTCTACTGCAATCTCGGCGCATTCGGCGCCCGCGGACCGCTCGCGGGCAGGCCGGGGTACGATCCGCTGATGCAGGCTTTCGGCGGCATCATGAGCGTAGTGGGCGAAGAAGGGCGCCCGCCGGTGCGCGTCGGCCCGTCGATCGTCGACATGGGGACGGCGATGTGGGCGGTGATCGGGATCGTGTCCGCGCTCTACCGGCGGCGCGAGACCGGGCGGGGCGGTGCCGTGGATGTGTCGCTGTTCGAGACCGCAGCCGCATGGATGACGATGTTTGCCGCGCAGTATCTCGGCTCGGGGGAATTGCCGAGGAAGAACGGCTCGGGCCAGGCGGGCATCGTGCCCTACCGCGCCTATCGCACCGTCGATGGCGACCTGGTCGTGGCAGCCGGAAATGATTCGCTGTTTGCCAGGCTCTGCGCTGTGCTTGGACACCTGGAGTGGTCCGGGGACGCGCGTTTCTAGACCAATCCCGACCGGGTGCGCAACGCCGATGCGCTCTACGGCCTGATCGAGATGGAGATCGCGAAACGCACGAGCGAAGCGTGGATCACGGTGTTCGACGCGGCGGGCGTGCCCTGTGCTCCGGTGCAGAACGTAGCGCAGATGCTCGGGCACGAGCAGCTGCGCGCATTGGGCCTG
>JBGOTT010000360.1:0-4087 GCA_041476585.1 Gammaproteobacteria bacterium | reverse complement strand
CGAACGCTGTGATCGCAACTGTCACCGGGCCGGGCGTCGAATCCGTGTCGCCGCCGATCAAATGCACCCCGTATTCGTCTTGATCCCGGGCGAGGCCGCGGGCGAAGGCCGCAATCCAGTCCTCGGTGACGGTCTTTGGCAGCATGATGTCGAGCATGTAGGCGCGCGGGACAGCGCCCTTCGCGGCAAGGTCGGAAAGATTCACGCGCAACGCCTTGCGGGCGATCAGATCCGGCGGATCGTCGAGAAGGAAATGAACGCCGCCGACGATCGCGTCGGTCTTGGCAACCAGCTCATGGCCCGGTGGCGGTGCGATCACCGCAGCGTCGTCGCGCAAGCCATAGGCGCCCGGAAACCCTTTCGCGAGCGGCGCGAAGTAGCGCGCGATGAGCTCGAACTCACCAGGAAGACCCGGACTCTTCTTCATCGGTGCAGCGTCAGCCGAAGTTGTCTGCAATCCACGTTCCGAGCCAGCGGCTACTGCGCCGTGATGTTGCCCTTGCGGATTACCTCGGCGTATCGGTCGATCTCGCGCTTGAGATGGGCGCCGAGATCTTCAGGCGTTCCCCCCGCGGATATCAATGCGTCGTGCTCGAACAGGGCGCGCACCGTCTTCGTATCCAGCGCCCTCCTGATCGCGGTATTGATTGTCGACACGATCTCCGCGGGTGTCCCCGCGGGGGCATAGATCGCAAACCAGTTGTCCGCCACGAACCCGGGCAGCATTGAATTCATCGTCGGCAGATCCGGAAAAGCCGCGGCCGGTTTCACGGTCGTTACCGCGAGGGCGCGCACCTTCCCCGCCTTGATCTGCGGCGCTGCAAGGAGCGCTTCGGCAAACAGGAAATCGACTTCACCGCTCACCATGGCCAGCATCGCCGGCGCGCCGCCCTTGTAGGGAATGGACGTAAAACTGATCCCGGCGAGTTGGCGGAACATTTCAGCCGCCATGTGACTGGTGCTACCCGAAACGGTGAGGGCTACGTTGAGGCTTGCGGGCTTCTTCCTGGCCAGTTCGATCAACTCCTCCGCCGATTTCGCCGCCACGTTCGGATGCACGATCAGCACCAGCGGCGTCGAACTGACCCAGATGACGGGTGCGAGGTCTTTCACGGGATCGAATTTGATCGTGCTCCTGGAGAGCGTCGCGTTGATCGCAAGCGCGGCGGTCGTGAAGAGAATGGTGTAGCCATCCGCCGCAGAGTTGACCACGGCTTCCGCCCCGATCATCCCGCTCGCCCCGGGGCGGTTCTCCACGACGAACGACTGCCGGAACTGTTCGCCGACTTCCCTGGAGAGGACCCGAGCCTGGATGTCGGTGGCTCCACCGGGAGCAAACGGCACTATCACGCGCGCCGATTTGTACGGATAGCTCTGGGCCGAAACAAGCGTCGGAAGCGCGAGCGCCCAAGCCGCAGCAAGCACAACGGCGACATGCAAAGTTTTCATCTCGGTCTCCTAGCGGCTACTCGGGCACATCATTGCACCGCGTGGCCGTGCCTTTGGCGGTCTTGACGGCAAAGCACCTTTTTTCCGGGGTCGCGGACGCATCTTTGTTGCCGGGGCCGCTCTGGCCGGAGGGCACGGCGTCCTCGACTGCGGCGCTCGGCGCCGGACGCGGCGCGGCCGGGATCCTGAGCGCTGGCATCACGACGGCACGACCCTTGATCTCCCCGGCGGAGCTCAGCCCGAGCTGGCTGCATTGCTCGCCTGAGTAGGTAATCCGTCCGGCCGCGTCCTTGCATTTGAACATCTCCTGCGCCGCGACCTCCGCGCAGAGCGGAAACGCCAGTGCCGCGAAGAAGAATTTGACGCCGGGTTTCATTGCATTCCTAGCCGGTTCGGCCAGTTCGCTGCCGCATCCTTGGCCTCGAGCGTCGTCGCGATGACCATCCCCAGGATGAGCCCGGCGCCGAGCCTGATCGCCTCTCTTCGTTTCACGGTGGTCGCCACGCGCTCTAGCCGGTCCGCGGTTTGGAATTCGCCGCCTTCGCCATGCACGAAGCTTACCTCACAGGCGTATAAAGTCGTCGTCGGAAGCCGTGGCCGTGCGATGATCGCGTGCGAACAATTTACCGGAGACCCCCAATGATCGATCTCTACGCCGCCGGCACTTCCAACGGCATGCGCGCCCGCATCGCGCTCGAGGAATGCGGCCTCGCTTACACGCTCCACCCGGTGAATCTCCAGAAGGGCGAACAGAAGTCTGCCGCCTTCCTCGCGATGAATCCGCACGGCCAGATCCCGGTGATCGTGGACCAGGATGGCCCGGGCGGAAAGCCGCTGACGCTCTCTCAGTCCAGCGCGATCCTGGTCTACTGCGCGGAGAAGGCGGGCAAGTACCTGCCGCGCGACCCGGCGGCGCGGGCCGCGGTGCTGCAAGCGATGATGAGCGCTTCGACCGATGTGACGCCCGTTTTCGGCGCGCTGTTCGCGGTGATGCAATCCAAGGAGCCGCACCCACCGACCGTGGAGATGTTCAAGGGGCGCATGCGCGCCTTCTTCAAGGTGTGGGACGACCAGCTCGGCAAGCGCAAGTACTGCGCCGGCGACGAGGCGACGATCGCCGATTTCTCGCTCTACGCCGGCTACGCGCGCGTCAAGGGCGCGCTGCCGGAGTTGGTCGAAGGCCTGCCGGACCTCGGCCGCTGGGCGGGCGAGATGGGCACGCGACCGGCAATCCAGCGTGCGCTCAAGTTCTGACGGCGAGGCCTGAGGCAGCTTGGAAACCGACAAGAACACCACGTCCGCGGGAGTCATCTCGCGATCCGGCCAGGAGATCGAACAGGTTCTCGTATCGCTGCAGACTGCGGGCAGGCCCATCGTCGCGTCGCTGGACGAGGGCAAGCTGCAGTTCCGCTCGCGGATTGTCATTGTCGATCCGAAGCGGCGCTATTTCGTCATTGCGGCGAGCGACGACGAAGCCGCCAACCTCGCCCTGCTCGCGCGCCCGCGCGCGAGCTTCAGGTCGAGCGCGCAAGAGCTGCGTTTCGAGTTTCCGGCGGCGGACCCGCAACGCTCCAGGTTCGACGGGAAGCCGTCGATACAACTGGGCTTTCCCGAAGTTCTCGTGAGCTACCCTCGCCGCGCCGAGCCGCGCGCGCGCGTGCCGGCCCAGCCGCCGCTGCAGTGCATCGCCGACGCGCGAGGGATTGCCGCGTTCGACGGGCAGATCGTCGACATCGCCAACGGCGGCGTCGGCTTCCTGGTCTACGCTGCCGACATCACGCTCGAGCCGGGCACGTTGCTGAAGGGCTGCCGCATCGAGCACGCCGGCGGGACCCCGGTGTTCGTAGACCTCGAAGTGCGCTACTCGAGCCCGGTCACTCTCGCAGACGGCCGCCGCGCGGTTCGCTCCGGCTGCCGGTTTGTCAATCCGTCGAACGATCTCCTGAAGCTGATCTCGTCCTTCATGGGCGTGGCGGCGTAACCCGAAGCAATTCACCGGAGACCGATCATGGCTGGCGCATCCGAGCCCAAATGGAAATACAGCGGCGTGCGCGTCGTGCACGCGAACGAACTCGACATCAACACGCCGCAAACCCCGGCATGAACCGCGCCGCGGCAATCACCCACGCGCGCGCATGCGCTGGGGCGAACAGCTCGAGTTCGTCGCCGAAGCGGGCGCCGGCGATTTCATCTATATCCCGCCTTATGTGCCGCACCAGGAGATCAACGCGAGCGATGAGGCACCGCTGTCTTGCGTGCTGGTGCGCAGCGGCCAGGAACCGGTGGTGGTGAACCTGGACATCCCGGTGGTGGAGAAACCGGAAGAAGTGCATTGGGTGGACAACATCCATCCGGCGCCGGAGAACTAGGCGCCGTGGAATCGCTCACCGCCCTCGGCAGCGCCGTAGGCAGCCTGCTCAAGGAGCGCAAGCAAACGCTCGCGGTCGCCGAATCCTCCGCGGGCGGGCTGATCAACGCCGCGCTGGTCGCGGTGCCGGGCGCATCCGCGTACTACCTTGGCGGAGCGATCATCTACACCGGTGCGGGCAGGCTCGCGTTGCTCGGCCTGACGCGGGAAGACATGACGAACATCCGCTCGGCGACCGAAGCGTTCGCGAAACTGCTCGCGCGGCAGGTG
>JBGOTT010000359.1:0-4128 GCA_041476585.1 Gammaproteobacteria bacterium | reverse complement strand
AGCACGCCCTTCGGAATGCGCCCGCCGAGCTTCTGGAACTTCGACGGGTCGCGCAGGAATTCGACCAGTTCGGAAACTTCCTCTTTCGCCTCCTCGCAGCCCGCGACGTCGGCGAAGGTGACGGTGTTGGTCGATTCGTCGAGCATGCGCGCCTTCGACTTGCCGAAGGAGAACGCGCCGCCGCGGCCGCCGCCCTGCATCTGACGCATGAAGAAGATCCACACGCCGATCAAGAGCAGCATCGGGAACCACGACACGAAGATGTTCATCAGCAGCGAAGGCTCTTCCTCGGGCTTGGCATCGACCTTGACGCCGAACTTGAGAAGATCCGACACCAGCCACAGGTCGCCGGGGGAATAACTGGTCACGCGCTTGCCGTCGGTCGTGGTCGCCTTGAGCTGGCGGCCTTCGATGGTCACCTTGGCGATGCGCCCGGCCCTGACCTCGTCGAGGAACTGCGAGTACTCCATGGGCGCCTGCGCGGCCTGGCGGGTATTGAACTGATTGAACACGGTCATCAGGACCAGTCCGATAACGAGCCAGATGACCAGGTTTTTCAGCATGTTGTTCAAGGACTTACTCCGGGTTCGGTCGGCACAGAAAAAGCATTCTAAACCGATTCGCTCTGGCGCGGCGCCCGTGCCAGCAAATAGGTTTCACGGCTATCGTCGCGCGACGCCTTGGGCTTGCGCGTCGCCACCGAGGCAAAGGCGCTGCGCATCGCCGTCAACAGCTCCGCGAACGACTCTCCCTGAAACACTTTGACGAGAAAAACCCCGTTCGGTTTCAGCGCATCGCGACTGAATTCCATTGCCAAGCCAGCCAAGCGCGTTGCGTTGGCCTGATCGACGCTCGCGATCCCGGAAAGATTGGGTGAAAGATCCGATAACACCACGTCGGCGGCGCCTCCAAGCGCCGCCTGGACCGCGCGGCGCACCTCCGGCTCGCGGAAATCCCCGCGCAGCACGGTTACCCCGGAGATTGGGGCGATATCGAGCAAATCAACCGCCACCACCCGGCCCGAACGCCCCACCTTTGCGGCCGCCACCTGCGACCATCCGCCCGGGGCGCCGCCCAAGTCCACCACCCGGGATCCCGGGCGCAGCAGCTTTTCCTTGGCGTCGATCTCCTGCAACTTGTACGCAGCACGCGAACGGAATCCTTCCTCGCGCGCGCGCCGCACATACGCATCGTTCACGTGCCGCTGAAGCCATGCGTTGCTGGATTTGGAACGCGCCATCTCTTAGACTCGGACCATGTCGGTATTGTCTCCCGCGCAGCGCCGCGAACTGAAGGGGCGGGCGCATAAGCTCCATCCACTGGTTTTGATCGGCAGCGACGGGCTCACCCAGCCGGTGCTCGACGAGATCGAGCGTGCGCTGGCCGTACATGAGCTGATCAAGGTGCGCGCGGCGCAGTCGGGCCGCGCGGAGCGCGAGCAGTTGATGGCCGGGATCTGCGAGCGCGCACGCGCGCAACCGGTGCAGGTGATCGGCAAGGTGCTGGTAGTGTTCCGTCGCAAGCCGGTCGAGCCGCCTCCGCCGCCGCGTGAGCAGCGCCCGCCTCCCGTGCGGCGCAGGCGGCTGGCGGGCCCGAGGAAGGCCGCAACTCGTGCCGGAAATCCACGCTCTCGCAGCGCTTCACGCCGGTCTGCACCTCGAACTGGCCGCCCGCGCACTTATCGGTCCGGGCGCGGGCGAGCGGGCGCCTGACCGCGGCGTTACGTTCCGCGGTATCCGACCTCGCGCTGGTGCTTGACGGCAACCACGCGAACCAGCGCTTCCACCGGGGAATACTCGTAGAGGGCGACGTAGCCGGATTTGCCATGCGAGATCACGAGCTCGCGCAGCATGGATCCGCGTCCGGCCGCGCGGCCGATCTCCGGATGCTCTTCCAGCAGCAGGACAGCGCTGCGGATCTTGCCGATGTGATCAAGCGCGGTCGCGGAGTCGCGCTCGAAGCTGAACTCGAAGATCCGCTCGAGGTCGGCCAGCGCCTCCTCGGCGAAGACGATCACGGCGTGTTGCGGGTCTTCGGTCGCGCCACCACCCTGCCCCGCGCTCGCGCCTCGAGGTATTCGAAGACCTCGGTGGCAGGGATGGCGAGGCCGGCCTTTTTCATCCGGGCGAGCCGGCGCTTCGCCTCTGCGTGGAACGCTGCCCGCGCTTCCTCGGCATCGAGCTTTTCGCGGATCGCCTCCAGCATGAGGGCGTGGGCGGTCGTGTCGCGCGCCTCAGCCAGCCGGGCGAGCCGCTTCTTCAGTTCTTCGGAAACCCGCAGCGAAACCGCCATCCGCGCACCGTGTATCACAAATGAGATACCTGGATGCTAGCGGTGACGCGCGCCGGCGTCAAATCGGCGGCGCCGACTACTCGTACCGGACGTCGCGAATCTCGTAATTCTTCACGCCGCCCGGGGCCTGCACCTCGACCTCGTCGCCCGCGTACTTGCCGATCAGCGCGCGGGCGATCGGCGAGCTGATCGAGATCTTGCCGTCCCTGATGTTCGCCTCGTCCTCGCCGACGATCTGGTAGGTTACCAGTTCGCCGCTGGTGGAGTCGGCCAGATCGACCGTCGAACCGAACACGCAGCGCCCCTCGGCATCGAGCAGCCGCGGATCGATAATCTGCGCATTGGCGAGCTTCGATTCGACCTCCGAGATGCGCCCCTCGATGAATCCCTGGCGGTTGCGCGCCGCGTCGTATTCCGCGTTTTCCGACAGGTCGCCATGCGAGCGCGCTTCGGCGATCGCCATCACCACGTTGGGCCGCTCGACGGTCTTCAGCCGTTGCAGTTCCGCCTTCAACAGTTCCTCGCCGCGCTTGGTGATCGGTGTCTTCGCCATGACTCAACTCTCGACGAGCGTGTGAAAGGGGGTGCGGGGGGAAACACCCTGAGTTTCCCCCTGCATTTCCAGGTGCAATTGCTGCAGCCGGTAGGGCTCGAGCGCCTCAAGATGGCGCATCCCGGCGCAGGCCGCGCGCGCGCCGGCGATCGTGGTGTAATAAGTCAGCTGCTGCGCCAGCGCACTGACGCGGATCGAGCGCGAGTCCGAAATCGCGCTGCGCCTGGCTTCGACCGTGTTGACGATCAGGTTCACCTCGCGGTTCTTCATCATGTCGACGATGTGCGGCCGGCCTTCCGCGACCTTGTTCACCGTCAGCGACTGCACTCCGTGCGCCGCGAGCACCGCCGCCGTGCCGCGCGTGGCGAGGATCGTGAATCCCAGCTCGACCAGGTCGCGCGCCACCGCGACCACCGCCAGCTTGTCGGCGTCGCGCACGCTGATGAAGGCGCGTCCCGCCCTCGGCAGGCGCACGCCGGCTGCGAGCTGCGACTTGACGAACGCCTCGCCGAAGGTCGCGCCGATGCCCATCACCTCGCCGGTGGATTTCATCTCCGGCCCGAGGATGGTGTCCACGCCGGGGAACTTGGCGAAAGGAAACACCGCTTCCTTCACCGAGAAGAACGTCGGAATCACCTCGGCACGGATGCCCTGCTCGCGCAGCGAGCGGCCCGCCATGCAGCGCGCCGCGATCTTGGCAAGCGGCACCCCGGTCGCCTTCGACACGAACGGCACCGTGCGCGAAGCGCGCGGATTGACTTCGAGCACGTAAACCGTGTCGCGCTGGATCGCGAACTGCACGTTCATCAGTCCGACCACTTTCAGCGCCCTCGCCATCTGCGCGGTCTGGCGGCGCAGCTCGCGCTCGAGGTGGCTGGCCAACGAATGCGGCGGCAGGCAGCACGCCGAGTCGCCGGAATGCACGCCGGCCTGCTCGATGTGCTCCATGATGCCGCCGATGAACACGTCCTCGCCGTCGCACACGCAGTCGACGTCCACCTCGATCGCGTCCGACAGGTAGCGGTCGAGCAGCACCGGCGAGTCATTCGACACCTTGACGGCTTCCTTCATGTAGCGCCGCAGGTCGGACTGCTGGTGGACGATCTCCATCGCGCGGCCGCCCAGCACGTAGCTCGGACGCACCAGAACGGGATAGCCGATCCGGTTGGCGACTTCCACGGCGGCGTCCACGCTCGTCGCGGTGCCGTTCGGCGGCTGCGCGACCTCCAGCTCGCGCGCAATCTTCTCGAACCGGCGCCGGTCCTCGGCGATGTCGATCGAGT
>JBGOTT010000358.1:0-4138 GCA_041476585.1 Gammaproteobacteria bacterium | reverse complement strand
GGAAATGCCCTCCTGGCGCTTGGACAGGCTGGAGTCGGTGCGCACGAGGCAGAAAATCCAGTCGGCGAAATGCCCGAGCGTGGTCCAGGTCTTCTGGCCGTTGACGATGTAATGGCCGCCTTCGCGCACCGCCTTGGTCTTCAGCGAGGCGAGGTCCGAGCCCGACCCGGGTTCCGAATAGCCCTGGCACCAGAAATCATCGCCGTTGTAGATGCGCGGCAGGAAGCGCTTTTTCTGTACCTCGTTGCCAAAGCGCAGCAGTACCGGCCCGCACATCGACAGGCCGAAGGGGATCAGCGGCGGGGTGCCGGCGAAACCGCACTCCTCCTCGAAGATGTAGCGCTGCACCACGTTCCAGTCGGTGCCGCCCCACTCCTTCGGCCAGGACGGCGCCACCCAGCCCTTCTTGGCGAGGATCTTGTGCCAGCGCAGCAGGTCTTCGCGATCGAGTTCCTTGTACTCGGCGATCTTGTCGCGCAAGTCGGTGGGCAGATTCTTGGCCAGCCAGCCGCGCACTTCGTCGCGGAAAGCCAGCTCTTCAGTCGAGTAATTGAGGTCCATGGCGTGCCTCCGATGGGAATTCGCAGTTTACTACTTCGCTCGCGCGTCGGCCGCCTGGAGGCCCATCACGGTCTTCGGCGGGAAACGCTTGAAGCTGAGCAGGTGCTGGCGGATGCCGAGCTGGAACGCCTCCATGTACGCAAGCTTGCGCGTCATGTAGTTGTGCGTTTCCTTGGGGTCGAGATATAGGTTATAGAGCGCCGGGTAGGTGTGCTTCTGCAGGATCCCGGTGAATCCGCCCGGCCCCCACGCGCCGGTGTCGTCGTCGCTGGTGGAACTCAGCACCATCTTGTACTCGCCACAGCGCAGCGCCGAAAAGGTGCTCATCAGCCAGTAGTAGTGGTACTTGCGGTGCGACAGGCCATCGCGCGCGAGCAGGAACGAGGACTGGTCCACGCCGTCGATGTAGCGGTCGGCGGGCAGCCGCGCCGATTCGCCTGCCAGTGCGAGCACCGTCGGCAGGATGTCGCTGAAGTTGAACAGCCCGTCGTTCTGCTGTCCCGCTTCGACCATGCCGGGCCAGACGACGATGCCCGGCACACGCACGCCGCCTTCCCAGGTCGAGCCCTTGGCGCAGCGAAACGGCGTGTAGGCCGCATCAGGCCAGGTCTCCATGTGCGGGCCGTTGTCCGACGAGATGAAGATCAGAGTGTCCTCGAGTTGCCCGGTTGCGCGCAGCGCTTCGGTGAGGCGCCGCACGATGTCGTCCAACTCGATCAGCGTGTCCTTGTAGGGATGCTTCGCGGGCGAGGAGGCGAGGAAGCGCTCGTGCGGGTAATTGTCGAAATGCGCGCCCCGCGTGCAGTGATAGAGCAACCACGGCTGCTTGCCGTCAGCCATGCGCTGGATGAACGCCTCCGAGTACTGGCACCACTTTTCGTCGAGCAGCGACAGCGCCGGGATGGTCACCTCCTCGACATTCTCCGGCGTTCCGCCCTTTTTTGCGTGCACGAAGCAGCGGTTGAAGGGCATGTTCTTCACCCACTCGGTGCGCGCCTCCGAATACACGATCTCGGGAAAGAAGTGCGGATCGCGCCATTCGGTATACATGTCCGATACGGAGAGGAAACCGTAAAAGTCGTCAAAGCCCACGTTCTGCGGCTGCGAGGCCGCGTTCTCGCCGATGTGCCATTTGCCCACCGCCTGGGTCGCGTACCCGGCGTCCGAGAGCAGCTGCGGCAGCGTCGCCTCGCCGGTCAGGCCGCCGGGCTCGCCGTACATCGGCGGGCGGTGCAGCCCGTGGCGATGCGGCACGCGCCCGGTGAGCAACGTCGCCCGCGAAGGCGAGCAGGTCGGCTCCGAATAACAGGACGTGAGCTGCAGTCCGGCGCGCGCGAGCCGGTCGAAATTGGGTGTCGGCGCGCCGACCGCCACGCCGCCGCCGTAGCAGCCGAAATCCCCCCAGCCCACGTCGTCCATCAGGAACACGAGGACGTTCGGCCGCTTTCCGCGCCGCGCGGAAAATTCGGCGATCTTCTTGTTCGCCGCTTCGGACTGCTCGGCATGCGCGAACGCGGGCTCGAGGTGGTCGGCCGTGCGTACGGCGGGCGTGGCGATGGGGTCGAACCTGGCCATGGAGACCTCGCTAATCGAGTGTGATGCCGCCGATCTCGTCGATGATCTTGCGGTTGAGCGCGCGCTCGGTGCGAATCTGCTCGGCGAATTTCTCCAGCGTCATGCCGGCCGGCTCGAGGCCCCACTCGGCGAACTTCGCGGCGGTATCGGCCGAACGCGCGATCTTCTCGCCCTCCCTGGCCAGGCGTTCGAAAACCGGGCGCGGCGTCTTCGCGGGCGCGAGTAGCCCGTACCAACCCTTGCTCATGCGCAGGTGAGGTCGACGATCACCGGCGCGCCCAGCGCTTCGCCGAGCCGCTGCGCGATCAGGCGGGAAACAGCGTCCGTGCTCGCTCCGGCCGGGAACGGCACGACCAGCTTCACCACCTTGCCGGCGGGATAGTCCTTCTGCGCGAACGCAAAAGGAACCGCGATGAACGCCAGCAGAAACGCCGTGAGGCGGACGAGCATATTCATGTGGTTTCCCCCGGTTGAATCGCCGGCGCCCGCACTTGAACACCCGTTCGCGCCGCGCCTGCATTCTACGCAGGCGGACACGCCGGATCACGAGGTTTCTCACCAGCAGAGCACATGTCGAATCTTGTCGTACAAGGCGTAGAAGCGGTAGCCGGCTTCCGCGGCACTACGAAGCTCTCCGTCACCCAAGGGCGCGCGGCGCAGGCATCCGCCGCCGAGCGAAGTCCTCCACCGTTGCCGCTAGAATGCCGCATGGAGGGAACGATGGACGCGCTCGCGCAATACCTCGCCAAACCCTGGCTGCGCCACTATCAAAAGGGCGTACCTGCCACCGTGGAGGTGCCGCTCAAGTCGGTGCCGCAGGCCTTCGACGAAGCCTGCGCGCGCGATCCCGGGCGGCGCGCGGTGGTGTTCTATGGCCGCGAGATCACGTACCGGGAGCTACGCGACGCGACCGACCGCCTCGCGCACGCACTGGCGGAGCTGGGCTTGAAGAAGGGCGACCGCGTGGCGCTGTTCCTGCTCAACAGCCCGCAGTTCATCATCGCGTATTTCGCAGTACTCAAGTGCGGCGCCACGGTCACGCCGATCAGCCCGGTGTACACGAGCCACGAGGTGCGCTACCAGCTCGCCGACAGCGGCGCGCGGGCGGTGATCTGCCAGGACATCCTTTGGGAAAAGGTGGCGAAATCCGGCGCCGCGCTTGATTTCACGGTGCTCACCAGCGTCAACGAGTACCTGCCGGCGTTGAGGCGGCTCCTCGGCAAGAAGGCGCCCGCGATCCCTGCGGCGCCGGACCGCCACTGGCTGCAGAACCTGCTCAGGGCGCATCCGCCGCAGCCGCCTGCGGCGCCGATCGATCCGAAGACGGATATCGCCGTGCTTCCGTACACCGGCGGCACCACCGGGCACCCGAAGGGCGTGATGCTCACGCACTACAACCTGATCGCGGCGCAGGCCGCATCGCAGGCGGCGTTTCCGGCTTTCGAATTCGGCAAGGAAGTGGTTCTCGCGTTCCTGCCTTTTTTCCACATCTACGGGCAGGCGGTGATCATGCTGGGGGGGCTGACGCAAGGGAGCCTGCTCGTGTTGTTCACCAATCCGGATACCGAAGCGATCCTCGCGGCGATGGAGCGCTACCAGGCGACGGTGTTCTACGGGGTGCCGACGCTCTACGAGTACCTGAAGGACCACAAGGACACCAACAAGGCGGACTGGAAACGGCTCAAGCTCGTCCTTTCGGGCGCCGACACCCTGCACGAATCGACGATGAAGGGCTGGGCGAAGCGGACCGGCTCGAACATCATCGAGGGCTACGGGTTGTCCGAGACCTGCTCCGCAAGCCATGTCAATCCTCTCGACCGGCCGAAGGCCGGCTCCTTCGGCTGCCCGGTGCCCAATATGCTCGCCGCGGTGCTCGATCCCGAGACGCGCGCGTTCGTGCCACAGGGCGAACCCGGGGAGCTCGTGCTTGCGGGACCGAACGTGATGCTCGGGTACTGGGGCAAGCCCGAGGAGACCGCGCGCGCCTTCATCGAGGCGGGCG
>JBGOTT010000357.1:0-4147 GCA_041476585.1 Gammaproteobacteria bacterium | reverse complement strand
GCCGCTTCGCGCCGCGCGTGAGGGAGTCCGGTGCGTAGTACGCGGCTACCCTCAATCAGTTCCATCCCCGCTTCTGGATGGAACTCAAGCTTCATCGATCGTTACGCCGCCTTCTTCTCGTCCCTCAGCGCGCGCCGCAGGATCTTCCCGACGTTGGTCTTGGGCAAGTCTGCGCGAAACTCGACGTGCTTCGGTTGCTTGTACCCGGTCAATTGCTCCTTGCAGTGCGCGAGCACCTGAGCTTCGGTCAGCGACGGATCCTTCTTGACGATGAACACCTTCGGCACCTCGCCCGAGTGCTCGTCCGGCACGCCGATGGCCGCGACTTCCAGCACCCCCGGCATCATCGCCACGACCTGCTCGATCTCGTTCGGGTAGACGTTGAAGCCCGATACCAGGATCATGTCCTTCTTGCGGTCCACAATGCGCACGAAGCCCTTCTCGTCCATCACGCCCACGTCGCCGGTGTAGAGATAGCCGTCGGGCCCCAGCACCTTGGCGGTTTCTTCGGGCCTTTGCCAATAGCCCTTCATCACCTGCGGACCGGCGATGCAGATCTCGCCCGATTCGCCCTGCTTCACATCCTTCTTGTCGTCGTCGCGGATCGCGATCACGGTCGATGGCATCGGCAGGCCGATCGAACCGTTGTAGGCCTCGAGCGTCAGCGGGTTCATGGTCGCGCAGGGGCTGGTCTCGGTGAGGCCGTAGCCCTCGAGCAGCGTCTTGCCGGTGATTTCCTTCCATTTGTCGGCCACCGCCTTCTGCACCGCCATGCCGCCGCCGACGCAGATCCTCAGATGCGAAAAATCGAGCTTGCGGAACTCTTCGTTGTTGAGGAAGGCGTTGAACAGCGTATTCACGCCGGTGATCATGTTGTACTGGTGCTTGCCGAGCTCCTTGACGAACGCCGGGATGTCGCGCGGATTGGTGATCAGCACGTTCAGACCGCCGATCTTCATCATGTTGAGGCAGTTCACCGTCAGCGAGAAGATGTGATACAGCGGCAGCGCGGTAATGATCACCGCGCGCTCGTTGCCGATCCCCGGCGCCAGCCAGGCTGCGGCCTGCTCGATGTTGGCGAGGATGTTGCGGTGGAGCAACATCGCGCCCTTTGAAATGCCGGTGGTGCCTCCGGTGTACTGCAGGAAGGCGATGTCCTCGTGCCCGACGTCGACCGGCTTCAGTTGCAAGCGCGCGGCCTCCGACAGCATGTCGTTGAAGCGGATCGCGCCGGGCAGTTCGAAAGCCGGCACCATCTTCTTCACATTGCGCAGCACGAAATTCACAACCATGCCCTTCACGCCCAGCATGTCGCCGAGCGACGCGACGATCACGTGCTTCACCAGCGTGCTCGGCAGCACCTCCTCGAGCGTCGTGGCGAAGTTCTCCAGGATCACGATCACTTCCGCGCCCGAGTCCTTCAACTGGTGCTCGAGCTCGCGCGGGGTGTAGAGCGGATTGACGTTCACCACGATTCCGCCCGCACGCAGCGTGCCGTACAGCGCCACCGGATACTGCAGGCAGTTGGGCATCATGAGAGCCACCCGAACGCCTTTTCCGTAGCCCTTGGATTGCAGCCAGGCGCCGAAGGCGCGCGTCATCCGGTCGAGCTCGCCGAAGCTGACGGTCTTGCCCATGCAATGGAATGCCGGCCGGTCGCCGAATTCAACCACCTTCTTGTCGACCAGATCACCTACGGACTTGTACTGCTTGTAGTCGATTTCGGCGGCAACGCCGGGCGGATAGCTCTTCAACCAGATTTTTTCCATGGCCTCTCCTCGAGCGCGTCGGACGCCTCCATTCTAAGGGTTTGAGCGTCGTGCGGCGATCCGCAGGAATGGAACGGCCAGCAGTCCGCCCGCGCCGATCACGGCATACGCGATGCTCCAAGCCGCGGTGCTCATCGCGCCACCAGTCAGGTCGAGCGCCCCGCCGAACAACGCCGGTCCGAGCATGCCGCCGCAGAATCCGAGGAGCGAATACACGCCCATGGTCGCGCCGCGTTCCTCGGGCCGGGCCGCCGCGATCAGGCCTGCGGTAAGCGTCGCCGAATCCGCCATCACCATCAGCGAATACACCGTCAGCAGCGCTGCAACCAGCAGCCAGTGCAACGATGCGGAAACGCCGAGCAGAATCCCCAGCGCACCCGATAGCGCCATCGCGATCACAATCCAGCGCAGCCGGCCGATCTTCAGCGCGATCTCGTTGCCGATGATGCTCGAAGGAACGGCCAGCAAATTGACGAGGGCGGCGATCGCGGTCGCGCTCCACGGATCGCTGCCCGCGGCCTGCAGGCCGGCTGAGTAGCCCAGGAACGCCACCATCCATGCGCGCGAGCCGAACAGCTCGATGCAGTGCACCGTGTAGCCGAGGATGTAGCCGACCGCGGCGCGGTTGCGCAACACGTTGCGCAATACGGCGAGGGTTGCGCGCGATGCCGCAACCGACGCATCGCGGGCGGCGGACAGGCCGAATGCCACCAACAGGCCCGCGACGAGAGGCCCGGCCGCGCAAACTACAAACGAAGCGCGCCACCCGAACGCAACTGCGATCGAACCCGTGATCGCGATCGAGAGCGCGGCGCCGACCCCGAAGAACGAGGTGTAGAAGGCGACATATCGGCTCTGCGTAGCGCCCTCGACGCGATCGGAGAGCAGCCGCAACCCGGGCATGTAGGTGCCAGCAGCGCCGGCGCCGAGCAGCGCGTGAAACAGGATCGCCGACCACAGGCCCTCGGCAAGCAGGCCGAATCCCGCCGCGCCGGCGACCGCGGTGAGCGCGCCCGCGAGATAGACGCGCCGGCCGTCCACGCGGTCGGTGAGCGACGTCCACCAGGTGACGGTGACGACGTAGCCGCCGAAGAACATGCCGCCGATCAGGCCCGCTTCGGAGTTCGACAGCCGCCACGCATCGCGCAGCTCCGGCAGCAGCGCGGAAAACGTCGCGAAGCCCAGCATCGAAAGGATCTGGGCCGCCAGCATCACGACGGCGACGCGCTTCGTCGCCACTCAGCGATGCTTGAAAACGGGTTTCCGTTTCTCCACGAAAGCGGCCATGCCTTCCTTCTGGTCCTCGGTCGCGAACATCGCGTGAAACAAACGGCGCTCGAACCGGATACCTTCGGCGAGGCTCGTTTCGAGCGCGGAATTGACGCACTCCTTCACCATCATCATGGCGGGAAGCGAGGCTGCGGCAATCTTTTGCGCCGTTTTCATCGTCTCCGCGAGCAGATCTGAGAGCGGAACCACCCGCGCGACAAGTCCCGCGCGTTCGGCCTCGCCTGCATCGATCATGCGCCCCGTCAGGCACATTTCCATGGCCTTGGCTTTGCCGACCGCCCGCGTCAACCGTTGGGTTCCGCCGGCGCCCGGTCCGATACCCAGATTGATCTCCGGCTGACCAAATTTTGCATTGTCCGCGGCGATGATGAAATCGCACATCATGGCGAGCTCGCATCCGCCGCCCAGCGCGTAACCGGCGACGGCGGCGATCACGGGCTTTCGCGTGTGCGTGACGCGCTCCCAATTCTTGGTGATGAAGTCTTGCTTATAGACCTCGGCGAAGTTTTTCCCGGCCATCTCGGTGATGTCGGCCCCGGCTGCGAAGGCCTTTTCCGAGCCGGTTATGATGACGCAGCGTATGGCGTCGTCCGCCTCAAAACCGTCCAGGACGGCGGCCAATTCATCCATCATTGGGGAATTGAGCGCGTTCAGCGCTTGCGGGCGGTTGAGCGTAACGACGCCGACGGCGCCTTCCGTCCTGACCAGGATGTTCTGATAGGTCATGACCACCCCTATGTTGCGCTGCAATATGCGCTGTTGCAGGCCGATTGGGCAAGGGCGGCGAGTTTCTTTGAGGGCCGCGCGGCCCTTATGATGCGGTGAGGCAGGAGGCGCATCATGAACACAGAGACTTTCCGCTTGACCAGTGCCATCGCAGGAGCAGCCCTGCTGATGCTACCTGCGCCAACCGCCTCGCGCGCTGCCGATGAGAATTCTCCGCTGATGCTGGCGCGCGACGGGTATTTCTACGTCAACGCCAAGAGCGCGAATGTCGGTGCCAAAACCTATGTCACCGACCAGATGTATGTCGAAGAGCGCGTGCCGGCGAGGCGGACGCATCCCTTTCCGATTGTGATGGTGCATGG
>JBGOTT010000356.1:0-4157 GCA_041476585.1 Gammaproteobacteria bacterium | reverse complement strand
CCGCGGGGGTGGGCAATGAAGGCGTAGTCGGCATTTCGCTGTTCATGGGAGGCGATACCACGCCAAGCTCCGCCGTGGTGCAAACCGCCGGCCACGCTTACCGGCTGCAGGGCCGCCTGCTGAAGCAGGAATTCAATCGCGCCGGCTTGATGCAGCGTTTGTTGCTGCGCTATACCCAGGCGCTGATCACACAGATGATCCAGACCGCGGCCTGCAATCGGCACCATTCGGTGGTGCAGCAGCTGTGCCGCTGGCTCTTGTTGACCCTCGACCGAGTCCACTCGCGTGAGTTGGTCATGACGCAGGAACTGGTCGCCAGCATGCTCGGCGTGCGCCGGGAAGGCATTACGGAGGCCGCCGGGAAATTGCAGCACGCCGGGTTCATTCGCTACCGCCGCGGCCACATCGCAGTGCTTGAGCGCTCCGGACTGGAGACCCGCGCGTGCGAGTGCTACGCCGTGGTCAAGAAGGAATTGAGCCGCCTGCTGTCCGATGTGCGGTATCGCCAAGGCATTGTTACTGTCGTCCGATAACCGCCTCCGGCCAACAGGCCTGAATATATTTCGCAGTATGTGCGCTGGCACGCAGACCACGGTATGCATGCGCCATAACCTTGTATATGTGAGACAACGGCCAAGCGGTGTTTGCGCCATGCGGGCTTTTGATCAACTTAAAGGACACAGAAATGAACTGGGACCGCATCGAAGGCAACTGGAAGCAATTCAAGGGCAACGCCAAGCAGCAGTGGGGCAAGCTCACCGATTGGCAGAAGCGCATGAAGGAAATGGATCACGTATTCAGCAAATAAGGGAACCACCGTGAACAAGTTCAATATCAACGCGATTGCAATTGCGATCGGCTTCGCTTTCAGTGCCGGCGCGATGGCGCAATCCATGTCGCAAGACCAATACAAATCCGCCAAGGACGGCATTGCTGCCGAGTACAAGTCCGCCAAGGCAGCCTGCGGATCCTTCTCCGGCAATGCGAATGACATATGCAAGGCCGAGGCCAGCGGCAAGGAGAAAGTCGCGAAGGCGGAGCTGGAAGCAAGATACAAGCCCTCAGAGGACGCCAGTTACAAGGTGCGCGTCGCCAGGGCAGAAGCCAATTACTCGGTGGCCAGGGAAAAATGCGATGACAAGGCCGGTAATATCAAGGACGTCTGCGTGGAACAAGCCAAGGCCGCCGCGGTTGCCGCCAAAGCCGACGCAAAGGCGCAGATGAAGACCGCCAACGCGAACGAAAAAGCCGCCGAGATCTCTGCCAAGGCAAACAACACGGCGAATGAAAAGGGCGCTGATGCGCGCAAGGACGCGGCGTCGGACAAGCGCGATGCCGATTACGCGGTGGCGAAGGAAAAGTGCGAGGCCTTTGCGGGCAACGCAAAGAACAGTTGTGTGAACGACGCGAAAGCGCGTTTCGGCAAATCGTGAATTGCGCCGGGACAAATAGGTATTTCTGTTCTATCCGAAGTTCGACATATAGGTAATCAAATGAAAACGATGCGGAAAGGTTTGATCAGTGCAGTTGTCGCAGCCGTATTGCTGGGCCTGGGCGGTTGTAGCGGGATGAGCAGGCAAGACCAGAACACCGCGGTTGGCGCCGGCGTAGGTGCCGTCGGTGGTGCGGTCCTTACCGGCGGCAGCGCGATCGGCACGATCGGCGGTGCCGCGGTCGGCGGCGTGATCGGCCATGAGGTCGGCAAGCGGTAGCACCAGCTGTGACGCGCGGGAATTTCGCGCGTTATGTTCGACAGCGAACAGAGCGGATTTGAGCGGTGAGGCATGATGTTTTCGGGTGTTCGTTCGCCGCTTCCTCCTTCGTTGACGAACACTTGGAGCACCCGGCCCGGAACGGCGTCCCCGTTCCGGGCCTTTTTCTTTGGCTACAACCTAAGCGCAATTCAAGGAGACGGCGATGATGGATCGGGCAGTGCAGGAATTGGATCGGGCCAGAGGCCGGATGGCCGGCGATTTCAGGAACGTGATCACCGACAGCGAGGATCTGCTGAAGGCCGCAGCGGCGGTGTCGGGCGAAGGCTTCGCGGCGGCGAGGACGAAATTCGAGGAGAAATTGAGGCGCGCCAAGGCCGCGCTGGCAGACGCGTCGCAACCGATGTTCGACAGGACAAGGGAAACCGCGGGTGTCGCAGACGATTACGTACGCCTCAATCCGTGGACCGCGGTCGCTGTCGCCATTGCAGCCGGTGTATTGATCGGCTTTCTCGCCGCGAAGCGCTAGGCGACTTCGGCGCGGCTGAGTCGGTTCGTTGTGAACGACGAAACCACCCCGACCGCGGATTCCGCGGCGGACGCGGCCAGTGCGCCCCGCGACTCGCGCCTTCACCTGGCGGCCGGCGTGCTGGCGGTCCTCGCGCTGGTGGCCGCTTTGTACCTGGCGCGCGGTTTCTTCGTCCCGCTGCTGATCGGCATCCTCGCAAGCTACGCGTTGCGCCCGCTGGTGGATTGGCTCCAGGCGTGCAGCGTGCCGCGCAGCGTCGGCGCAGCATTGGTGCTGGCGTTGGTGGTCTGAAGCTTCTCCTGGATCGGCTTCTCGGTGAGTGACGACGCGCAGGCATTGATCGAGAAGCTGCCCGAGGCCGCCCGCAAGCTGCGCAGGGATCTGAGCACCGCGCGCTCGGGCGCCCCGACTGCACTGCAGAGCATGCAGGAAGCCGCCCACGAACTCCAGGGGGCTGCTGCCGACGCGGGCGCGCAGCCCGAAGCAGGGGCCAAATCGGAAACGGGCGCGGCAAAGCGTTCGAGGCCGGTAGCGCGCGCGGTCGTGGCCAAGGCGCCCGAGTCCACCTGGCTGCTCGACTACACGCTCGCGCAGTCCGCATTGCTCGCCACAGTTGCCGCGCAGACCCCGATCGTGCTGCTGCTGACCTATTTCCTGCTCGCTTCCGGAGAGCACTTCCGGCGCAAGCTGGTACACCTCGTCGGGCCGTCGCTGTCGCGCAAGAAGGACGCCGTGCGCATCCTCGAGGAGATTCACGCGCAGGTCCAGCGCTACCTGCTCGCAATGCTCGCGTCGAACGCCCTGGTTGCCGTCGGCACCTGGCTCGCATTTCTGGCGCTCGGCCTGGACCAGGCGGGCGTCTGGGGCATCGCCGCCGGGGTGTTTCACTTCGTCCCCTACCTCGGCCCGGCGCTGATCGCGCTCGGGAGCGGCGTGGCCGCTTTCCTGCAGTTCGGGTCGCTGCTTTATGCGCTCGCTGTGGCGGGCGTGTCGATGCTGATAGCGGGTACGATCGGGTTCGCGTTCATGACCTGGCTGCAAAGCCGGTTCGCGCGCGTGAACGCCGCGGTGCTGTTCATCGCGTTGTTGTTCTTCGGCTGGCTGTGGGGCGCGTGGGGGCTGCTGCTCGGCGCACCGCTGGTCGCCATCGCCAAAGTGGTCTTCGATCGGGTCGAGTCGCTGAAACCTGCGGGCGAACTGCTCGGGCGCTAGCTCTGTGCGCCGGTCATCAGACTCTTCTACGATCCTAGAACTGCCGTGCTAAGCGCGCCAGCGAACAGGTTCCACCCGTTCTGTAGCCCATGGATCTGAATAGACAGGAGCGAACATGCAATTAGGCGACCAGCAGGCTAGCGACAACGTCGAGGATCGGCGAGGCATCGGCATGGTCGGGGGCGGGCTGGGCGTCGGCGGAGACAAGCCGCGTTTCACACTGTAGGCGAAACGTTCGGCGAGCCGATCGACACGATGCGATCGGGTCTCGCTCATGAATACTGGCGCTCGCAAGCGCGGCAGCACCCACTCTCCATAGTGAAGATGCATGGCTGTCCGGTGTTACCTATTGCGTTCCTGACCTCGCTCCTCACCTTTCTCGCGGTCTTTCTCCTGCCCTTGTCCCCGCCTTGGCTCCTGCGACGCTCCCTTGCCTTGCGGAATGTTCTCCTGGCTTGATCTTGGCGTCTGCTGCTCGCGCTGGGCTGCCCCTTGCGGTGGCCTGGAACTTCTCTCCTGAGGCGCTCCCTGCTGTCCCCGCTGAGAAGGCGCGGGCGCTCTTTGCATTGCCTGCTCCTGATAGTGCTGCCGCACTACGGCGTCACGCGGCTGGTAACGGTAATTCTGGCTGTGAAGCGCCTGCTGCTGCTCCACTCGGGGATACCGATCCCCTGAATACTGCCGCTGGTAGACGGGCAGCGGGG
>JBGOTT010000355.1:0-4180 GCA_041476585.1 Gammaproteobacteria bacterium | reverse complement strand
GTTCGACGTGATCCTGGCCGAGGACGGCTTCGACGCGCTGGCGAAGATCATCGACTACCAGCCGAACGTGATCTTCGTCGACATCATGATGCCGCGGCTCGACGGCTACCAGACCTGCGCGCTGATCAAGCAGAACCCGAACCTGAAGTCCACGCCGGTGATCATGCTCTCGAGCAAGGACGGCGTGTTCGACCGCGCGCGCGGCCGGCTCGCCGGCTCGGACCGCTACCTTACCAAGCCGTTTACCAAGGAAGCGCTGATCGAAACCGTCAACGAGTACGCAAAGCCGTCTTCAGTTACCTCCTAATCAAGAATCCGAAAGGCCCAGCGCCATGCCGATCAAGAACATTCTCGTCGTCGACGATTCGCCCACCGACCGCCAGTACCTGAGCGACATCCTGGCCAACAGCGGTTACACCGTGACCACCGCCGAGAGCGCGGAGGAGGCGCTCGCCAAAGTCAAGCAGCGGCGCCCGGACCTCGTTCTGATGGATGTGGTGATGCCGGGACAGAGCGGCTACCAGGCGACGCGCACGCTCAGCAGGGACAGCAGCACCAAGGACATCCCGGTCATCATCTGCACCACCAAGGGCCAGGAAACCGACCGCATCTGGGGCATGCGCCAGGGCGCGCGCGACTACATCGTCAAGCCGGTGAGCCAGGCCGACCTGCTCGCTAAGATCTCGGCGCTCGGCTGATGGCCGCCCGCACGTCCCTGCGCGATTACCAGCGCGAGCTGACCGAGCGCCTGCAAAGCGCGGCGAGCGGGCGCGCAGCTTCCAAGCTCGGCCTGCTGGTGGGCGCCGAGTCCTGGCTGGTGGACCTGACCGACGTCGGCGAGGTGATCCCGGTGCCGCCGATCACGCCGGTGCCGCTGACCCGGCCGTGGTTCCGTGGCGTGGCAAACATCCGCGGCAACCTCTACAGCGTGGTCGATTTCTCGGCCTTGCTCGGCGGCGCAGCGGTGGCGCTGGGCGAGCAGGCGCGGCTGCTGCTCCTCGGAGAGCGCTTCCGCATGGGCAGCGCGCTGCTGGTGGACTGCTCCCTCGGCCTGCGCCGTGCCGAGCAGCTGCAGCCGCACGCGGGGGCGGGGGGCGCCGCCTGGCTGAAGGCCGAGTACACGGACAAGGACGGCAGGAATTGGAAGGAGCTGGACGTGACACAGTTGGTGCAGGACCCCGAATTTCTGGCCGTCGGCATATGAGGAGGAGCACATCCATGGTTGGGACCGTATCGCGGAGAATGATGTTCGCGCTTGCCGCAGCAGCTTTGCTTCCAGGCCAGACGAGCGCCCAAGGAAGTCCTGGCGTCACCGCCGACAAGATCCTGCTAGGCCAGTCAGTCGTGCTCACCGGGCCCGCGGCGCAGCTCGGCATCCAGATGCGCAACGGCGTCAAGGCGTATCTCGATTACGTCAACGAGGAGGGCGGCGTGCACGGCCGGAGAATCGAACTGATCACGCTGGACGACGGCTACGAGGCGTCGCGCGCAGGGCCGACGACTAAGCAACTGATCGAGGAGCACAAGGTATTCGCGCTGGTCGGCTTCGTCGGCACGCCCACGATGGCGGCGGCTATGCCGGTGTTTACCCAGGCGAAAGTGCCGCTCGTCGGGCCATTCACCGGGGCCGAGATCCTGCGCGTGCCATTCAACCGTTACATCTTCCATGTGCGCGCGAGCTATTACGACGAGACCGAGAAGATCGTGGAGCAGGTCTTGTCCACCGGCGGCAAGAACATCTCGGTGTTCTACCAGGACGATAACTACGGCCTGGCTGGCCTCAAGGGCGTGGAGATCGCGATGACCAAGCGCAACCTGAAGATTTCGGCGCTGGGCACCGTGGAGCGCAACACGGTCAAGGTGGAGAACGCGGTAAAGACGATCAGCGCGGCCAAGCCGGACGCCGTAGTCATGGTCAGTGCCTACACATCTTGCGCGGAGTTCATCCGCCAGATGAAGAAGGCAGGCAGCACGGCCAGCTTCTACAACGTCTCCTTCGTCGGCAGCAAGGCGCTGTCGGACGCGCTCGGCAAGGAGGGCACCGGCGTCGCCATCTCGCAGGTGGTGCCGTTCCCGTGGGGCACGGCGGTTCCGGTCGTGAAGGAGTACCAGCGGCTCTCGGCGAAGGCCGGATTCAAGGATTACAACTTCAGCGCGATCGAAGGCTTTCTCGCGGCGAAGGTTTTCGTCGAGGGGCTGCGGCGCACGGGGAGGAACCTGACGCGCGAAGCGTTCATCAGCGCGATGGAGAAAATGCAGGACGTCGACCTCGGCGGGTTCTACATCGGCTATTCGCCGACCAACCATGCCGGATCGAATTTCGTCGACCTGACGATCATCGGCCGCGACGGCAAGTTCTTGCGATAAGGGGAACACCATGGCGATCAAACTGGGCGCGCTCAAACTTCCATTTGCCGGGGGTGGCAGCCGCGAGGAAAAGGCGCGGGCCAAGGCGGCCGCCGGCCCGTCGGCCGGTCTGCCGCTCATAGGCGGCCTGCCCACCGCCCGGCAGCTGCAGATCCTCATCGGTTTGCTGGTGTTTCTGCTGGCGATCGCCGCCGTCATTGTTGCGGTCGACACGCGCCAGGGCACGTTCGGCACGATCTACATCGCCAGCGTTGGCAAGATCCAGATGCTGTCGCAGCGCCTCGCCAAGGCCGCGCAGCTGGCTTCGCGGGGCAACGCCGAGGCCTTCAAGCAGTTGCGCAGCAGCCGCGACGAGTTCGCCGCGCTGATCAAGCTGCTCGCCTCCGGTGGCGAGAGCGGCGGGGTCGACCTGCCGCCGACGCCCGGAGCGGTGCAACCGACGCTCAATGCGCTGGACAAGGAATGGAGCAAGACTGAGCCCAACGCAGCGCTAGTGCTCGCCGAGGAGCGCAACCTGGTGGCGCTCGGCACGGCGGTGCGTTCGATCAACAACACCAACCCGACGCTGCAGGAAATCACCGACGAGATCGCCGCGATCAGCGTGCAGAGCGGTGGTTCGGCGCGCCAGAACGCGATTGCCGCGCAGCTCATGATGCTCACCCAGCGCATGGCGAAGAACGCCAACACCATGCTTGCGGAGAACGTCGTGGACCCGGAGGTGGCGTTCCTGCTGGGCAAGGACAGCAACACCTTCCGCGACGCGGTGCAGGGCCTGCTGCAGGGCAATCCGGCCTTGCGCATCGCCCGCGTCGACGATGCCGAAATGCGCGCCAAGCTGGACGAGCTGCAGATCGCGTTTTCCGTCTACCAGCGCGCGGTGGGCGACATCCTCGGCAACCAGGCGCGGCTGGTGGCCGCCAAACGCGCGTCCTTCGAGATGTTCAACGACAGCGAAGCATTGCTGCAGGCTGCAGAGAAATTGACTGCGGCCTACGAGCAGGATCTCGGCGGCAGGCGGTACAACCTCGCCGCCCTCGTGGTGGTGTCGGGCTTGGCGCTGCTGGTGCTGCTGCTGATCGGCAAGGTGTACGTCGACGACAGCCGGCGCCGTGCGGCGGAAAGCGAGCAGCAGAACAAGACGAACCAGCAGGCCATCCTGCAGCTGCTGGACGAGATCGGCAACCTCGCGGACGGCGACCTGACCGCGCGTGCGCGGGTGACCGGGGAGATCACGGGCGCCATCGCCGACGCGATCAACTTCACCATCGACGAGCTGCGCCGGCTGGTGGCGGGCATCAACACCGCCGCGCAGCAGGTAACGACCGCGACCGCCGAGGCGCAGAGGATTTCCGGCCAGCTGCTGGAGGCGGCGCAGAGGCAGGCCACCAAGATCCAGGGCACGGGCCAGTCAGTGGTGCAGATGGCGCAGTCGATGACCAACGTGTCCAAGAGCGCCAACGACTCGGCCAAGGTGGCGCAGACCTCGCTCAGCGCCGCGGAAAAGGGCGCGCAGGCGGTGCAGAACGCGATCCGCGGCATGAACGATATCCGCGAGCAGATCCAGGAGACCTCCAAGCGCATCAAGCGCCTGGGTGAGAGCTCGCAGGAGATCGGCGAGATCGTGCAGCTGATCTCCGACATTACCGAGCAGACCAACGTGCTGGCGCTGAACGCAGCGATTCAGGCTGCGTCGGCGGGCGAGGCCGGCCGCGGCTTTACCGTTGTGGCGGAGGAAGTACAGCGGCTCGCCGAGCGTTCAGGCGAGGCGACGAAGCACATCAGCGCCATCGTCAAGAGCATCCAGCGCGACACG
>JBGOTT010000354.1:0-4259 GCA_041476585.1 Gammaproteobacteria bacterium | reverse complement strand
TTTCGCCAGATCAGCAATTCGAAGCACCCGATCATCAAGCCCGACGACATGAAAGGCATCAAGATCCGCGTCGTCGGCAGCCCGATGTACGGCGAGATCATGAGCGGCATGGGCGCGAACCCGACCTTCATGAGCTGGGCCGACGCGCAGCCCGCGCTCGCCTCAGGCGCGGTCGATGCGCAGGAGAACCCTCTGGAGGTGTTCCTCGCGGCGAAAATCCAGAGCCTGGGCCAGAAGTTCGTCACGAAATGGAATTATTCCAACGACATCCTGCTCTATGCCATCGCCAACCCGGTCTGGCAGAGCTGGAATGCGCAGGACCAGAAAATCGTGCGCGAAGCTGCGCTGGATGCGGCCAAACAGCAGATCGCGATGGTGCGCAAGCTGTTCGCCGAGGATGTCGGGAAGGTGCGCGCGCTGGGAGTCAACGTTCACGTGCCGACCGGGCCCGAAATGAAGGAATGGCAGATCGCCACCCGGCGGATTTACGCGCGCTGGAAGGTGCAGGTCGAACCCAACCTGATCGGCAAGATCGAGCAGGTGGTCGAGCAGGCGCGGAAAGCCTGATGCAGAAGCCGAACGGGTCCGGAGGGGCCGCGCTGTCGGCCCGATCGGCGCGGCCTTCGGCCCGATCCACCCTGCCTTCGGCCCATTCGACGCGACCCTCCGACCACGCGTGGAACAGCGCGCCGTAGCTGCTCGCGTTTTCAATCGAGGCCCCTGGCTCGATCACCACGAAACAGTTTGCGTGAGCGAACTCGCCGCCGACGCGAATGTCGCCGCCCCGCACCCAGAACTCCAATGGTGCATGCGCGGTGAATGCGGGTATCGCCGATCCGGAAGCATTCCAAGCTGGGCGCAGCGGTGCTCGTCCTTCGAGAGCGCGTAGTCGAAAATCATCTTGCGCGTGACACCCGCGAGGAGTGTGGGCAGCGCCGACAACCGGTCCACCGCAACGCTGATGTCCGGCGGCGCTTCCGGATTCGGATTGCGTATCTCGCCGAAGCGCGGGCCGGTATGCAGCGCGTAGTCTCGCCGGGTTTCGCTCGGGTAGATGACCGGAGCTTCGAGGCGCGACACCAGGAGCGTGCGCTGGTAGGAAATGGCGTCGTGCGTCGCGCCGGCGAGGTTGATTCCCGCTTCATGCAGGATGGCGCCGCCGGCGTAGTCCGTGAGGCGGCCATCGATGATGAAGCTCGTCGCGACGCCCAGGTGCTGGTGAAGTCCGCTACGCGTGAGCGGTTCAAAACCGACCAGGCCGAGAAAACGCCCCTTTTCGCGGTCTTCGCGCACGGGCTTGAGCGCAAGGCCGCTCTTGCCTGCGGTCTGCCACGGCAAGCGGTCGGGGCCGAATACGTGGACGAACTTGCGCGTCGGATGCACGCGTTTGGTGCGCTTTGACAGGGAGGCCGGGCTTGCCATCTTCGACGCCGATTGTGGTCGTCACTGCCGAGAGCGTCTCGCAGCTCTGGGGCGTTGCGGGCAAGGTGCTGGTCGCGGGTTCGCATGGCGGGATCATCGCCGGCTACTACGGCGCGAGCGCCGGAGTCCGGGCGCTGATCCTGAACGACGCCGGCATCGGCAAGGATGCCGCCGGGATTGCCGCGCTCCCTTATCTTGCTGCGATCGGCATGGCCGCAGCGACCGTAAGCCATCGAAGCGCGCGCATCGGCGACGGTGCGGACATGCTCGCGCGTGGCGTGATCAGCCATGCGAACGTGGTTGCCTGCGCGCTGGGCGTAGCCCCGGGCATGCGCTGCGAAGAAGCTGCGCAGCGACTGCGCGTGGCGAAGCCGCCGCATTCATCGCCGCCGCCGTACGCGGAAGGGCGTTTTCAGCTTGCCGACGGCATTTGGGGACTGGATTCCGTAGGCAAGCTCGAGGCGCGCGACGCGGGAGCTATCCTCATGATCGGCTCACACGGCGCATTGCACGGCGGCCGGCCGGAATCTGCGCTCGGTGTCGCGGCGCGAGCGGCGGTGTTCAACGATGCAGGCATAGGCGCGGACGCGATCGGCATCACTCGCCTGCCGGTGCTGGATGCGCGCGCAATTCCGGCGGCGACCGTCGATTGCATGAGCGCGCGTATCGGCGATGCGCGTTCGATGTGGGAATCCGGCATCCTGTCCCATCTCAACGCGCGTGCGATCCGGCTGGGCGCCCGCGTTGGAGATCCGGTCCGCGAATTCGCGCTGCGGGTCGCTGGTGCTTGACCCGGGCTGCTGTTGTGCAGCATGCGCGAACTGATTGATCTGTCAGTCTGTTTTGCGTTGACCGGGGGCGCCGCGGCACGGTAAAATCACGGCTCTTTTTTGGGCAAGGCATGGCAACGCGTACGCGGCTGGTGGCCGGCAACTGGAAAATGCATGGCAGCCGTGCCGCGAACGATGCGTTGCTCGGGGCGCTGGTTTCGGGCGCACGCGAATTGGCGGGCGTTGAATGCGTGGTGTGTCCGCCGTTTCCGTACCTGCCACAGGCGGCCGATCGCTTGGCGGGTTCCCGGATCGGGTGGGGGGCCCAGAACCTGAGCGAACACGGCTCGGGCGCGCACACCGGCGAGGTGAGCGCGGCAATGCTGGTGGAGTTCGGCTGCCGCTACGCGATCGTCGGCCATTCCGAGCGGCGGGCGTTGTACGGGGAGACGGACACGCAGGTCGCGGCGAAATTCGCCGCGGCGGGCAAGGCGGGGCTGGTCCCGATCCTGTGTGTCGGGGAGTCGCTCGCCGAGCGTGAGTCCGGGCGCACGGAGCAAGTGGTGGCGCGCCAGCTCGATGCGGTCGTGGATGCTTCGGGCGCCGCTTCGCTGGCGCGGGCCGTGCTGGCCTACGAACCGGTGTGGGCGATCGGAACCGGGCGTAATGCGACGCCGGAGCAGGCGCAGCACGTGCATGCGTATCTGCGCGCGCGTGTGGCGCGCAGTGACGGCGGAATTGCGGCGAGGCTGCGCATCCTCTACGGAGGGAGCGTGAAGGCGGCGAATGCGGCGGCGATATTCGCGATGCCGGACGTCGATGGCGGGCTGATCGGCGGCGCATCGCTGGTGGCTGAAGATTTTTTGGCGATCTGCCGTGCGGCAGAGCGCAAGGAATAACACGATGGACATGTGGCTGAAGGTAGTGTTGGGATTTCACGTGCTGGTGGCGGCCGCCATCATCGGGCTGGTTCTGCTTCAGCACGGCAAGGGCGCCGACATGGGTTCGGGATTCGGCAGCGGCTCCTCGGGCAGCCTGTTCGGTGCGACCGGATCAGCCAATTTCCTCTCGCGGATCACCGCCGTGCTCGCGACCGTGTTCTTTATCACCAGCCTTGGACTTGCGTACCTCGCGACCCACAAGCCGAAGGCGGGCAGCGGCCTGATCGATGCTGTCAAGACGGATTCGGGCACGACACCGAAGCCGGTGGAGAAACCCGCTGCGGCGGCGCCGCAGCCGGCGGACGCGGGGGTGAAGGCGTCCCCCGGGGATTCCAAGGCGAAGGACGTGCCGCAGTAAGCGGCGCGGCGCGGGGATTGACGATTTGTTTGTTAAATTACGCTTGTCGCGCCCACGTGGTGAAATTGGTAGACACGCCAGCTTGAGGGGCTGGTGGCCTAAACAGCCGTAGCAGTTCGAGTCTGCTCGTGGGCACCAGAGGCCTTGCTTTGCGTTGGGAGGTTGGCGGAGGACAAATGCTTGCCGAATACTTTCCGGTCCTGCTGTTCATGTTCGTCGGCACTGCCATCGGCGTCGTGCCGATGGCGCTCGGCCGGACGGTCAGCCTGTTGCTCGGCACGCACCGCCCGGATGCCGAGAAGAATTCTCCCTACGAATGCGGCTTCGAGGCCTTCGAGGACGCGCGCATGAAGTTCGACGTGCGCTACTACCTGGTCGCGATCCTGTTCATCCTGTTCGACCTGGAGATCGCGTTCCTGTTTCCGTGGGCGGTGGTGCTGAACGAGATCGGCCTGTTCGGCTTTCTGTCGATGATGGTGTTCCTCGGTATTCTCGTAGTCGGCTTTTTCTACGAGTGGCGCAAGGGCGCCTTGGACTGGGATTGAACCATGGGTGCTTCTGACGGACTGATGCAGCACGGCTTCATGACCACCACGGTGGACACGGTGGTGAACTGGACGCGCACCGGCTCGATGTGGCCGATGACCTTCGGACTTGCGTGCTGCGCGATCGAGATGATGCACGCCGGCGCGGCGCGCTACGACCTGGACCGCTTCGGCATCGTATTCCGGGCCAGCCCGCGCCAGTCGGACGTGATGGTCGTGGCGG
>JBGOTT010000353.1:0-4273 GCA_041476585.1 Gammaproteobacteria bacterium | reverse complement strand
AGCGGCGAGATCGCCGCGATCGACGCCGAAGTCGTGCAGCGCGGAGGCGCCTACGCGGGCTACGGTATCGTCACCATTCTCTACGCCGGGGCGCTCATCAACGCGCTTTACAGGACATCGGCGGTCAGATACCGGGGCTATCGCGTCTACGCGAATACACCGCCCTGCGGGCCGATGCGCGGCCACGGCTCGGTCGACATGCGCCACGCATTCGAAACCATGCTCGACACCATGGCCGGCGAACTCGGCCTCGATCCATTTGCCGTGCGCAGGGCCAACCTGATCACGCCGCCGTACCGCACCGTCAACGACCTGCAGGTGAATTCATACGGCCTGCCCGAATGCCTCGATTGGGTCGAGCAGGCATCGGGCTGGAAACAGCGCAAGGGCAAGCTGTCGCCCGGTCGCGGCCTTGGAATGGCCTGCTCGCACTACGTCTCCGGCGCGGCAAAGCCGGTGCACTGGACCGGCGAGCCCCACGCCACGGTCAACCTGAGACTCGACTTTGATGGCTCGATCACCCTGCTGACCGGCGCGGCCGATATCGGCCAGGGGTCCTCGACGCTGCTCGCGCAAGTCGCTGCCGAGGCGCTCGGCATCGGCCTGCAGCGCTTCCGCGTGATCGCCGCCGACAGCGCGCTCACGCCGAAGGACAACGGATCGTATTCCTCGCGCGTGTCCTTCATGGTCGGCAACGCTGCGCTCGCCGCCGGGAAGGAACTCAGGAAGCATCTGGTGGATGCCGCCGCAAGGCGGCTCGAAACCAGTGCTGAAGACATCGAGTGCCTCGGCGAAACCTACAGAGTGGTCGGCTCGGATCGCGCGATTTCCTACCGCGAGGCGGTGCGCGCAGCGCTCGCGGAAACCGGTCCGATCACGGTCAAGGGCACCTACACCGTGCCGGCGGAACTGCAGGGAGGAAAGTTTCGCGGCGCGGGCGTGGGCCCCAGCCCGGGGTTTTCCTACGCGGCGCAGGTCGTCGAGGTGGCGGTCGACGAGGAAACCGGCGAGGTCAAGGTCGAAAACGTGTGGGTCGCGCATGACTGCGGTTTCGCCATCAATCCGCTTTCGGTCGAGGGCCAGGTGCAGGGCGCCGTGTGGATGGGCATGGGGCAGGCGACGGGCGAGGAGACCCAGTTCCATGACAACGGGCTGCCGTTGCGTGCCAACTTCCTCGACTACCGGGTGCCGACAATCGTCGAATCTCCTCCGATACATGTGAAGATCGTCGAGTCGCGCGATCCCAACGGGCCCTTCGGCGCCAAGGAGGCGAGCGAAGCTTCGCTGGCGGGTTTTCTGCCGGCGTTTACCAGCGCGGTCGCGGAGGCGACGGGGATTCGCGTCGGCGCATTGCCGCTTACGTCCGACCGCCTGCTCGATGCGATCCACGCCAGACGGCGCAGCGAACGGCTGAAGCGTGTCAGAGCGGGAAGCTGAGATGCAGGTCTTGAACGGCTTTGTGTTGCGCCGGCCCGCGAGCATCGCCGAAGCCGCAGCGCTGCTCGCCGATCCTGGCGCGCGCGCACTGGCTGGCGGGACCGATCTGCTGGCCAACCTGCGCCACGGCCTGGAACGCCCGGCGACGCTGGTGGATCTGAGCCGCCTCGCCGGGCTGGACAAATTGGACTGGGCGGACACGGGCGTAGCGATTGGCGCAATCGTCACCGTCGCGCGCCTGGCGCGGGATCCGCGCTTGATCGCCGAACTGCCGGCACTCGCGCAGGCGGCGCGCTCGATCGCCGGCCCGGGACACCGCAGCGCCGCCACTGTCGGCGGCAATCTTTGCCTCGATACGCGCTGCGTGTACTACAACCAGAGCGAAGCATGGCGGCGCTCGAACGGTTACTGCCTGAAGCGCGAGGGCGATGTCTGCCACGTGGCGCCGCAGGGCACGCACTGCCACGCCGCCTACAGCGGCGATCTGGCGCCGGTGCTGCTTGCGCTCGACGCGCAAGCCGAAATCGCGTCGCCGGCGGGCGGGCGCCGCTCGCCGCTGGGCGAGCTGTACCGCGACGATGGGGCGCAGCATCTGACGCTCGGGCGCGGCGAGTTCGTCACCGCGGTGCATGTTCCAGCGCCGGCGCCCGGCGTGCGCATGGCTTACCGCAAGTCGCGCCACCGCGGCGCGATCGATTTTCCTCTTGCGGGTGTGGCTGTGGCGCTTGCGGCATCCGACGGGCGCATCGAATCGCTGCGCGTCGCGCTCAGCGGGACCAATTCGCACCCACTGCTGCTGGAAGGTACCGGCGAACTCGCCGGGCAGGCCATTGACAACGCGTTGTTCGCGAGACTCGGAAAGCTGGTGCAGAAGCAGGTGAGTCCGATGCGAACGACCGTCACTGCGTCGAATTATCGCCGGCAGGTCGCAAGCGCGCTCGCGCAACGCCTGGTGAAGGAACTGGCGGGGGTGTCTTGAGTTCCCGTCTGCTAGCGCCACGCCCAGACGGGCTGCTCCAGGTGCGCAACGCGCGTGGCGCGGCCGTGCACCGCAACCTCCATGAACTGATACAGCACCGCCGCGGTCGGTGCATGGATCAGCGTGCCGAGCAGCGGATAACGGATCACCGGCTGATCGCTTTCCGGGATGGCGACGAACTCGGGCGAGCCGGGCCGGCTCAGTTCGGCGAGGACCACGCGGTAGATTGCGGCCACCTCCGCAGGATTGGCACGCATCGCCGCATCATCCGGCGCCCACGCGACGATCGGCGTGATGAGATACCCCGAACGCGTCGGATAGTCGTCCAGCCGGCCAAGAATCGATGCAGGCGCGAGTTCGATGCCGATCTCTTCGCGCGCTTCGCGCAGCGCCGCCGCAGCGGCGGTTTCGCCCGTGTCGATGCCCCCGCCGGGCAGCGCGAACTGACCGGAATGCGCACTCAGGTGCTCGGCGCGGCGCGTCAGTACCAGAGCGGCGCCACCCCCGCCGTCATCGGTGAGGATCAGGCAAACCGCGGCGCGCTTGAGGCTCGAAGTTTGCGGGGCGTCAGCAACCAGCAGGGCGAGATTGCGTGTGATTGACGTGCGAAGCGCGCCATCGAAGCGCAGATGGTTCATGCTGATGCCCGCATCTGCCGCTCGCGGCGGAAGTGGCTGATTGCCAGGACCAGCGACGCGGCCTGAAGCAAGGCGCAAAAATAAAACGGAGCGCCGATGCGCCAGTCGCCCTTCGGCAGATGCGACACCATCGTCAGCAGCGGCGCACCAATCGCTGGGGCGATCACCGCCATCAGGCTGTTCAGGCCGCCGACCGCACCGAGCGCCTGTCCCTGACTGCGCGCGTCCGCGGCGCTCGAGATGATGCTCTGGATGGAAGCGGACACCGTGGCGCCGAGCAGGTTCACGAAAATGACCGCAAACATCATCCAGCCTTCGCTGGCTGCACCCCACATCACGTAGGCAAGAGTCGACGACACGAGCCCGAGGACCGCCAGCCGCCGCGGACTGAAGCGCTTGAGAAGGCGTCCGAGCAGCAGCCCTTGCACAATGGCCGACACGACGCCGACCGCCGCGAGCGACCAGCCGTTCTCCAGCGGCCCCCAGCCGAACTTGAACGTCGTATACAGCACCCAGCAGGTGTAGAGCACGAACTGTGCGAGCCCGCTGCACGCAATCACCGCAACCAGCCGCCCTACGCCCTTCAGCTCCGCCATTGCGCGTAGCGAACTGACCGGATTGGCTGCCTTCCAGTCAAATGTGCGCCGGCGCCCTTCCGGGAGTGATTCGGGCAGCACAAAAAAGCCGTACAGCAGATTGAGCAGCGCAAGACTGCCGGCGAGGTAGAACGGAAGACGCAGATCGATCGCGCCCAGCAGCCCGCCCATCACCGGCCCGAGGATGAAGCCCACGCCGAACATCGCCCCCAGCATGCCGAAACGCTTCGCCCGGTCCTCGGGCCGCGTGATATCGGCGACGTAGGCGTTGGAGACTGCAATATTGGCCTGCATCGCGCCGCTCACCAGTCGCACTGCAATCAGCATCCACAGGGCGGTGGCGAGCGCAGTGGCAAGGAAACTCATCGCAAGACCGCAAAACCCAAGCAGCAGCACCGGCCGGCGGCCATGGCTGTCCGAGAGCGCGCCCAGAATCGGCGCAGCGAAGAAGTTCGCAAGGCCGAAGGCAAACGTCACCACGCCATACCAGAAAGCCTGGTCGGCCTGCGAGCCGGTGAAGCTGCCGACCAGTGCCGGGAGCACGGGAATGATGAGGCCGATCGACACCATGTCGATCAGCGTCGTCAGCATGATGAACGGCATCGCCGCCGTGCGGTCCCGGT
>JBGOTT010000352.1:0-4310 GCA_041476585.1 Gammaproteobacteria bacterium | reverse complement strand
CGGCCTGCCGCGAGCGTGCGTTCGAGCAGCTTCGCGGCGCGCGCGCCGGTGGCCGCCATGTCGACGTGCGGATAGGTGCGATAGGCGACCAGGCCATCGGCGCATTCCAGCATCGCGCGCGTGAAATTCGCGTGCAGGTCGAGGCTCGCCACGACCGGAACGCGCGGCCCCACCGCTTCGCGCACGCGGCGCAGGATCTCGCCCTCGCCGTCATCGTAACGGTCGGTGACCATCGCGCCATGCAGGTCGAGATAGACGGCGTCCACCGCACCCGCCGCCTTCAGCCGTGTCACCAATTCCCCCGCAATCCGTTCGAACGCGTCATGGACCACGTGGGCCGAAGGGCTCGCCGCCGCCCACGCGGTCGCGACCAGCGTGTGTCCCATTGCGCGCAACGTCTGGATTGCGCCCTCGGCGGGGATGTTCGCGCCCTGCACCGCATCGAAGAGCGAAGCGCCGTATTGCACCCCCGGCCAGCCGCCGCCGGCCTCGAACGCCGAGTAATCCGCTCGCGAAGGCGCGAACGTGTTGGTCTCGTGCTGGAAGCCGCCGATTGCGATGCGTTGCATGCCTTGTTAACCTGTCCGAACGCGTTTTCGCACCGGGAGCATTCTCGCATGATCCGTACACTGATTCCGCTCGCCGCAGCGGCCTGTTTCGCGGCATATGCGTGCGGCGCGCCCGCGCAGGACAACCGCACGCTGCGCGTCGTGCCGCACTCCAACCTCGCGATCCTCGATCCGATCTGGACCACGGCGTACATGAGCCGCAACCACGGCTACATGATCTACGACACGTTGTTCGGCACCGACGAGAAGAACCAGATCCGGCCGCAGATGGTCGACGAGTGGAGCGTGAGCCCGGACAAGCGCCTGTGGACCTTCAAGCTCAGAAGGGGTCTCGAGTTCCACGACGGCAAGCCGGTGTCCGGCGAAGACGCGGTGGCGTCGATCTGGCGCTGGTCGAAGCGCGATTCGATGGGACAGCAGCTCGCCGGCTTCATCGAGCGCATGGACGCGCCGACGCCCGATACGTTCCGCATCTTCCTGCGCGAGGCCTGCGGGTTCCTGCTGGAAGCGCTCGGCAAGCCGTCTTCCAACGTCCCGTTCATCATGCCCAGGCGCGTCGCCGAATCGGATGCCTTCAAGCAGATCGAGGAGTACGTCGGCTCAGGCCCCTACCTGTTCAAGCGTGACGAGTTCAAGCCGGGCGCGATCGTGGTCTACACGCGCAATCCGAAGTACCTGCCGCGAAAGGAGCCCCCTTCGGGCACCGCCGGCGGCAAGCACGTTTACGTCGATCGCGTCGAATGGGTGATGGCGCTGCGCGATCCGCAGACCCAGGTGAACGCCCTGCAGAAGGGCGAGATCGACATGATCGAGCGCGTGCCGTTCGAGCAGATCTTGGCGCTGCGCGGCGACGCCAGGATCGAACTGGTCAAAAAGGACCCGACCGGTTTCCAGTATGTCGCCCGCTTCAATCACCTGCATCCGCCGTTCAACAATCAGAAAATCCGGCAGGCTGCGATCGCGGCGTTCAACCAGGAGGCCTTCCTCAAGGCGCAGATCGGCGTCAAGGACCTGTACCAGACCTGCGCCTCAATGTTCACCTGCCGTTCGGTCTACGCGACCGCGGTGGGAAGCGAGATCCAGTCGAAATCGACCATGAGGAAAGCGCAGGAGCTGTTGAAGACCTCGGGCTATGACGGCACGACCGTGGTGATTCTGAAACCCACCGACATCGCCACCATCAACAAGCTGCCCGACGTTGCGGCGCAACTGCTGCGGCAGGCGGGATTCAAGGTGGACGTGCAGGCGATGGACTGGCAGACCATGGTCGGACGGCGCGCGAAGAGAGACGCCCCGGACAAGGGCGGCTGGAACCTGTTTCTCACCGCCTTCGTCGCGCCCGACATGTGGAACCCGATCGCCAACTTCGGCCTGAATGGCGCTTGCGAAAAGGCGTGGTTTGGCTGGCCCTGCGACGCGAAGCTGGAAGAACTGCGCGACCAGTTTGCGCGCTCGACCGACGAGGGCACGAAGAAAAAGCTCGCCGAACAGCTGCAGGTGCGCGGTTTCGAGATCGGCACGCACGCGCCGGTCGGCGAGTACGTGGCCCCCGCCGCGGTGCGCAAGGGTGTCACGGGCCTGGTGATCGGCCCGGGCGACTTCTACTGGAACATCCGCAAGGATTAACCGCTTGCCGCGCACCCGCCCATCGGCTATCTTCGCGCAGCAATCATCGCAGAGGACGACATCCATGGCATTCACACGAAAGCTCGCCGCATTCGCCGCAGCGGCGGCAATCGCCGGTATGGGCGGAGCGCTGGCGCAGGACAAGGTCCTGCGTATCGTGCCCCACTCCAACCTCGCGATCCTCGACCCGATCTGGACCACCGCGTATATGAGCCGCAACCACGGCTACATGATCTACGACACGCTGTTCGGCACCGATGAGAAGGCGCAGATCAAACCGCAGATGGTCGAGGAGTGGAGCGCGAGCCCGGACAAGCGGTTGTGGACCTTCAAACTGCGCAAGGGTCTCGAGTTTCACGACGGCAAACCGGTGACCAGCGAAGACGTGGTGGCGTCGCTTGCGCGCTGGGGCAAGCGCGACGCGATGGGCGTCGCGCTGTTCACATTCGTCGACCGCATGGACACCCCGTCCCCGGACAGCTTCCGCATTTTCCTTCGCGAGGCTTGCGGCTTCCTGCTCGAGGCCATTGGAAAGCCGTCGTCGAATGTTCCGTTCATCATGCCCAAGCGCGTAGCCGAAACGGATGCGTTCAAGCAGATCGACGATTACATCGGCTCCGGCCCGTACATCTTCAAGAAAGACGAGTTCAAGCCGGGCGACAAGGCGGTTTACGTCAAGAATACGAAGTACGTGCCGAGGAAGGAGCCGCCCTCGGGCTCGGCCGGCGGCAAGCAGGTGTACGTCGACCGCGTGGAGTGGAACCTGGCCCTGCGCGACGCGCAGGCGCAGGTGAACGCACTGCAAAAGGGCGAGGTCGACATCATCGAGCAGCCCGCATTCGATCACATCACGGCGCTCAAGGCCGATCCGAACATCATCGTCTACAGCTACAGCCCGGTCCCGCTGCAGTTTATGGCGCGGTTCAACCACCTGCACAAGCCGTTCGACAACCCGGCGGTGCGGCGCGCCGCCATGGCGGCGTTCGCGCAGGAGCCGTTCCTCAAGGCGCAGGTCGGCGTGAAGGAGCTGTATAACACCTGTGCCTCGATGTTCACTTGCGGCACGCCGTACGCGAGCAGCGCCGGCAGCGACATTCAGTCGAAGTCGAACATGAAGAAGGCGCAGGAACTGCTCAAGGCCTCCGGCTACGATGGCACGCCGGTGGTGCTGATGAAGCCGACCGACCTGGCGGCGATCCAGAAGCTGCCGGACGTGGCAGCGCAGCTGTTGCGCCAGGCCGGCTTCAAGGTGGACCTGCAGGCGATGGACTGGCAGACGCTGGTCGGGCGGCGCGCCAAGAAGGACCCCACCGACAAGGGCGGTTGGGACATGTTCCTCACCGCCTGGCAGGGGCCCGACATCTGGAATCCGATCGGCAACGCCGCGCTCGACACGCGCGGCGAGGCCTCCGGTTGGTTCGGCTGGGCCAAGGACGACAAGATCGTCGAGCTGCGCAACCAGTTCATGCGCGAAACCGACGACCCGAAGAAGAAAAAACTCGCCGACGCGATCCAGGCGCGGGCGTTCGAAATCGCCACGCACGTGCCGTTGGGCGAATTCGACGCGCCGCTCGCGGCGCGCAAGAACATCACGGGCTTCTTCCGCCAGACCGGCAACTTCTACTGGAACCTGAAGAAGAACTGATGCGTCCCGGGGGGATCTGAAGGGGGGCGGAGAAATCTTGTCATAGCCCCCCTTTCCATTCATGTACGCGTTCCTCGCCCGCCGGCTGCTGGCGACGATCCCGGTTCTGGTGATCGTCGCCGTGCTGGTGTTCCTGCTGCTGCGGCTCACGCCCGGCGACCCGGCGGCAATCCTCGCCGGCGACGCCGCGAATACCGAACAGATCGCGCAAATCCGGGCGAGCCTGGGCCTCGACCGGCCGGTCCCGGTGCAGTTCGCGATCTGGCTGGGCAACATGCTCTCCGGCGATCTCGGCGAATCGTTCTATTTCAAGATGAAGGTCACCGAGCTGATCTCGCAGCGCATCGAGCCCACGCTGGCGCTCGCCACGTTCACCATCGTGATCGCGGTGCTGGTGTCGGTGCCGCTGGGCGTGCTTGCGGCATGGCGTTTCGGCGGCTGGTTAGACCGCGCGCTGATGGGCTTCTCTG
>JBGOTT010000351.1:0-4362 GCA_041476585.1 Gammaproteobacteria bacterium | reverse complement strand
CTTCCTCTCCTGGTGGAACGAGGTCGGCCCCGAGGGCTTCCAGGGGCACCAGATCTACCTGCGCACCGCCATCAGCGTGGAGGCCAACGGCTGGGCGCACTTCGACTTCGTGCGCATGCCCGAGTACCGCTGGGGCATCTTTCTCACGCCTGCCGAAGAGGGCAAGACCATCGGCTTCGGCGACTTCGAAGGCCAGCCGGTGTGGAACGAGGTGCCGGGCGAGTTCCGCAACATGCTGCGCCGGATCATCGTCACCCAGGCCGACACCGAGCCGGCCTCGGTCGAGCAGCAGCGCCTGCTCGGGCACAGCTGCCCGTCGCTCTACGACCTGCGCAACCTGTTCCAGATCAACGTCGAGGAAGGCCGCCACCTGTGGGCGATGGTGTACCTGCTGCACGCCTACTTCGGCCGCGACGGGCGCGAGGAAGCCGAGGAACTGCTGCAGCGCCACTCGGGCGACGCCGACAAGCCGCGCATCCTCTCCACCTTCAACGAGCCGGTCGGCGACTGGCTCTCGCTGTACTGTTTCACGTACTTCACCGACCGCGACGGCAAGTACCAGCTGAAGAGTCTCGCGGAGTCCGCCTTCGATCCTCTTTCGCGCACCTGCCGCTTCATGCTCACCGAGGAAGCGCACCACATGTTCGTCGGCGAGACCGGGCTCGGACGCGTCGTGAAAAGGACGCTGGAAGTGATGAAGGAACTCGGCACCGACGACCCCGCGCGCATTCGCGCGCACGGCGCGGTGGACCTGCCGCTGTTGCAGAAGTATCTCAACTTCTGGTGCTCGTCCTCGCTCGATCTGTTCGGCGCGGAAATCTCGTCGAACGCCGCAAACAGTTTCGCCAGCGGCATGAAGGGGCGGCCCGACGAATCGGGCTACGAGGACCACGTGCTTGCCGACCAGACGCTCAAGCTCGATACGCCGGAGGGCATCCAGGACGTGCCGATGCGCAACGCGCTAAACGAAGTGATGCGCGAGTCCTACCTGAAGGATTGCGAGATCGGACTGAAGCGCTGGAACCGCACCATCGAGCGCGCCGGCCAAGGGTTTCGGCTCACGCTGCCCTCGACGCGCTTTCGCCGCTCGATCGGCTCCTGGGTCGGACTGCCGGTCGATCCGCAGGGCAAGCTGCTGCCGAAGGAAGACTATGAGCGTCGCCTGCACGACTGGATTCCGTCCGACGCCGACCGCGCTTACGTGAAAACGCTGATGAAGCGCGTGGTCGAACCGGGGAAGATGGCCGGCTGGATCGCGCCGCCGGACCGCGGGATCAACAACCTGCCGCTGGATTACGAGTACGTCCGGTTGTCGTGACGGGCTTCCTGCGTTCCGACCTGCGCTACGCCCCGGCGCTCGTCAATGTGGAGCAGCGCCGGGACGGCTCAATGCTGCTGCGCTCGCCGCAGCAGCTCGGAACGTACGCGCGCTGCGCCGGAGAATGGCTGGCCGACTGGGCGCAGAAGGCGCCGGATCGCGCGTTCCTGGCCGAACGATCGGCAGATGGCTGGCGCAAGGTAACCTACCGCGAGGCGCTCGACGCTGTGCGGCGCATCGGCACTGCGCTGCTCGAGCGTGGCCTCGGCGCCGAACGCCCGCTCGCCATCCTCTCGGACAATTCGGTGGACCACGCTCTGCTCGCGCTCGGCGCGATGCACGTGGGCATCCCCGTCGCGCCGATTTCGCCTGCCTATTCGCTGTTGTCGAAGGACTACGCCAAGCTCAAGGCGATCTTCGAGCTGCTGCGCCCGGGTCTGGTCTATGCCGCCGATGCGGCGAAGTTCGCTCCGGCGCTCGCGGCGGTGGGCGCGCACCCGACGCCGATCGCGGAACTGCTCGAGGCTTCGCCGAGTGCGCGCGCCGATGAGGCGTTCGCCAGGATCGGCCCCGACACGGTGGCGAAGATCCTGTTCACCTCGGGCTCGACCGGCACGCCCAAGGGCGTGATCAACACGCAGCGCATGCTGTGCGCGAACCAGCAGATGCTGGCGCAGGGGTGGCCGTTCATCGAGGACAAACCTCCGGTGGTGGTCGACTGGTTGCCGTGGAGCCACACCTTCGGCGGCAACCACAACTTCAACATGGTGCTGAGAAACGGCGGCACGCTGTACGTGGACGGCGGCAAGCCGGCGCCCGGCCTGATCGAGACCTCGGCGCGCAACCTGAAGGACATCGCGCCGAACATGTACTTCAACGTGCCGCGTGGTTTCGACCTGCTGCTGCCGCTGCTCGAAGCCGATGCCGCGCTGCGCAGCAACTTTTTCCGCAACCTCGACGTGCTGTTCTACGCCGCCGCGGCGCTGCCGCAGAACCTGTGGGAGCGCATCGAGAAGCTCGCGCTCGAGGAGAAAGGCGGCAAGCTGGCCATGGTCTCGGCCTGGGGCTCTACCGAGACCTCGCCGCTCGCCACGCAGGTGCATTTCCACATCGACCGCGCCGGCGTGATCGGGCTGCCCGTGCCGGGATGCGAACTGAAACTGGTGCCCTCCGCGGGCAAGCTGGAGGTGCGGGTGCGCGGCCCCAACGTCACGCCGGGATACTACAAGCGCGAAGACCTGACCCGTGCGTCATTCGACGAAGAGGGGTTTTATCGTATCGGCGATGCGCTCAAGCTGGCCGATCCGGCCGATCCGGCTCGCGGCCTCACCTTCGATGGCCGCGTTGCAGAGGACTTCAAGCTCTCGAGCGGCACCTGGGTGCACGCGGGCGCGGTGCGCGTGAAGCTGATCGCCGCGGGCAATCCGCTGATCCAGGACGCCGTCATCACCGGCCACGATCGTGATCAAGTCGGCGCGCTGGCGTTTCTCAGCCCCGCGGCGAAAGACCTTGCGCCCGAGGTGATCCGTGCAACGCTCGCCGCGGCGCTCAAAGCGCTCGCGGCCGAGAGCGGCAGCTCGATGCACCCGACTCGGGTTCTGGTACTCACCGCGCCGCCTTCGATCGACGCCGGCGAAATCACCGACAAGGGTTACATCAACCAGCGCGCAGTGCTGGAGAACCGCGCCGCGCTGGTGGAAAAGCTCTACGCCGGCGCGCCGGAAGTGATTCGATTGTGAGAAACCTCGCGCGCCTGCGCAGCTTCGTTCAGGACATGACGGGCCTCATCGAGGCGCACGGCGCAGACGAGCCCAAGCTGCTCGATCAGGGAGAAAAGCTCCTGCACGAACTCGTCAGCCACGACGACTGGCTGCCGGACGAATTCGCGCAGCCGTCGCCGGAAGGCTACCGGCAGTACCTGCTCTACTGCGATCCGCTCGAGCGCTTTTCGGTGGTGAGCTTCGTGTGGATGCCGGGCCACAGGACGCCGATCCACGACCACACCGTCTGGGGCCTGGTCGGCGTGATGCGCGGCGCGGAGTTGTGCGAGGAGTACGGGGTGCCCGAGATGGGCAAGCCGCTCAAACCGAATGCAGCGCACGAAGTGCGGCCCGGCGACGTGGACCGGGTTTCGCCGCGGATCGGCGACGTCCATGTCGTATCGAACGCGAGGAAACAGGAAGCAGCGATCAGCATTCACATCTACGGCGCGAACATCGGCGCTGTGAAGCGCCATGCCTTCGATCCAGTGACCGGCGAAGCCAGGCTCTTCATTTCCGGCTACCACAACAGCGTGGTGCCGAACCTGTGGGACCGCTCGAAAGAAGCCTGATCGCCGCGCTACTGCTGGTCGCGTTCCCCGTCTCGGCCTGCGTGATTCCGGACGAAGGCAACGCGCCACTGCGCCGCATGGTCGGACGCGTGAAGTACCTGCCGGAGACCGAGGCGTGGCAAGCGTCCCTTCCCGCTAACACGATCGCGAGCTTCCTGCTTGCGGTGGATGCACCGATCAAGGTTGCAGGCCGTTGCTACTGGCCGGTGGAGGCGCGCGCGGCGGGCGCGCGATGGAACCTGTTCTACGTCAGCGCGGACGGCAAGCGCATGCTGGTCGCCCGGGACGGTCGAACGCCGATCGCGTTGAGCGTCTGGAGAAATGCCGGCGGACGGTAGCGCGCTACTTCCCGGCCGGCCGCTCGAACCCGAGTGGCCCAGCTTCAGCGTGCTCCCAGCTCCCTCAAGCGAGCGGCGATCGGTTCATTCTTCGCGGCGATGGCGAGCGCAAGCGGCGTAGCGCCCGAAGCGCTCTGCGCGTTGACATCGGCGCCCTTGCCGACCAGGAACTCCGCGACCTCGAGCCGCGCATAGAGCACCGCGGTGTGCAGCGGCGTGGTGCCGTTCCGGGTGCGGCTGTTAAGGTCCGCGCCGCGCGAAACGAGCAGGTCGATGAGCGGCTGATTGCCCTTCATCACCGCGAAGTGCAGCGCTGAAGCGCCGGCGCCCGGGTCCTTCGCCTCGATGTCGGCGCCCCGGTCGATCATTTTCAG
>JBGOTT010000350.1:0-4379 GCA_041476585.1 Gammaproteobacteria bacterium | reverse complement strand
GCCATTGCATGGCCAAGACAGTCACGACGCGAAACAACCGCGCAGCGGCGCTGCATTCGTTGGGGTCTCCGCGCGCCTATTTCAAATGGGGGGCCAATGCCAAGCAGATCGACATGGCGGCGGCTTCACCCCCGCCCAGGCCTGTGACCATTGCCGCCACGCGTCAGTCGGTGAGGGTCGACCTGCGGCGCACCGCGATGATCGTGATCGACATGCAGAACGATTTCTGTACCCGGGGCGGCTGGGTCGACCATATCGGCGGCGATTACCGGCCGGACCGAAAGCCGATCGAGCCGCTGCAAAGACTGCTGCCGGCAATGCGCAAGGCGGGTATGCCGATCATCTGGGTCAACTGGGGCAATCGCCCGGACCTCGCCAACATGCCGCCCAACCAGATCCACCTCTACAAGCGTGACGGACGGGGTATCGGCCTCGGAGAACCGCTGCCGGGCAACGGCTCGCACGTGCTGGAAAAGGACAGTTGGGCCGCGGCAGTGGTCGATGAGCTCAAGCAGGAGCCTGGGGACCTCAAGGTCGACAAGCACCGCATCAGCGGCTTCTGGGACACGCCGCTCGACAGCATCCTGCGCAATCTCGGCATCCGGACGATCCTGTTCGCCGGCGTGAATACGGACCAATGCGTGCTGCACAGTCTGACCGATGCCAATTTCCTGGGTTATGGCTGCCTGCTGGTGGAGGATTGCTGTGCCACCAGTTCGCCCGGCTACTGCACCGAGGCCACGCTGTTCAACGTAGAGCAATGCTTCGGCTTCGTCACCGATTCCAAGCGAATCCTGAATGCGCTGGCGTAAGTGCCGATCGTAGCGGTCACCAAGAAGAACTTCTACAAGGATTCGGTCGTGCTGATGCGCGTCGCGCAGGCGATCGCCGCGCGCGACGGGATCGCGCGCGTATCGCTGCTGATGGGGACGCCGGCAAACAAGGACATCCTCGTTCAGGCCGGCCTGCTCGCCCCGGAGATCGCAGAGGCCGCGCCGGCGGACCTGATGATCCTCGTCGAAGGCAAGCAGGCAGCGCTCGCGCCGTCGCTCGCAGAGATCGAGGAGCAGCTCGCGGGGCGCGACACGGTGGCCGCCGGCGAACACAGAGAGATCGCACCGCGCTCGATCGCGATGGCCCTCGAGCGGCTCCCGGGCGCCACGCTCGCACAGGTTTCCGTTCCGGGGCCGTACGCCGCCGCGGAGGCGTTGAAGGCGCTCAAGCGCGGGCTGCACGTGTTCCTGTTCAGCGACAACGTGCCGCTCGCCGGGGAACAGGCGGTGAAGCGTCTGGCTTCCAAGAAGGGCCTGCTGGTGATGGGGCCGGACTGCGGGACCGCGATCATCGGCGGCGTGCCGCTCGGGTTTGCGAACGCGGTGCGCCACGGTGCGATCGGCCTCGTCGGCGCATCGGGCACCGGCATGCAGGAGGTCAGTGTGCGCATCCACGAGCTGGGCGAGGGCGTTTCGCACGCGCTCGGCACCGGCAGCCGGGACGTCTGCGAGGAGGTGGGTGGCACGACGCTGCTCGCGGGCCTCGAGCTGCTTGCGCGCGATTCGGACACGCACGTGATCGTGATCGTCTGCAAGCCGCCTTCGCCGTCGGTAGCGGAGCGAGCGCTCGGCGCGGCGCGCACCTGCGGCAAGCCGGTGGTCGTGCTGTTCCTCGGTTCGAATCTTACAGGCGGCGGCAACATTCATCCCGCAGCGACGCTCGAAGACGCCGCGGCGACCGCGGTCGCGGTCGCACGCGGCGAGACGCCCGGCGCTGACGCGAAGCCCGCGGCGCTCGCGCCTATGCAGGGCTTCATGCGCGGTCTTTACTCGGGCGGCACGTATTGCACCGAGGCCCAGCTGGTGCTGAAGGATGCCGGCATTGCGACGTGGTCGAACGCACCCGTCGACAGGAAATACGCGCTGCCGCGTGGCGCGCCGAGCCGGGAGCACACCGCGATCGACCTCGGCGCGGACGAGTTCACCGTGGGCCGGCCGCACCCGATGATCGATTTTTCAGCGCGCGTCGGGCGACTCCTCGAAGAGGCGAGGGATCCGTCGGTCGCGGTGATCGTGCTCGACGTGGTGCTCGGCTATGGCGCGCATCCCGACCCGGCCGGCGAACTCGCGCCCGCGGTGCGTGAGGCGCGCGCCATCGCGGGCACGGAGAAGCGCAAGCTGATCGTGCTCGGATTCGTCTGCGGCACGGACGGCGATCCGCAGGGGCTTGCCGGGCAGATCGCCAAGCTGCGCGACGCCGGCATGCTGCTCGCGCCGACCTCGACGGCTGCTGCGCGGCTCGCTGCGCAGGTCGTCGCCGGGAGGGTGGCGTGAACGCGGTGGTGAGCATCGGCGTCAAGGCGCACGCCGCGCTCAAGGCGAGCGGCGGCCTTGCGCATCCGCTGGCGGCGTTTCCCGATGCGCCGTATTTCGACGCGGCAGGCGAGATCATCTGGGTGGGATCGAAGCTGCCGGCGCGCCATCCGCGCGCCGTGCTGACCGCGGCGCCGGTCGTGCGCGGCCGGGTCGTGTCGTTCGCGCGCCTGCCGCGGGTAGCGTGGAGCGCGGCGCTGCCTCTGGCTGCGCGCGTCGCGCCTGGCACAGTCGCCGCGGCGTGCCGGCGCCTGATCGGGTCGGTCGTCGCGCTTGGGGATGCGCGCGGTTTTGGCGCGTTGCTGGTCGGCCGTACACCCGCCTTTCCTCTCGATCTTGCGGTGCCCCGGGTATACGCACTCGCTGCAGCGTATCGTGCGGCCGACCCGGAAGCGGTCCGTGCCGCCTCGCACGCGCTGCTCGGGCTCGGAACGGGGCTGACGCCCTCAGGGGATGATCTTTGCGGTGCAGCGCTGTTCGGCCGCACGCTTGTCTCGCGCGATGCGCGGTGGCGCGCCATCGGCGAGCGCCTGGTCATTGATGCGCGCACTGCGAGCCACGCGATCAGCGCGGCGCTGTTCGCCGACCTTGTCGCGGGTGCAAGCTTCGAATCGCTGCACGCGCTGGCCGACGCGCTGGTTGCAGGCGATGACGCGGCGGCGATCGACGCAGCGCGCACGCTCGCCGCGCTCGGACACTCGTCCGGGTGGGACATGCTCACTGGATTCGCCATCGGCGTGGATGCAACCGCTTTCGTACATCCCGCATGACCCACGACCTCCTGCACGACAAGCTCGCGGTTGTGAACGTGGGGCTCGAGCTGTTCACCGGCAGCGTCAGACAATCGGGCGCGCCGCTGGTGCACCTGGACTGGCGACCGGCCGGCGACGGCGATCCCAAGCTCGCATGGACGCTCGCCCGGCTCTGCGGCGACGCGGAGGATCCGGATGCGATCGGCTCGCGCATCGATCGCGCGAACGACGCGGCGACTGAACGTATGCTCGCTGCGCGCCCGGTTCTGACCGACGTAAGTCTGCGCGCCGACGCGGTCTGGCCCGACCTGTGGGCGAACGGCAGGAAGACGCTCACCCATGCGGGTGCGCCTATCCCGTGGGCGCGGATGTGCGACCCGATGAAGGGCACGATGATCGGCGCGATGCTGTATGAGGGTTGGGCCGCTACCGCGGAGGAGGCGGGCGAGCGGCTCGCGCGCGGCGAAGTCGAGTTCCTGCCGAACCACGATATCGGCGCGGTCGGGCCGATGTCCGGAGCGATTTCGCCGTCGATGCCGGTGTTCGTCGTGAAGAACGCGACGCACGGCAACATGGCGTACACGAATTTCAGCGAAGGCATCGGTCGCGTGCTGCGCTTCGGTGCCCACGGCCCGGATGTCGTCGAGCGGCTCAAGTGGATCGCGACGGTGCTCGCGCCGGCGATCAAGACTGCGCTTAGCTGTATTCCGGACGGCATCGACCTGAAGGCGATCCAGTCGCAGGCGCTGCTGATGGGCGACGAAGTGCACAGCCGCAACTCTGCGGCGACGGCGCTGTTCCACATGGCGATCGGCGGCCCACTCGCCGGCAGCGGATTCGATCGCGCCCGGGCGCGCGAGGCGCTCGAGTTCATCGCTGCGACGAGCCAGTTCTTTCTCAACCTGTCGATGGTCGCTTCAAAGGCGATCATGGACGCGACGCACGGCGTTGAAGGCTCATCGATCGTCACCGCCATTGCGAGGAACGGCGTGACCACCGCGATCCGGGTGAGCGGGCTGGGCGCTCGCTGGTTCGAGGCGCCGTCAGACACGCCGGTCGGGTTGTTCTTTCCCGGGTTCTCGCAGGAAGATGCAAACGCGGATTTGGGCGACAGCGCGATCTGCGAGACCGCGGGCTACGGGGGGCAGTCGCTCGCGGCTTCGCCTGCGCTGGTGCAACTGGTCGGCGGCAGCGTTGCGCAAGCCGTGGAGTACTCGCGCGAGATGTACCACGTCACCTGGACGCGCAATCCGGTGATGTC
>JBGOTT010000349.1:0-4396 GCA_041476585.1 Gammaproteobacteria bacterium | reverse complement strand
GGCACCTGGTGGTGAAGATGAAAGGCCCGGTAACCATGCCTTCTTCGATGATGAAGGAGGAGAAATCCCGGTCGATGATGGACGGCCGCGGCGGTGAGTCGGTACCGGAACCCGCGCGCGCGCGCGTCGTCGATGGCCCGGGCGCTGCTTGAGTGCCGGGTCTGAAAGCGCCAACCGTGTCGAACTTGAAGGGACGCTTGCCGAACTGGGAGCGTTGCGCCACACGCCGGCCGGGGTCGCGGTGATCGAATTTCGCATCGCGCACCAGTCGGAACGCCCGGAAGCGGGCGCGCGGCGCAGGGTGCACGCGGAGGTTCCCGCGCTGGCGTTCGATGCCACCGCCCGGCTGATTGCGAAGCAGGCTCCCGGAACCCGATTGAAGGCCGACGGTTTCCTGTGCGCCCGGAGCCGCCGGTCCAGGGTACCCGTATTGCACGTGACTGACATCGAATTCATGCAAGGAGAATAGACATGCCGCCGCCACGCAGAGGCAAAGGAAAAGGCAAAGGGAAGTTCGCCAAGAAGGACCGCAAGGACCGCGGACAGCGCGCGCTGTTCAAGCGCCGCAAATTCTGCCGCTTCACCGCGGAGAAGATCGAGTGGGTCGATTACAAGGACATCGGCATCCTGAAGGACTTCGTCAACGAGAACGGCAAGATCATCCCGGCGCGCATCACCGGCACCAAGGCCATATACCAGCGCCAGCTCTCCGATGCGATCCAGCGCGCGCGCTTTCTCGCGCTGATGCCCTACACCGATCTGCATTGAGAGCGCCGACATGCAAGTGATCCTGATGGAGAAGCTCGCCAACCTCGGCAACCTCGGCGACGTGGTCAAGGTGAAGGACGGTTACGCGCGCAACTTTCTGATCCCGCACGGCAAGGCCAAGCGCGCGACCGACGCCAACCTGAAGGCCTTCGAGACGCGCCGTGCCGAGCTGGAGAAGGCGCAGTCCGACCAGCTTGCCAGGGCACAGGAGCGCGGCGCGAAGCTCGACGGGCTGCTGCTGCAGATCACCCAGAAGGCGGGCGTCGACGGGCGCCTGTTCGGCTCGGTAACCAATTACGACATCGTCGAAGCGCTGGGCAAGCAGGGCTTCGAGGTCGAGCGCGCGCAGGTGCGCATGCCCACCGGACCGCTCAAGCAGGTCGGCGACTACGAGATCGCCATTGCGCTGCACACCGACGTCGTGGTCCACATCAAGATTTCGGTGCTCGGCGAGACCTGATTCGAAAGAAGAAAAATCTTTCCGGTGAAAGGGCTGGCGACAGCCCTTTTTTTTTCGTAGGATGCCGTCTTTCCCGCATCGATCCATGGCGCGTCCCCAGAACACGGCAGCATTTCCGCAGACCCGCGGCGAGGCCGCAGATCCGCAGTTGCTTGCGCTCAAGGTCCCGCCGCATTCGGTCGAGGCCGAGCAGTCGCTGCTGGGCGGGCTGCTGCTCGACAACCAGGCCTGGGACAAGATTGCCGACCTGGTGTCGGCTGCGGATTTCTACCGCGACGACCATCGCCGGGTATTCAAGCATATCAGCGCGCTGATCGAGAAGAGCCGGCCCGCGGACATCGTCACCGTCGGAGACTCGATCGAATCGAGCGAGGACAAGGACAAGACCGGCGGCAGCGCCTACCTCGCCGCGCTGGCACAAAACACCCCGAGCGCGGCCAACATCCGGCGCTACGCCGAAGTGGTGCGCGATCGCGCGATGCTGCGGCGCCTGATCCAGGTGAGCGGCGAGATTGCCGAATCGGCGCTCAGCCCCGGGGGAAGGGACACTGCACAGCTGCTCGACGAGGCGGAATCGCGCGTGTTCGAAATCGCCGAGTCCGGCAGCCGCGGCAAGCAGGGCTTCGTCGAGATCCAGCCGCTGCTCGCGCAGGTGATGGAGCGCATCGACGTGCTCTACCACCGCGACAATCCCTCGGACGTGACGGGCGTGCCGACCGGCTTCCACGATCTTGACGAGAAAACCTCCGGCCTGCAGCCCGGCGATCTGGTCATCATTGCCGGGCGCCCCTCGATGGGCAAGACCGCGCTGGCGCTCAACATCGCGGAGCACGTCGCGGTGGACAACGGGCTGCCGGTGGCGATTTTCTCGATGGAGATGAGCGGCTCCCAGCTCGCAATGCGCATGCTCGGCTCGATCGGGCGTCTCGACCAGCACCGTGTGCGCACCGGGCGGTTGACGGACGAGGACTGGCAGAAGCTCACCCACTCGGTGTCCAAGCTGCACGAGGCGCCGATCTTCATCGACGAGACCGCGGCGCTCAACGCGCTCGAACTGCGCGCGCGCGCGCGTCGGCTGCGGCGCCAGTGCAGCAAGCTCGGGCTGGTGGTGGTGGACTACCTGCAACTGATGTCGGCCAGCACGCAGGGCGAGAACCGCGCCACCGAAATCTCGGAGATCTCGCGCTCGCTCAAGGCGCTGGCCAAGGAGCTGGAGGTGCCGGTGGTCGCACTCTCGCAGCTCAACCGCGCGCTCGAGCAGCGTCCCAACAAGCGCCCTGTCATGTCGGACCTGCGCGAATCGGGTGCGATCGAACAGGACGCCGATCTGATCCTGTTTATCTACCGCGATGAAGTCTACAACCCGGAGTCGCCCGACAAGGGCAGCGCCGAAATCATCATCGGCAAGCAGAGGAACGGCCCGATCGGAACCGTGAAAATGACCTTCCTCGGCGAGTTCACCCGTTTCGAGAATTTTGCCTCGCCCGGCGGCTACTGAATCAGCCGCGACCGCGACTAGCCAAACCGCGCTAAGCGCGCTTTAATGCACCCTGCCGTTCCGACAGGAGGGTGTCATGGCTGAACCGCTGATGCCGCAGAAATCCCCGTACGCGGTGGAACTCGCTCCGGGCGATTACTGGTGGTGCGCCTGCGGGCAATCCAAGCGCCAGCCATTTTGCGACGGCTCGCACAAGGGCGGCGCCATCAATCCGGTCAAGTTCACGATGAGCGAGGCGCAGAAGGTTTGGCTCTGCGGCTGCAAACGCACCGGCGGGAAGCCGTTCTGCGACGGCACCCACTCGAAAATTTAGGAAGGGGTAACGGGGAAACCTCGGTTCCCCTGTTCCTGGCGGTTACTTTCTATCCGCGCTCCAGCGCGATTCCTTGCCCTCGTCGCTCCTGACGGAGCCTTCCATGCGGGCACCGATCACCTGGCCGGTGAACTGGTGGCGCTGGCCGGCATTGTCGACGTAGGCGAAGCGGATGTTGAAGCCGCTCAGAAACGGCTCGCGCAATCCGGCGCTGAGCGTGCCGAGGCGGATGGTGCCTTCGATCTTCTGGTAGCGCTGGTCGAAGGTCACCTCATGGCCCTGGCCGTTGAACCCGAGCTTCCAGGCACCCGCCACGTTCGCCGGCACGATCCACAGGTAGGCGTTGCGGCCATCGACCGACGACGTCTCGTCGGGTTGCCAGTCATCCATGGTGAAGGAGTGCGAGACCACGCGCGTACCCGGCTTCATTGTGAGGATGGTCGGGCGAAGCTTGAGGTTCAGGTTCGGCAGCAGGTACATGGTGAGCACGGTGGCCTGGCTGAAATCGGTGACGAAGATGTCGGCCTGCTGGAATTTCACCTTGCTCGCGACGCCTTCCTTCTCGGCGTTGCGCTGCGAGAGCTTGACCATGTCCGGGTTGTACTCGAGGCCGGTGCTCCTGGCGCCGAATTTCTTCGCCGCGGCAATCGCGATGCGGCCGTCGCCCGCGCCGAGGTCGATCACGTAATCGTTGGCGGTGGTCTGCGCCATGCGCAGCATGCGCTCGACGATTTCGTCGGGCGTCGGCACCCAGATCACGTCCTTGCCCTGCTGCCCGACCTGCGGCTGGAATCCCTTGTCCTGCGCAAGCGCGGGCAGCGCGAAGAGCGCGACCGCAATGCTCAGCAATGCACGGGCAAGAAACCGACGGGCATACGGGGTTGAAACGCGGATCATGGCGTCCTCTGGAAAATGAAAAGCGCGAAGAATATCAGGTCAATCGGAGCAGCGGTAGCGTCGTTCTACAAAACCTCGGCAGCGTGATCGGCGAGGCGCGAGCGCTCGCCGCGGGCGAGCGTGACGTGGCCGGAATGCGACCAGTCCTTGAACCTGTCGACGACGTAAGTCAGCCCCGAGCTGCCCTCGGTCAGGTAGGGCGTGTCGATCTGAGCGATGTTGCCGAGGCACACCACCTTGGTGCCGGGTCCGGCGCGCGTCACCAGCGTCTTCATCTGCTTCGGAGTCAGGTTCTGCGCCTCGTCGATGATCAGGTATTTGTTGATGAAGGTGCGCCCGCGCATGAAATTGAGCGACTTGATCTTGATGCGCGAGCGCACGAGATCGCGCGTCGCGGCGCGCCCCCACTCGCCGCCCGACTCGTCGGAGGCGTTGAGCACGTCGAGGTTGTCCTCGAGCG
>JBGOTT010000348.1:0-4406 GCA_041476585.1 Gammaproteobacteria bacterium | reverse complement strand
GAGATCCTGCCGGGCAGCGGCGGCTACTACATGGAGATCCTCGCGCCCTACCTGAAGGACAAGGGCCGCTACATCGCCGCCGACCGCGACGAGCTCGCCGCGCCCCAGTACTTGGAGGACAACCGGAAACTGCGCGCGCGCCTGGCAGCCGAGCCCGGCCTCTATGGAAAAGTCCTGCTGACCGAATTCAATGCCGGCCGGCACGAGATCGCGCCGCCGGGCAGCGCCGATATCGTGCTCACCTTCCGCAACCTGCACAACTGGATCGAGCGCGGCGAAGTCGAAGGCGCGCTGCGCGCGTTCCACGCGGCGTTGAAGCCCGGCGGCGTGCTCGGCGTGGTCGACCATCGCGGCCGCACCGATCGCACGCAGCAGGAGCAGATGAAGTCGGGCTACGTGCGCGAGGACTACGCCGTCGCGCTCATCGAGAAGGCCGGCTTCAGGCTGGCGGGCGTCTCCGGCGTCAACGACAATCCGAGGGACGGCAAGGACCACCCGGCGGGCGTCTGGACGCTGCCGCCGACGTACCGGCTGAAGGACCAGGACCGCGCGAAGTACGCCGCCATCGGCGAGAGCGACCGCTTTACGCTGAAATTCGTGAAGCAGTGATCGAGCTGCCAACCGGGCTGTTCCTGCTCGCCGGCGTCCTGCTCGGCACGCTGGGCGCGATCCTGATCATCAGCGGCCTCGCGGCGCTCGTGCGCGCGAGGCCGCTGCGCTTCGCCCTGCGCACGCTTGCGGGCCTGCTGCTTGCCACTCTTGGCACGCTCGCGGGCGCGGTCGCGGCCGGCATCCATGGCTACCAGGCGCTGACGCGCGAGGATGTCGCGGCGCACCTGTCGGTGCGGCCCGCGGGCGCGCAGCGCATCGCGGCGACGATCCGCTACCCGGACGGCAGCGAGGCGACCTACGAGCTCGCCGGGGACGAGATCTACGTGGACGCGCATATCCTGAAATGGACGCCGCTGGCGAACCTGCTGGGCCTGCATACCGCCTACGAGCTGGACCGGATCGCGGGACGCTACCGCGCCATCGAGCAGGAGCGTTCCGCGGTTCGGACCGTGTATTTACTCGGGCAGGAAAGACCGATGGACCTTTTTAGGCTGCGCCAGCGCTACGCATTTCTTGCAACGCTGCTCGATGCGGAGTACGGCTCGGCGACGTTTACAACGGTGACTCGGCCCGCCGAGCTTGAGCTGCGCGTCTCCACCACCGGCTTGCTCATGCGCGACGCGAACCTGCTCCCGAAGTAGTCTTGGCGTCGAAAAGTGAGGAAACAAGTGGCAGGATTGCTGTTTTGGGCGGAGTTGAAAAAGCTGCGTACGAGGGTTCGATCGCGTGTCCGCTAAGGGTAGGAAGCGGTCATTCCGCCCCAGAACGTTGCTTCGAAGCAAAGCTCCACCGTTACTAAGCCATTCTCTCGACGCTCTTGATAGCAGTAGTTATCGAAAGCTACGAGGCGCGGCCAAATTCCGCTCAGTAGCTTCGGGATTGATGGCCCATTAGGTCGTTGCCTGGTCCTGGAGCCACACATAGATGCCTACCACCGTAAGCGAGCGGCGTTGCCGGCGCTTTAGCTTCTCGATGATGTTGGCCGTGACCGAAAGAACATCCGTACCTTGCGTGCTAGTGCGCCAAGTCGAAATGCTTTTGCTACGCGAGGTGCGGTAGGAGACGATGCATCGGAATCGCATGGCTGAAGTATAGGGCTATCCATTGCCGAACTCCCCTGCGGGGCTCGAAGGTCACGAGTGAGACAGTTTCGAACCGCATGCTGCCCCTGACCTGCGCCCTCTAGCGATGCCAGTGTGATCTTAGAATAGTCCGCTTTCGGCCAAAGATTGCCGAGAGGTCATATAAATCGAATAGCCCTAAAAGCTCCCGGGCAAACGTTGCTTTGTCGTGGACGTCCGTTTCGGAAAGGAAAAAGGGGCCGAACGGCCCCTTTTTCCTGGCGGTTCTGCACTCTTACTTCAGCGTATCGGCGCCCGCCTTCGCGCACTGGGCGTCCTGGTCGCCCGCGGCGCCCGAGACGCCGATTGCGCCGACGATCTTGCCGTCCATGACGATCGGCAGACCGCCGTCGATCGGCACCGCGCCTTCCAGCCCAAGGATACGCAGGCCGCCACCGCCGCTCGCGACCACGTCCTGGAACACCTTGGTCGGCCGCTTGAACATCGCCGCCGAGCGGGCCTTGCCGATCGCGACCTTGACGCTGCCTGTCTGCGTGGCATCCATTTTCTCGAGATAGACCAGTTCGCCGCCGACGTCGGTGATGGCGATCGCCATGTTCCAGTTGTTCTTGCGCGCCTCCGCAGCCGCCGCGGCCGCCGCCTTCTTGGCGCTCTCGAGGCTGATCGGCGCGCCGTACGGATTCGGCATCTGCGCCAGCGCGCTCGATGCGCACAGCGCGAACAGCATAGACAGCAGGGCCTTCAGAAACGTCTGCGACATGGTATTCCTCATTGGGTGGGTTGCAGCGGGAAACCACTGTACCGCCGAACGATAGTAAATTCAATCCTGCGCTTTTCGCACGTCTGGGCGATGGCGACGGCTGCGCGCTGATTACCGCGATATTGAGCCGGCCGCCGCGTATCCCTTTTAGCGCGGCGAGCGCCTCGTCGGCTTTCTTGAGCTGCTGAATAATGGCGCGACTGTAGCGCAGCATTTCGTGACCGGCGGAAGTCAGATAGATTTTCTTCCCCAATTGCTCGAACAGCGGCAGCCCCGCATGCCCTTCGAGTTGTTTGTGATGGATCGACACCCCCGGCTGACTCATGCGCAGTTCTTCCGCGGCGCGCGAATAGCTCAAATGCCGCGCCACCGCTTCGAACACCTTGACATGGCGAAATGTGGCGTTCTTCATTCCGCGCGCTGTTGCAACTCACAAGGTTGAGGTTATCGTAACCATCGTGGACCATACCCCAATTGTTGTCTTGGTTGACTTGGATCAAACCGTCTCCAAATGCGCGTCCTATAAGTACATCTAGAGTCGGACCGCAGGGAACGCCGAAGGCAACAAATGAGGATCGTATGGCCAGCAAGGTGCATCAGATTACGGTATGGGCTCGGGGGGTGGTGCAGGACAAGGAGGGGCGGGACATCGCCAATGGCGTGGCCAGCGCGGCGGGGAAGGATGGCAAGTTCACCCAAGCCTTCGACAACTACGTGGATCTTCCTGACCGGGTGAACGTCCCTCTCAGGAAATACGCCCGCATCAGCGAAGAGGAAATCGAGGAACGCTACCAGTTCAAACCCAAACGGTACAAACCGGTTCGCGAATACGTGAAGCTGCAGGCACGGTTCGCGCATCTGTCGGACGCTCACATCGCAAAGCTGCGGGCTTTCGTGGATACCAAATTGAAGGCACCTGGCATCCCGGTGCAGACTCCGATTCCTACGCCACGGGCGCACTGAGCGCTCGCTAGGTCTCGGCCCCGGGCCTTAGCTCCTTTTGTCCCATGCATTGATTGCCAGAACATGAGGATAGCCGAGAGAGAAGTGAAGGCCGCCCGTGCAGACTTCAGTGAGGGCAACCGGTGAGCCAGACCGTATCGCTGCCGAATGGTGGCCGGTTTTTCGAGATCCGGTTCGAATCAATCGGGGGCCTGGGCGCTCACGCGGCTGGGCAGGTGCTTGCGACGGCCGCGGTGCTCAGGATGGGCCTCAATGGCGCCCATTTTTCCTCCTATGGATCCGAAAAGAAGGGCTCGCTGGTGCGCTCGTTCGTGCGCCTGGTGCCCGCGGATCGGCCGATCCGTACCAGCGCACCCGTGGAGACGCCCGATGCCATCGTGGTCTTCCACGCAGCACTCCTGCACAATCCGGCGACTTTCGCCGGTCTCAGGAAGGACGGCACGTTCATCTTCAATGCGCCCCCGGGTCCCGTCCCGGTGGAACTTGCGGCGCTGCCGCGCACCGCGCGCGTGATCCGCGTCGACGCTCTCGGAATCGCGATGAAAGAGAAATCCCGGCCCAATGCGGTGCTGCTGGGGACGCTTTGCGGCGCGTTTTCGTTCCTCGACACCGAGAAGATTCTTGAAGCGCTCTCCGAGGAGTTCGCCGGCAAGCACCCGGAGGCCGTAGCATCGAACGAGTGCGCGTTCCGGCACGGCGCTGCCGATTTCGAGGCGCTCGAGGGGGTCGGTCGTGCCGAGGGCGATCTGCCGACCGCCCGCTCCGAGCCGGCGTTGGGCTTCGAGACGCAGCCGATCGGCGGAATCATCCCCGAGCCGGGCAACACGGTGTGGAATGATCTCTCGGCGTCGCGCACGGGATCGCTGCCGGTTTTCAACAGGGACGGGTGCATCCACTGCGGCTTGTGCGACCTCGTTTGTCCCGACTACTGCTTAGCCTGGGGTGATGGCGAGGAGGGTGGCAAGTACGAGCGTGAACTGATGGGTGTG
>JBGOTT010000347.1:0-4441 GCA_041476585.1 Gammaproteobacteria bacterium | reverse complement strand
GTGACACCGCCATGTTGCGCAGCATCGCGCTGCGGTGGCTCGAGGTGCGGTTGAGCTTTCTGAGCCCGTGGCCGTGACGCATGGAATGCCCCTTTTGCGCTTAGCTGCGAGCGTGCTCGAGCCCGACCGGAGGCCAGTTCTCCAGCTTCATGCCGAGCGTGAGACCGCGAGAGGCAAGCACCTCCTTGATCTCGTTGAGCGACTTGCGCCCGAGGTTCGGCGTCTTGAGCAGCTCGGTCTCGGTGCGCTGAATCAGGTCGCCGATGTAGTAGATGTTTTCCGCCTTGAGGCAATTCGCCGAGCGCACGGTGAGCTCAAGGTCGTCGACCGGGCGAAGCAGAATCGGGTCCACGGTAACCGTTTTCGGGGTTTCGGTCGGAAGCGCCGTGCCCTCGAGCTGCGCAAACACCGAAAGCTGGTCGACCAGGATGCGCGCCGCATAGCGGATCGCCTCCTCCGGCTCGATCGCGCCGTTGGTCTCGATATCGATGATCAGCTTATCGAGGTCGGTGCGCTGTTCGACGCGCGCGCTCTCGACCTGGTAGGACACGCGCCGCACGGGCGAGAAAGAGGCGTCGAGGATGATCCGGCCGATGCCCTTGGTCTCTTCGGGCAGATACCGCATGTTGCCCGGAACGTAGCCGCGGCCCATCTCGACCTTGATCTGCATCTCGATCTTCCCGCCCGCCGTGAGCTGCGCGATCACGTGCTCGGGGTTGACGATCTCGACATCGTGAGATGTCTCGATGTCCGCCGCGGTCACCGCGCCCTCGCCCTTTTTCTTGAGCGTGAGGATCGCCTCCTGCCGGTTATGCAGGCGCAGCACCACGCCCTTGAGGTTGAGAAGGATATCGACGACATCCTCGCGCACGCCGTCGAGGGTCGAGTATTCGTGCACCACGCCGGCGATCTGCACCTCGGTGGCAGCGTAGCCGGGCATCGATGAAAGCAGCACGCGCCGCAGCGCGTTGCCGAGGGTGTGGCCGTAGCCGCGCTCGAACGGCTCCATCGTCACCTTCGCGTGGGAAGGCGAGAGGTCCTGGACGTCGACGATACGCGGCTTCAAGAATCCGGTCTGGGGCATAGTTTGTCCTGCGTTGAAACGTGTGCGGAAGTAGTTCGCTCGTTTACTTGGAATACAGTTCGACCACCAGGCTCTCGTTGATCGTGGACGGCAGATCAGTGCGCGCCGGCAGCGACTTGAACGTGCCCTTGAGGGCCTTCGCGTCGACTTCGAGCCATTCCGGGATGCTGCGCGCCGCAGCCGCTTCGGCCGCGGCCTTGATGCGCAGCTGGTCCTTGGCCCGCGACGCGACCTCGATTACGTCGCCGGGGCGGCACTGGAAGGACGGAATGTTGACGCGCCTGCCGTTCACCAGGATCGCATTGTGGCGCACCACCTGGCGAGCCTCCGACCTGGAAATGCCGAAGCCCATTCGATAGGCAAGACTGTCGAGGCGCGATTCGAGAATCGCAAGCAGGTTCTCGCCGGTGATCCCCTTGCGCCGATCGGCCTGTGCGTAGGTCTTGCGGAACTGTCTCTCGAGCACGCCGTAGATGCGGCGCAACTTCTGCTTTTCGCGCAACTGCTTGCCGAAATCGGACAGGCGCATGCCGCTCTTCTGGCCGTGCTGGCCGGGAGCGTAGTTGCGCCGCTCGATGGCGCATCGGTCGGTGAAGCATTTCTCGCCCTTCAGGAACAGCTTTTCGCCTTCCCGCCGGCACTGGCGGCACTTGGCATCGAGGTTTCTGGCCATGGTTTTATCCTCGCTCGCGGCTTACACGCGGCGCCGCTTGGGCGCGCGGCAACCGTTGTGCGGAACCGGAGTGACGTCGGCAATGCTCGTGACTTTGAGGCCGACCCCGTTCAACGCGCGCACTGCGGACTCTCGGCCCGGGCCCGGCCCCTTGATGCGCACTTCGAGATTCTTCACCCCGCATTCCTGCGCCGCGCGCCCGGCACGTTCGGCGGCAACCTGTGCGGCGAACGGCGTCGACTTGCGCGAGCCCTTGAAGCCGGCGTTGCCGGAAGTCGCCCAGGACAGCGTGTTGCCCTGCCGGTCGGTGATGGTGATGATGGTGTTGTTGAACGAGGCGTGGACATGAGCGATGCCCTCGGCCACGTTCTTCTTCACCTTCTTGCGCGTGCGCGTACCCGTACCCGTCTGCTGCTGTTGCAGCTGCTGCGCGGTCGGGGCGTTCTTGCTTGCCATGTCGGTCCTTGAGTCGAGATTGGTACTGAGCAGTTGCGGGTGAAACGATCAGCCCTTGGCCGGTGCCGCTTTGTTCGCGATCGCCGCCTTGCGCGGCCCCTTGCGCGTGCGCGCGTTGGTGCGGGTGCGCTGCCCGCGCACCGGCAGCCCTTTGCGGTGCCGAACTCCGCGATAGCAACCGAGGTCCATCAGCCGCTTGATCGACATCGACACCTCGCGTCGCAGATCGCCCTCGACGCTCAAGCGCGTGACGTGCTCGCGCAGGCGGTCGAGTTCGCTGTCGGTCAGGTCCTTGATCTTGCGCGTCAGCGCAATGCCCGCCGCGGTGCAGATCGCCTGCGCGCGCGCGCGGCCGATGCCATAGATCGCGGTGAGAGCAATCTCCGCGTGCTGATGGTTCGGAATGTTGATGCCTGCAATACGAGCCATTTGCCGGTTCCGTTCAGTGGGCCGTGGTCGGACGCAAAGACGTCGGGCCCGAAAATGGAAAACCTAAAATTATATCCGAAAACCTTCGCAATCTCAAGACATTATCCCTGCCGCTGCTTGTGTCGCGGGTCGGAACAGATCACCCGCACCACGCGCTTGCGCCGGACGATCTTGCACTTGCGGCACATTTTTTTCACTGATGCCATCACTTTCATGCTGCCTCCTCTAGCGGACTGACAGTCCGCCCTTGAAATTCGCCTTGCGCAGCAGGCTCTCGTACTGGTGCGTCATCACATAAGCCTGCACCTGCGCGATGAAATCCATGGTCACCACCACGATGATCAGCAGGCTGGTGCCGCCAAAGTAGAAGGGTACGTTCCACCTGAGGATCAAGAACTCGGGCAGCAGGCACACCAGCGTCACGTACGCCGCGCCTGCGAGCGTGAGCCGCGTCAGGATTTTCTCCAGGTACCTTCCCGTCTGGTCCCCGGGGCGGATACCCGGCACGAATGCGCCGGATTTCTTCAGGTTGTCGGCCGTTTCCTTCGGGTTGTACTGCAGCGCGGTATAGAAAAAGCAGAAGAAGATGATCAGGCCGGCGTAGAGCAGCACGTAGATCGGCTGGCCGGGCGTCAGCGTCGAGGCGAGATCCCGCAGCATGAGACTGACCGCCGACCCGACCTGGCCCTCCTTCAGCAGCTCCCAGGCGCTGCCGCCCGTTGCGCCGCTCGTGAACCAGCCGAGCAGCGTCGCAGGGAACAGGATCAGCGAGCTGGCGAAAATCGGCGGGATCACGCCCGACATGTTGAGTTTGAACGGCAGGTGGGAGCTCTGGCCGCCGTAAACCCGGTTGCCGACCTGGCGCTTGGCGTAATTCACCAGGATCTTGCGCTGGCCGCGTTCGATGAAGCAAACCAGCGCGGTCACCACCGCCACTGCGGCAGCGACGAACAGTGCGGTGATGGGATGCATCGCGCCGGTGCGAACCAGTTCCAGCGTGCCCGCAATCGCGTTCGGCAACCCGGCGGCGATGCCCGCGAAGATGATGATCGAGATGCCGTTTCCGAGGCCGCGCTCGGTGATCTGCTCGCCCAGCCACATGATGAACATCGTTCCGGTGACCAGGGTCGTGACGGTGGTGATACGGAACATCAGGCCCGCATCGAGAACCAGCCCGGGCTGCGACTCGAGTGCGATCGAAATACCCGTCGCCTGGAACAGCGACAGAAACAGCGTGCCGTAGCGCGTGTACTGCGTGATCTTGCGCCGTCCCGATTCGCCTTCCTTTTTCAACGACTCGAGGTGCGGGCTGACCGCCGTCATCAGCTGCATGATGATCGAGGCCGAGATATACGGCATGATCCCGAGCGCGAAAATGGTGAAACGCGAAAGCGCGCCGCCCGAGAACATGTTGAACATGCCAAGTATTCCGCCCTGCTGGCTCCTGAACAGGTCGCCGAGCACGTTCGGGTCGATGCCCGGGACCGGGATGTGCGCGCCGATGCGATACACGACGAGCGCCCCGAGGAGGAACAGCAGCCTCTTCTTCAGGTCGCCGTAGCGACCCGCTTTCGCCTGAGGAAGGACGCTCGCCAATGGGGTGTCCGGATGCGGGTTCAGGCCGCGGCGGCCTGAACCTCCTCGACTTTGCCGCCCGCAGCTTCGATCGCAGCGCGCGCGCCCTTGGTGGCTTTCACGCCCTTGAGGGTCACCTTGCGCGACAACTTGCCCGACAGGATCACCTTGGCGACGAGCACGCGATGCGGCACTATTCGCGCCGCCTTCAGCGCGGCAAGATC
>JBGOTT010000346.1:0-4442 GCA_041476585.1 Gammaproteobacteria bacterium | reverse complement strand
TTCATCTCGATGAAGAAGAACTCGCCGTTCTCGTACAGGAACTCGAAGGTGCCGGCGCCGCGGTAGCCGATCTTGCGGCAGGCCTCGGCACAGCGCTCGCCGACGCGCTCGCGCAGCTTCGCCGGCAGGTCCGGCGCAGGCGCTTCCTCGATGATTTTCTGGTGGCGGCGTTGCATCGAGCAGTCGCGTTCGCCGAGGTAGACCGCGTTCTTGTGCTCGTCGGCGAACACCTGGAACTCGATGTGGCGCGGGTTCTCGAGGAACTTCTCGATGTAGACGGTCGGGTTGGAGAACGCCGCCTGGGCCTCCGCGCGCGTCATGCTTACCGCGTTGAGCAGCGCCGCCTCCGTATGCACCACGCGCATGCCGCGTCCGCCCCCGCCGCCTGCTGCCTTGATGATGACCGGGTAGCCGACCTTGCGCGCGATCTTGATGACCTCCGCCGGGGCTTCGGGCAGCGCACCCTCGGAGCCGGGCACGCACGGCACGCCGGCCCTGATCATCGCGGCCTTAGCGCTCACCTTGTCGCCCATCAGGCGGATGTTCTCGGGATGCGGGCCGATGAACACAAAACCGCTCTTTTGCACCTTGTCGGCGAAATCGGCGTTCTCCGACAGAAAGCCGTAGCCCGGGTGGATGGCCTCCGCGTCGGTGACCTCTGCCGCGCTGATGATCGCGGGAATATTGAGGTAGCTGGCCGATGCCGCGGGCGGGCCGATGCACACCGACTCGTCGGCAAGCTTCACATACTTCGCCTCGGTGTCCGCTTCGGAGTGGACGACCACGGTTCGGATACCCAGTTCGCGGCAGGCGCGCTGGATGCGCAGCGCGATCTCGCCGCGGTTGGCGATCAGTACTTTTCCGAACATTTCCGGTGCTTGCCGTTAGGGAAGGGGTGACAAAGGAACTGTCGGTTCCCTTGTTGCGAGGGAAGGGGTGAACAGGGGAACCGCCGGTTCCCCTGTTGCGTGTTTGCCGCTGTTCATCAACGCCTACAGGCGATGATGAACAGCGGCTGGCCGTATTCGACCGGTTGTCCGTTCTCCACCAGGATCGCCTTGATCACGCCGGTCGCGTCGGCCTCGATTTCGTTCATCAGCTTCATCGCCTCGATGACGCAGATCGTCTGTCCTTCCTTCACGTTCTGCCCGGCCTCGACGAAAGGCTTGGCCTCCGGCGCGGGCGAACGGTAGAACGTTCCCACCATCGGCGCCTTCACGACGTGCTCCTCGGGGGGCGGAGGTCCCGGGTCCGCGGGCTTTGCGCTGCCCGTCCCCGGGGGCGCCTCCCCCTGCGGGGCATGCGCCGCGGCGGACGCGGCACTATGCAAGACGGCGCCTCCGCGAACGATCTTCACTCGCTCTTCGCCCTCGGTGATCTCGAGCTCGCCGATCCCGGAGTCCTGCACCAGGTCGATCAGCTTCTTCAACTTGCGCAAATCCATGGTTGTCCTTGCGGGCAGCGCGCGCGATCAGGCGCGCGACAGGGCGAACTCAAGCGCGGCGTCGTAACCCCGGCCGCCCAGCCCGCAGATGGTGCCGACCGCGAGGTCGGAGAAATAGGAGTGGCGGCGGAACGGCTCGCGCGCGTGGATGTTCGACAGGTGCACCTCGACGAACGGGATCTGCACCGCGGCGAGCGCATCGCGTAGCGCCACGCTCGTGTGGGTGCACGCGGCCGGGTTGATAATGATGAAATCGACGGCTTCCCGGGCTGCGTGCTGCACACGGTCGACGAGGCCTCCCTCGTGGTTGCTCTGGAAAGCCTGCAACCGGGCTCCCGCGGCCGTCGCCGTCGCAGCGAGCCGGCGGTCGATGTCTCCGAGAGTCTCGCGCCCATAAATGGCCCGCTCCCGGGTTCCTAGAAGATTGAGGTTCGGCCCATGGATCACCAGGATGAACCTCGAAAGTGCTTTTACCTTCTTTTTCAAATATATCTCCGGAGATCAACGCATTTTATCAGACGATCGAAGCAATACGCGCTTCGAACTCTGCCTCGACAATGGATCCGAGCTTGCGGTAGATGAGTTTCCCGTCCCGGTCGAGTACTACGGTAAACGGCAAACCACCGGCCGAATTGCCCAGCCTTCGCATCAACTCGATCGAGCCGGCATCGGCCATCAGGATAGGATAGACGATGTCGAGTTGTCTGGCGAAATCGGCGACATTCGACGCCTGATCGATGGCGATCCCTACAATTTCAACACCTTTCGAGGACATTCTAGACCGAATCCTGCCAAGCGCCGGGATTTCTTCGCGGCACGGCGCACACCACGTTGCCCAGAAGTTGCACACCAAAACCCGGCCCTTCCATTCGAGCACCCTCCGCGACCGTCCTTCCAGATCGCGCATCGGGGCAGCAAGCAGCGCCATAACACTGTCGGCGTCCGCATTCTTCTGCAAACGTGGTCCAACATACCAGCCGGCCGCTGCGGCCAGTGCACCGACTGCGGCCAGCACCAAAGCCTGGCGCCGGCTAGCCATCGAGCAAGGCCCGAACCTCGGCGAGGCCCGCGCGCTCGATTACCCGCCCGGCCAGCGAAGTTTTCAGTGCGACGCGCTCATCCCGCGGATCGAATACCTCGAGTTTGACCGGACAGCCCTGCCAGTCGAACGACAGCACGATCGAAACGTGCGCCCGGTCGCCGGCATAACGCCGCTGTTCGCGCGCGGTGAATTTCACCTTGCGCTCGAGCAGGTAGATATCCACGTATTTGCCGCTCTCCGGAAACAGCTGCAATTCGATCTCGGCATGGCGTCCCGCGGTGCCATCGAGGATTGCACCGGTCAGGTAGGGATTGAACGCGGCCAGATCGTGCATCAGTTCGAGCGCATGGCAGCGCAGCGCCTTTAGACGGTCCGGGTGTTCGTCCGCCTGATAGAGCAACTGGTAGGCGCGCAGCGCGGAGGCGATCTCCTCATTCGCCGGGAGGCTTTCGGTCTCGGGGGCGCCCAGCCGACGCGCGGCCTTGCGCTTGGCGATCGCGTAGTCGTCGATTCCGTCTTCAGCCATGATGCGCGCCGCCGCGGCTGCGATGGCGGCGCGCATCCCGTTCTGCCGGGGTCGATTGCGGCTCATCGGTGGCATGGTAAGAAGGGAGCAGCATCATACCCGAGCCGATGCGCTGCTGTATTCGACTACAATCGCCGCATTTTTACGGAATTTGAGCGACGATGGCGGCCGGACATCTGCATATTCTCGGTATTTGCGGCAGCTTTATGGGGGGATTGGCGGCCATCGCGCGGGAAACCGGATTGAAAGTCACCGGATGCGATACAAACGTGTACCCGCCAATGAGCGATCAACTCCGGAGGCTTGGCATCGATTTGGTCGACGGATATGGCGCAGATCAGCTCTCCCTCCGGCCGGACATCTGGGTGGTCGGCAATGTCGTGAGCCGCGGCAATCCCTTGATGGAAGCGATACTGGATTCCGGACAGCGTTACATGTCAGGCCCTCAATGGCTATCTGAAAATATTCTTTACGGTAAGTGGGTGCTCGCAGTCGCGGGAACCCACGGCAAGACGACGGTTTCAGCCATGCTCGCCTGGATACTCGATCACGCGGGCATGGCACCGGGGTTTCTGATCGGCGGAGTGCCCGGCAATTTCGGGATTTCCGCCCGACATCTGTCCTCTGACAGGTTTGTAATCGAGGCGGACGAATACGACACGGCTTTCTTCGACAAACGCTCGAAGTTCGTTCATTACCGGCCAAAAACCACGATTCTGAACAATCTTGAATTCGATCATGCTGATATCTTCTCAGAACTGGCTGACATCGAGCGGCAATTTCACCAATTGGTCAGGATCGTGCCCCGATCGGGCAGATTGATCGTAAATGGTACTGACACCGCTATTACGCGGGTTCTCGAGAAGGGGAGCTGGACACCGGTGGAACGCTTCGGCGTCGCCGATGGCTGGCACGCGACACAAGACGCGGGCGACGGGAGCTTCACGCTGTGTCGCAAGGGCAAGGAGCTGGGGCGGGTGCGCTGGTCGCTGAGCGGCGAGCACAACCGCATGAACGCGCTGGCCGCCATCGCAGCGGCGTGCCACGCCGGGGTCGAGCCGGCGACCGCAATCGAGGCGCTCGCCGGTTTCGAGGGCGTGCGGCGGCGCATGGAGTTGCGCGGCTCGGTGCGGGGAATCACGGTGTACGACGACTTCGCCCATCACCCCACCGCCATTGCCGCGACGATCGCCGGGCTTCGCCGGCGGGTCGGGGCGGCGCGCATCCTGGCGGTGCTCGAGCCGCGCTCGAACACGATGAAGCTCGGCGTGATGAAGGACAGGTTGCCCGGCAGCGTCGCCGCCGCCGACAGGATCTATGTTTACGGTGCGAACCTGGACTGGGACGCCGCGCAAGTGTTCGCGCCGCTCGCCGAGCGCACCTGGTGCGGCGCGGATCTCGGCGCATTGGTCGAGCGCGTGGCCCGCGAC
>JBGOTT010000345.1:0-4453 GCA_041476585.1 Gammaproteobacteria bacterium | reverse complement strand
GGCGTGTTGTTGCCGACCATGTCCCAGTTGCCCTCCTCGGTGTAGAACTTGACGGCGAAGCCGCGAATGTCGCGCTCGGCGTCGGCCGCGCCGCGCTCGCCGGCCACGGTGGTGAAGCGCGCGAACAGCTCGGTCTTCTTGCCGACCTTGGAGAAAATCTTCGCGCGGGTGTAGCGGGCGATGTCGTGGGTGACGGTGAAGGTGCCGTAGGCGCCCGAGCCCTTGGCGTGCATGCGCCGCTCCGGGATCACCTCGCGGTCGAAGTGCGCGAGCTTCTCCAGGTACCAGACGTCCTGCAGCAGCATCGGGCCGCGCGGCCCGGCGGTCATCGCATTCTGGTTGTCGGGCACCGGCGCGCCGGCGTTGGTGGTGAGGTTGTTCGCTTTGCTCACGAGTGCTCTCCTTGCAGGTCGTTGTGGATGCCGCTATTGCACGCCCCGGGAGGCGATTTGGGAAATTGATTGTTGCGATTAAAACCATTGACGCAGTCTATTCTCCTGGGGGCGACACGCGTCGCCGTTCGCCGCACGCGCTTGACCTCGCGCGGCGCACGCGGAACACTGCCGCACCGAGCCGACCGCAGCCCGGCCCGGTGAGCGCGAAATGTTCCACCCCTTCCATCACGCGGCACGCACGCCGGACAAGCCCGCCTATGTGATGGCGCGCTCGGGCGAAACAATCACCTACCGCCAGCTCGAGGATCGCTCGAACCAGGGCGCGCAGTTGTTCCGCACACTGGGCCTGCGGCGCGGCGACACCATCGCGCTGATGATGGATAACAGCCCGCGCTACTTCGAAATCTGCTTCGCGGCGCATCGCTCGGGTCTGTTTTTCACCGCGATGAGCACGCGCCTTTCCGCCGCGGAGGCCGAGTACATCCTCGGTGATTGCGGCGCCCGCATCCTCATCGTCTCGGCGAGCCTCGCCGGCCTGGCGGCCGAGTTGCTCGCGAAGAACCCGGAGATCGGCAAGCGTTTCTCGGTCGGCGGTGCACTGCCCGGCCACGATCCTTGGGAATCCGCCGCCGCCGCGCAGCCCGAGTCGCGCATCGCCGACGAGAGCGCCGGGCGCGACATGCTGTATTCCTCCGGCACGACCGGCCGGCCGAAGGGAGTGAAGACCGAGTTGCTCGACGAAGCGATCGACGCTTCGAACGTCCTGATCGACGTCGCCGGCAAGCTGTACTTCATGGGTCCGGACACGGTGTACCTGTCGCCCGCGCCGCTCTACCACGCGGCGCCGTTGCGCTTCAACATGACCGTCATGCGCTTCGGCGGCACCTCGATCGTGATGGAGCACTTCGACGCCGAGGAGGCGCTCGCGCTGATCGAGAAGCACCGCGTCACGCACAGCCAGTGGGTTCCGACGATGTTCGTGCGCATGCTGAAGCTGCCGCGCGAAATGCGCGCGCGCTACGACTGCTCGTCGTTGCGGGTAGCCATCCACGCCGCCGCGCCCTGCCCGGTGCCGGTGAAGGAGCAGATGATCCAATGGTGGGGACCGGTGCTCTACGAGTATTACGCCGGCACCGAGGGCAACGGCTATGTCGCCTGCAATTCTCGGGAATGGCTTGCACACCCGGGCACGGTCGGGCGCGCGCTGGTCGGCGAGATCCGCATCCTCGGCGAGGGCGGAAATGTGCTGCCGCCCGGGCAGACGGGGACGATCTACTTCGCCAACGGTCCGGTGTTCGAGTACCACAACGATGCGCAGAAGACCGCGGGCTCGCGCAACGCCGCGGGCTGGTCTACGCTCGGCGACGTGGGCCATGTCGACGCCGATGGCTGGCTCTACCTCACCGACCGGAAGTACTTCATGATCATCTCCGGCGGCGTGAACATCTATCCGCAGGAAGTCGAGAACCTGCTCGTCACCCATCCGAAGGTCGCCGACGTCGCCGTCATCGGCGTGCCGAACGACGAGTTCGGCGAGGAAGTGAAGGCGGTGGTGCAGCCGGTCGAGATGCGCGAGGCCGGGGCGGCGCTCGCCGAGGAACTGATCGCGTATTGCCGGGCGAACCTGTCGCACGTCAAGTGCCCGCGCTCGGTAGACTTCGAAGCCGAACTGCCGCGCCACCCGACCGGCAAGCTCTACAAGCGGCTGCTGCGCGAGCGGTACTGGACGAATCCGATGAGCAAGGCGAAGTGAGCAAGCGAGCCTACCGACTCGCGCCGACCGAGCACACCAGTTTCTATCCGCGCCTGATCGGCACGCACGGCGCGGTCGCCGCCAACAGTTACCTTTCGGTCAACGCGGGCGTCGACATCCTCAAGGCCGGCGGCAACGCGATCGACGCTGCGGTTGCTGCGACGTTCGTCGAAGGTCTGGTCAATCCGCAGATGCATACGATCGGCGGCGAGTGCCCGATCCTGATCCGCCCCGCGGGTGAGCGGCGCGTGATCGCGCTGAACGGCAACACGGCGGCGCCGATGAAGGCGACTCCCGATGCCTACCGCGCGCGCGGGCTCGCGGACGTGCCGGACGAGGGCATCCTCGCCGCGGGCGCGCCTGCAGCGTTCTCGGCGCTTCTCAGCGTGCTCGCGCGCTGGGGCACGATGCGCTTCGCCGAGGTGGTCGCGCCGTCGATCGAGCTGGCGAGGAAAGGCTTTCCGGTGTCGGTGGGCTTGCGCAACCAGCACAAGTACGGGATTGAACCGCTCCAGGCAAAGTTCCGCGCCGAATGGCCGGGCAGCGCCGGCGTGTACCTGCCCAACGGCCGCGTGCCGGAAGTCGGGCAACTGCTCAGGAACGAGGCACTCGCACGGATCTACGACTACCTCGCGAACGCGAAAGATCCTCTCGACGCGTTCTACAGGGGCGACGTCGCCGCGGAGATCGCGAAGTTCTCCCGCGAGCGCGACGGTTTTCTCGCGCGCGAGGACCTCGAGCGCTTCGAGACCAGGATCGAGGAGCCCGCGCGCCTCGCTTTCCGCGACACCGAACTGTTCAAGTGCGGCTTCTGGACGCAGGGGCCGGCGGAGCTACAGACCATTGCCTTGATGGAGCGATTCGATCTGAAATCGATGTCGTGGCGCGGCACGGATTATTGCCACCTGCTCATCGAAGCGATGAAGCTCGCATACGCCGACCGCGAGCAGTACTACGGCGATCCGATGCAGGCGATGGTGCCGGGCGAGGTGCTGCTCTCGCAGGACTACTCGATGCGCCGCGCCGGACTGATCGATCTGCGCCGCTCGAATCGCGACCTGCGCCCGGGCGACGCGCGGCGCAACGCGGTGCTCCTCCCCGACGATGAGCGCTTCACACCGAGGCCCTGGGGCGCGGGCACGGTACACGTGGATGCGGTGGACGCGAAGGGCAACATGGCCTCGTTCACTCCGAGCGGCGGCTGGCTGATGTCCTCCGAAGTGATCCCGGCTCTCGGCTTTCCGCTCTCGGTGCGCCTGATGACCTTCTACCTCGCGCCAGCGCACCATCCCAATGTGGTCGCGCCCGGCAAACGCCCGCGCACCACGCTCACGCCTTCGCTCGCGTTCAAGGGCGGCAAGCCGTGGATGACCTTCGGCAGCATGGGCGGGGACAACCAGGGCCAGTGGCTGCTGCAGTTCTTCCTCTACCGCGCAGCGTTCGGCATGACCATTCAGGAAGCGATCGAAGCGCCCAAGCTCTCCAGCGAGCACATGCCGGGGTTCTTCGCGCCGCACCAGGGCGTGCCCAACCGCGTGAGGATCGAGGCACGCTTCGGGCGCACGGTGATCGACGAGCTGCGGGCCCGCGGCCATGACGTCGATGTCGCGCCCGACTGGACCGAGGGGTTCGTTTCCGCCGCACAGTACGACGAAGACACCGGCCTCATCGAGGCGGGCTGCGACCCGCGCGGCTCGAAGTCGGAGTGTTTTCCGGCGTTTGCGTACGTCTGGTAGGGCGCGGGCGGTTGTCGACCGGAGCGAGCGTCAGAGCGTTCCGCTCAGTCAGGCGGTCGGCTGCAATGAAAGACGAACGGGTTACAGAGGTTGGTTCGAGCCCTCTTTGGCTCCCCGACCAGGGCAAAACCGGGCACCCCTGGCTGTTAAAGGTGGCGCTCGACTCACCCCTTAGTTGAGCCGTGCCGCCGCGATCGCACCCATTGCCAGTATGGACCGAATGTGGCTCTGGGACCAGAACTTGGCGAAAAGAGTGATAATAGCTCCGACTACATACAAGGAGACAGCGATGTGGATAAGGCGAGGTGGGACGTTGATGACCACGGTGCTCGTGGCGATGACTCTCGGCTGCACACAGAAGGTACAGGTACCGGCAGCGGTGATTGAAGACAAGGTCTTTACCGTGACACCGGTCTCGGTGCAGGTGAAGATCGGGATTTTGACTGGCGAAATGGGGGAGATGAAGGTTACGGAGCGAGTCGAGAAAGGCTCCGGCCGCATCGACTCTCCGCCGAAGCTCACCGGGACCCTTAAGCTGAAAAACAACTCTACGGATCAGAGCGTCCGCT
>JBGOTT010000344.1:0-4473 GCA_041476585.1 Gammaproteobacteria bacterium | reverse complement strand
CGTAGCCAAAATGATCAGGCCGAGGACGACCGACTTGGTCGCGGCCGCTCCGACGTAGCTCGCCACGACCTCGAAAGACGACACCGGCGCCGACAGCAGTTCGTAGATCGTCCCGGTGAACTTCGGGAAGTAGATGCCGAACGACGCATTCGACATGCTCTGCGTCAAGATCGACAGCATGATCAGGCCGGGCACGATGAAGGCGCCGTAGCTGGTCCCCTCCACCTGGGGGATGCGCGACCCGATCGCCGCACCGAAGACGACGAAGTACAACGAAGTCGAAATCACCGGGGCGATGATGCTCTGCATGAGCGTGCGCCCCGTGCGCGCCATTTCGAACGCGTAGATCGCGCGGATCGCGTAAACGTTCATTTCCCGTCCCTCACCAGGGTGACGAAAATGTCTTCGAGCGAGCTTTGCGTCGTATGCAGGTCCTTGAACCGGATGCCCGCTTCGTCCAGGTCCTTAAGCAGCGCAGCGATGCCGATTCGATCTTCTTGCGCGTCGTACGTATGGACCAATTCGTTCCCGTTGTCAGACAGCTCCAGCTTGTATGCCAAGAGCGCGGACGGGATACTTTCCAGCTTCTCCTGCAACTGCAGCGTCAACTGCTTCCTGCCGAGCTTGCGCATCAGCTCGGCCTTGTCTTCCACCAGGATGAGCTCCCCCTTGCTGATCACCCCGATCCTGTCGGCCATCTCTTCGGCCTCGTCGATGTAGTGCGTGGTCAGGATGATGGTCACGCCGCTCTCCCTGAGCGAGCGCACCAGCTGCCACATGTCCCGTCTGAGTTCGACGTCGACCCCCGCGGTAGGCTCGTCGAGAAACAGGATCCGCGGCTCGTGCGACAGCGCCTTGGCGATCATCACGCGGCGCTTCATGCCGCCGGACAGCGTCCGGATCATGTTGTCCTTCTTGTCCCACAACGAGAGATCTTTCAGCACCTTCTCGATGTGCGCGGGGTTGGCGCGCTTGCCGAAAAGACCGCGGCTAAAGGACGCCGTGGCCCACACGGTCTCGAAGGCGTCGGTCGTCAGTTCCTGCGGCACCAGACCGATCAGGGAACGCGAGGCGCGATAATCGGTGACGATGTCGTGACCGTCCACCTTGATGTTCCCCGTGCTCGCATTGACGATCCCGCAGACGATGCCGATCAGCGTCGTCTTGCCTGCGCCGTTGGGGCCGAGCAGCGCGAAGATTTCGCCTTCGCGTATGTCCAGATTGATGTTCTGCAGCGCCTGGAAACCCGAGGCGTAGGTTTTCGAGAGGTTGGTGAAGGAAATGATGGAAGGCATGGCTAGCTCACGATTGAAGTCGGGCGAGACCCGCTCGCCTCCAATTCCTCTTGCGCTCGGCAGCCGCGACAGCATCGGCGATCGTGCTTAGCGGGAGGATCAGCTTGAGCGGATCGTCCAGCAGGCGGAGAGCGCCGAACCGCTCGTACCAGCTCGCCGCACGGTCGTGCTTCGCGTCGATGGCCAACGCGACACCACCGATCTGGGTTGCCACGGACAAGGCCCTCGCGCCGGCTGCCAGCAGGAGATCGCCGCCAAGCCCGAGTCCCTGAACCGATAGACCGACGGCGAGGCGTGCAAGGCGGAACACAGGGACCTCGTAGCGGCCGAGCTTTCGCGTCAGCATGCCCGGGACCCGGATGAACTCGATGGCACCGGGGCTGATGGAGTAATAGCCAAGAACGCGCGCCGGTTCAGCCGGCGACACGGCGACGAAGGTTTTCGCACCACCCGATTCGTGATTCTGGCGGGCGTAGCGTTCGAGATACTCGTTGAGTTCCCGCGACCCGCAGTCGAAGTTCCTACGATCGTGATGCCGCCCGATGGGCTGCTCGCGCCATTCAACCGGACCGGTCACTTCCTCGCCCGCCGGCGGGCAGCGGCGAGCAGAGCCTTCGTTGGTTTAGGCGGATTCTCCAGAAGCTTCAGCACCCGCGCGGAGTCGCGTCCGGACAGGACGATCCGCTCGGCGTGGTCGACGACCTCACGGGCGGCAGGCAGGACCTTTCGCATGATGAAGCTGGTCACATCCAGCCGCTCGTACGCTGCCGCGCTGGAAAGCAGGCGCTTCTCTTCCCTGGTCGTACGCAGCTCGATGCGATCATTACGGGTTGCAGTGTTTGTCGCCATGGCAGGTCTCCTGGATTCGCCGCAATTCTAGCGCACGGATGGTGTCCGTACAATCGTTGCTGCGCCTCCGCAAGTCCACCGACGCGCCCGGCAGCACCTCGATCGTGGTGACCTACGCCTTCATAGGCGCTTACCAGTATGCGCGCTGTCAAATATGTTCGAGTTATCAGCTTTGCATCTTGGCAGACACCGGCGACGAGCAAACAAGCTATTCGAGCAATTTGGTGTTGTCGGTTCCCGGCAGCACCTCAACGTCCCTGAGCTTTCTCTCTATCTGACGCGTACGCGTCTCGGCGGCCTCAATCGAATTGGCAACGCTCTGCAACTGACGCTTGGTGTTCGCCAGCACCTCTGCGAATCGCCCGAATTCCGTTTTCACCGCGCCGAGCAACATCCACACTTCGCTTGACCGCTTCTCGATTGCCAACGTGCGGAATCCCATCTGAAGGCTGTTCAGCAACGCTGCAAGCGTGGTCGGGCCGCAAACGGTCACCTTGTATTCGCGCTGCAGGCCGTCGAACAGTCCGGGACGACGCAACACCTCGGCATACAAACCTTCGAACGGCAGGAATAGCAAGGCGAAGTCAGTAGTTGCCGGAGGCTCGAGATATTTCTCCGCGATCGTTCTCGCCTCCAGCCTCACCCGCGTCTCGAGCGCCTTCGCCGCCGCCTCTACTGCCTGAGGATCCGCAGCCTCTTGGGCATCCTGCAAGCGTTGATAATCCTCAAGAGGAAACTTCGCATCGATCGGAAGCAAAACGGCGCCGCCGGCCGCATCCCGCCCCGGCAGCTTCACTGCAAACTCGACTCGTTGTCCCGAGCCCGGACGCGTCGCGACATTCTTCTCGTATTGGTCTGGCGCGAGTACCTGCTCGAGCAATGCACCGAGCTGGACTTCACCAAGGACGCCACGGTTCTTGACGTTCCCAAGCACCTTTTTCAAGTCCCCGACGCCCGCGGCGAGCGTCTGCATCTCGCCCAGGCCCTTGTGCACCTGTTCCAGGCGCTCCGACACCTGTTTGAAGGAGGCCGACAGGCGTTGCTCGAGCGTGGCGTGCAGCTTTTCGTCGACCGTGGCGCGAATCAGTTCGAGCTTCGAGGCATTGTCGAGCTGCAGCTTCTCGAGTTGTTGCTCGACGGTAAGCCGCAAAGCATCGAAACGCCGTTCGTTCGAGCCGCTCAACTCCACCAGCTGGCGCGAGAACCCGTCGATCTGGTTGTTCTGCACCGTGGCGATCGAGGTCATCTGCGCCACCACGTTCTGGTTCATGCGGTCGACGCTCGCGGACAGCTCTTCGCGCGCGGCGCGCGCGCCGGCCTCGGCTTCGCCGCGCAGGTTTTTCTCGCGCGCAAGCAGCACGAACAGAAGCACCAGCGAAACCGCGGCCACGAGCAGCGTCAGAGCAACGAGCGCTTCGATCATCGCTGCATTCTAGCGTTCGCTTCCGTCGTCCTGCGCGTTCGCGTCGCGCGCCTGCCAATCCTCGCGCCGCACCTTGTGCCGCCGGTTGTGCCGGGCGCGGTGCTTGTCGCGCCAATACTCGTCGATCTTGTCGAGCACGAACTCCCGCACCTCGGCCGGAAGGTCGGCGGAGGCCTCGCGAAAACGCGTGCGCACGTCCGACCACTGGAACGCGCCGTCGCGCACGAACACCGGGGTACGGTCCGCGAGCGGGCTGTCCTCGCCCGTGTCGACGCCGTCGTGGAAAAAGCCCTCGACCTGGCTCCACAGCAACGCGCGCTCCCTGCGCCGGATGTCGTAGCACAGTTGCAGCGCATCGAAGGTCCCGGAGGCGGTCTGCCACAGGAACAGGTCGAAATACCCGTCCTGGAACCAGCGCCTGCGCCGGTTCGGATCCTGCTGCTGGATACGCGTGATCTCGCGCAGCATCGCGCTCAACCCGTGTCGCGCAGCGTAAGCGCGGGCGATACCCGCAGCACCTTGCGCGACGACAGCCACGCGTTCAGCGACAGCAGTGCGAGGCCGGCGAGCGGCCCCGCGATCCACAGCCAGCCATTGGCGGGAAGGTCCAGTTCGAACACGCGCCGCGCGAGCACCGCGCTGATGGCGAGCGCACCGACCGTGGCGAGCAGGCCGGCCACCAGCCCCATCGCGGCGAACTCGGTGCGCTGCGCGCCTGAGATCTGCGCCGACGATGCTCCGAATGCCCGCATCACTGCCGCTTCGCGCCTGCGCTCGTCCTCGGTTGCGACCAGCGCCGCGTATAGCACCAGCAGCCCGGCTGCGAGCGCGAACAGGAACACGAACTGCACCGCCGCGATCACCTGATCGAGCACAGCCTGCAGTTGCCGCAAGGCCGCACCGATG
>JBGOTT010000343.1:0-4494 GCA_041476585.1 Gammaproteobacteria bacterium | reverse complement strand
GCGACGCGCGCCAAGGTCGGCGTTTTCGTGATTTCGGCGATGTTCGCTTCGGTCGCAGGCAGCATGACGGCGCACTACTCCGGCTTCATCACGCCGGGCAAGGTCAGCTTTTTCCATTCGATCGAGCTGGTGACCATGGTGGTGTTCGGCGGCATGGCCTCGACTTTCGGCGCGGTCATCGGCGCCGCCGCGCTCACGCTGCTGCCGCAGCTCCTCACCGTGCTCAAGGAGTACGAGATGGTGGTGTTCGGCGCGGTGATGGTCTCCACCATGATCTTCTTTCCGCGCGGTTTGCTGCCGAGCCTGATGCTTGCGCTGGCGAGGAAGCGCAAATGAGCACGCCGCAACCCGTAACGCAACTGAGCGTGACGGCGCTCTCGAAGGCGTTTGGCGGGGTGCATGCGGTGGATCAGCTTTCCTTCGAGCTCGATTCCGGCAAGGTACATTCGATCATCGGCCCCAATGGCGCGGGCAAGACCACACTGCTCAATCTGCTCACCGGCGTGTATGCACCGTCCTCGGGCAGCGTGACGTTCGAGGGCAGCGACGTCACCGGGCTGGCGCCGCACGCGCTCGCCGCGCGCGGCATGGCTCGCACCTTTCAGAACCTGCAGATCTTCTTCAACATGAGCGCGCGCGAGAACGTCATGGTCGGGCGCCACCTGCGCGAGCGCACCGGCTGGTTGGCGGCCCTGTTGCGATTTCCCAGCCTGGCCGCGGGCGAGCGCGAGAGCCGCGACGAGGCCGCCGAGTTGATGCGTTTTGTCGGGCTGGGCGACTATCTCGATGCCGACGCGGATGCGATGCCCTACGGCGCGCTCAAGCGCCTGGAGATCGCGCGCGCGCTCGGCGGCAAGCCGAAGCTGCTGCTGCTCGACGAACCGGCGGCGGGCCTCAACCCGACCGAGACGCACGAAATCGACACTCTGATTGCCCGGCTGGCGCAATCCGGCGTCACGGTGGTGCTGGTCGTGCACAACATGCGCCTGGTGATGGGCGTCTCGGATCACATCGTAGTGCTCGATTACGGCCGCAAGCTCTGCGAAGGCTCAGCCGATCAGGTACGCAACGATCCCAGGGTCATCGAGGCCTATCTGGGAAGCGCGGAACCCGCGTCATGCTAGGAACAGGGGAACCGAGGTTCCCCCGTTACCCTCTCCTAGAGGTCGGCGGACTCACCAGCCATTACGGGCGCATCCAGGCGTTGAAGGGCCTCGACCTCGCCGTGCGCGAGGGCGAGCTGGTGGCGCTGGTGGGCGCAAACGGCGCGGGCAAGACAACGCTGCTGCGCACGCTCTCGGGCGTGCAGCCCGCGTCCGGAGGGCGCGTGACGTTCGCGGGCGAGGACATCACGCATGAGCGCGCCGACCGGCGCGTCAAGCGAGGCATCGTGCAGGTACCCGAGGGCCGGCAGGTGTTCGGGCCGCTTTCGGTCGAGGACAACCTGAGGCTCGGCGGCTACACCCGGCCGCGCGCCGAGAGCGACGCCGGGCTCGAGCGCGTGTACGCGATGTTCCCCGCGCTGAAGGAGCGGCGCCGCCAGGCGGCCGGAACCCTCTCGGGCGGCCAGCAGCAGATGCTCGCCATGGGCCGCGCGCTGATGGCGAAACCGCGGCTGCTGCTGCTCGATGAGCCCTCGATGGGGCTCGCGCCGCGCCTCGTCGAGGAGATTTTCGCCACGGTGCGTTCGCTCAGACAGGCGCATACGACAATTTTCCTGGTCGACCAGAACGCGCGCGCGGCGCTGTCGGTCGCCGACCGCGGCTACGTGCTGGAAACCGGCCGCATCGTGCTCGCCGGCACCGGCAGCGAGCTGCTCGGCAACGAACTGGTAAAGGCGGCCTATCTGGGCCTCTGACATTTAACCTGGATCAATGCGGAGCCCGCCCGCAGCGGATAAATAGCGTGCTACAGGTCGAAGGAGCCCCGATGAAACCCAGCCTCGCAGCCGGTGTGACGATCGAGAAGACTTACCGCGTGGATGCCGAGCGCAGCATCGGCTTCATGGGCGACGCGGCGCGCGTCTACGCCACGCCGATGATGCTGCGTGACATCGAGATGACCTGTCGCGAACTGCTGTTGCCGCACCTCGATCCGGGCGAGGATTCCGTCGGCACGCGCGTCGAACTTGACCACCTCGCGCCGACGCTGCTCGGCATGACCGTGACCGTGCGCGCCTCGCTGACCGAGGTGAAGGGTCGCGCGGTCAGCCTCGAGGTGACGGTGATCGACCCGGTCGAGAAGGTCGGCCAGTGCCGGCACAACCGCTTCGTCGTGGACGTGAAGAAGACCGAGGAACGTCTGAGGGCGAAGGCGGCGAAAGCAAAGGGCTAGCGTGCACGCGCGCGTGACCGTCACCATGGAGAAGCGCGCCACGTACTGCTATCAGTGCGTGGCGGGTCCCGACCTGCTGACCGTCAAGACGATCGACGGCGTGGCCACCGAGGTCGAGCCGAATTTCGGCGCCGCCTGCGTGCACCCGGGCGGCGGCAAGATCTGCGTGAAGGCTTACGGGCTGGTGCAGAAGCTCTACAACCCGAACCGCGTGCTCTCGCCGATGAAACGCAGCAATCCACGCAAGGGCCGCAACCAGGACCCGGGGTTCGTGCCGATCTCCTGGGAGGAGGCGCTCGAAACCATCACCCGCAAGCTGCGCGCGATCCGCACCGCCGGCCTGCTCGACGCATCCGGCTATCCGAAGGTCGCGGCGAGCTTCGGCGGCGGCGGCACCCCCCAGTCCTACATGGGCACCTTCCCGGCGTTCCTCGCCGCGTGGGGTCCGATGGACATGGGATTCGGCTCCGGCCAGGGCGTGAAGTGCTACCACTCCGAGCATCTCTACGGCGAATTCTGGCATCGCGCATTCACCGTCTCCGCCGACACGCCGCTGTGCAATTACAACATCTCCTGCGGCGCGAACATCGAGGCCTCCGGAGGCGTGGTGGGCGTATGGCGGCACGCGAATGCGCGCGAGCGCGGCATGAAGCGCGTGCAGGTCGAGCCGCACCTGTCGGTGACCGGCGCCTGCTCGGCGGAATGGGTGCCGATCAAGCCGAAGACCGATCCGGCGTTTCTGTTCGCGCTGATCCACGTGTTGCTGCACGAAGCCGCGCGCGAGCGGCTCGACGTCCAATTCCTGATGCAGCGAACCAACTCGCCCTACCTCGTCGGCGCCAACGGCTATTACCTGCGCGACCCGGCAAACCGTGCGCCGCTCCTCGCGGGGGCGCTGGAAGTGCGGGAGCGGCGCGAGGCGGTCGAGATCGGCCCCGATGGCGACGTGCTCGCACAGGGTTCGCTGGAGGGCGAGACCGCTTTTTCGAAGCTGGTCGCGCACGTACAACCGTACTCGCCCGAGTGGGCGCAGCCGATCTGCGACGTGCCGGCAGCGACGATCCGGCGCATTGCCAACGAGTATCTGCAGCACGCGCAAGTCGGCGCGACCACGGTGATCGACGGCAAGTCCATGCCCTTCCGGCCGGTCGCAGTGACGCTCGGCAAGACCGTCACCAACGGCTGGGGCGGCTTCGAATGCTGCTGGGCCCGCACCGTGCTCGCCACGCTGGTGGGTGCGCTCGAAACGCCGGGCGGCACGCTCGGCACCACGGTGCGCCTCAACCGCCCGCTTTCGGAGCGCCTCAAAAGCGTCAAGCCCGGGCCCGACGGATTCATGGCCTACCCGCTCAACCCCACTGACCGCGAGCACTGGAGCCCGAATACGAACATCCGCAACGCCTACAGGACGATGGTGCCGCTCGCCGCGGACGGGCCGTGGAGCCAAGCCCTCGGGCCGACGCATTTTTCGTGGATGTTCCTCGACGAAACGCCGCACGGCCTGCCGCGCGTGACGCTGCCCGAGGTCTGGTTCGTCTACCGCACCAACCCGGCGGTATCGTTCTGGGACACCGACCAGCTCGGCGAGCGCATGGCGCGCTTTCCGTTCGTGGTCGCGTTCGCGTACACGCGCGACGAGACCAACCATTACGCCGACATCCTGCTGCCGGACGCAACCGACCTGGAGAGCCTGCAGCTGATCCGCATCGGCGGGTCGAAGTACATCGAGCAGTTCTGGGAGCACGAAGGCTTCGCGCTGAGGCAGCCGGTGGTCGAGCCGCAGGGCGAGGCGCGCGATTTCACCGACATCGCAAGCGAACTCGCGCTGCGCACCGGCCTCACCGAAAAGTACATCGCTTCGATCAACCGCGGCGCCGCCTGCGTACCGCTGAAGACGGACCGGTGGGACTTCACGCTCGATCCGTCGCATGCGCATTCGCGCGACCGGATCTGGGATGCAGTATGCCGTGCGGCCAGCGCGGAACTCACCGGCGGCGCGCAGACGCAAGGCCTCGAGTGGTGGAAGGCGAACGGCCTGCGCACGCGGCCGTTTCCGCGCAGCGACTGGTACCTCGCGCCGACGCTCGCGGCCCAGGGCCTGCGCTTCGAGCTGCCGTATCAGGAGCGGCTGGCGCGCGTAGGCAAGGAACTCGGGCGTCG
>JBGOTT010000342.1:0-4505 GCA_041476585.1 Gammaproteobacteria bacterium | reverse complement strand
CTGCCCGCCCGCCCCCGAAGCGCGGAACGTGTCGACACGCAGTTCGGCCGGATTGAGCACCACGTCATTGACCGCGTCGGCCTCGGGCAGCACGGCGACAGTGCACGCCGAGGTATGGATGCGCCCCTGCGCCTCGGTCGCGGGCACCCGCTGCACGCGGTGCGCGCCGGACTCGAACTTCAGCCTGGAGTAGGCGCCCTGCCCGATCAGCCGGGCGATCACCTCCTTGTAGCCGCCCAGCTCGGAGGGACTTTCCGAGATCAGCTCGACCTGCCAGCCCTGGCGCTCGGCGTAGCGCGTGTACATGCGGAACAGGTCGCCCGCGAACAGGCCCGACTCGTCGCCGCCGGTGCCGGCTCGCACCTCGAGAAACAGATTGCGGTCGTCATTCGGGTCGCGCGGCAGCAGCGCCTGTTGCAGTTCGGCTTCCAGTTTCTCCACTGACGCGCGCGCGCTCTTCAGCTCCTCGTCGGCGTAGCTCTTCATCGCAGGCTCCGCGGCCAGCTCGCGCGCGGCCTGCGCGTCGGCCTCGGCGCCCTGGAGGCGGCGGTACAACCCGACCAGGCCGGTGAGGTCGGCGTGCTCGCGCGAGAGCCGGCGAAAGCTCTCCAGGTCCCGGGTCGCGTGTTGCGAAGACAGAAGCCCGTTCAACTCGTCGAGCCGTGCAGCGAGGCTTTCGAGTTTTGCACGAAGCGTAGGCTTCACGTAAAAACGTGCGAGGGCTTCACGTCAGGATTTCAGGCGAAACAGGCGCGCAACCAGCGCGGTGAGCGCGGCGCGCTCGTCGCTCGAGGCCTGGTTCAGCGCCTGTGTCGGAGCGTGGATCAGCTTGTTGGTGAGGCCCTGGGAGAGTGCCTCGAGCACCTGCTGCGGGTCGTCGCCGCGCGAGAGCATCTTCAACGCGCGCTCGACCTCGTGCCGGCGCGCCTGCTCGGCGGTCTCGCGCAGCTGGCGGATCGCTGGCACCGCCTCGCGCGCCGACAACCAGTGCATGAACTGGCCGACCTGCGTCTCGATGATCGCTTCGGCCTGCTCGACTGCGGCGCGGCGCTGGTCGAGGTTTCCGGCCACGATGCCGGCGAGATCGTCCACGGTGTACAGGAATACGTCGTCCAGCTCGCCGACTTCCTGTTCGATGTCGCGCGGCACCGCCAGATCGACCATGAACATCGGGCGGTGGCGGCGCGCGCGCAGCGCGCGCTCGACCAGTCCCTTGCCGAGGATCGGCAACGAACTGGCTGTACAGGACACCACGATGTCGTAACTGTGCAGGTGTTGCGCGAGCGACTTCAGCTCGATCGCGTCGCCGCTGAAGCGGTGCGCAAGCGCCGCGCCGCGCTCGATGGTGCGGTTGGCCACCGTGAACCGCGCCGGGCTCTGCGCGGCGAAATGCGTCGCACACAATTCGATCATCTCGCCCGCGCCGATAAACAGCACGTTCTGCTCGTGCAGCGAGGTAAAGATGCGCGCGGCGAGCTTCACCGCAGCCGCGGCCATCGACACGCTGGCGGCGCCGACCTCGGTGTTGGTGCGCACTTCCTTCGCGACGGCGAAGGATCTCTGGAACAGCTTGCTGAGCAGCGTGCCGAGCGTGCCGGCCGATTCCGCCGCGCGCGCCGCCTGCTTCATCTGGCCGAGGATCTGCGGCTCGCCCAGCACCATCGAATCGAGGCCCGAAGCGACGCGGAACGCGTGACGCACCGCACCCTCGCGCGGCAAGGTGTAGATATGGGGCGACAGCTCGTCCGGCTTGACGCGGTGATATTCGGCGAGCCATTGCGCGGCGTCGAGCGGCTGCTCGGTGGAAAGATACAACTCAGTGCGGTTGCAGGTCGACAGGATCGCCGCTTCGCTCACCTGTCTGCCGCGGGTCAGCTCGGCGAGCGCATCGCGCATGCGCTCGACATGGAACACCACGCGCTCGCGGATCGGCAGCGGCGCGGTCTGGTGGTTCAGGCCGAGGGTAAACAGCATCATGCGTTCATGGGTGGAAGGAACGCGTCATTTTATAACGGCAATCCCGCTCGGCGCCGCAGGATCGGCTTGACCTGCGTCAAATGCAGGCGCCTGCGAAGCCAGCCTACGCCGCGAAATCGGCAGACTGCACCCGCTTCACGCCCGCAGTCTTCATGGTCGCCCAGGCCTTCGCCATCGATCCGTCAAGATCGATGCCGCGGCTGGCGTCCTCGATCACCGCGGCTTCGAAGCCGGCCTTGCGCGCATCCAGAGCGGTCCACGCGACGCAGAAGTCGGTGGCGAGCCCCGCCACGTAGCAGGTCTTGATGCCGCGCGCCTTGAGGTAGCCCGCAAGCCCGGTCGGCGTCTTGCGGTCGGCCTCGACGAACGCCGAGTAGCTGTCGACGTTCTGGCGGAATCCCTTGCGGATCACCAGCTGCGCGTTCGGGATCTGCAGATCCTTGTACAGCGCCGCGCCGTCGGTGCCCTGCACGCAATGGTCCGGCCACAGCACCTGCGTGCCGTAAGGCAGCTTGATCGTCTCGAAGGGCTTCTTGCCCGCGTGCTGCGACGCGAACGAAACGTGCTGCGGGTGGTGCCAGTCCTGCGTGATTACCACGTTTTCGAACACCTTCGCCAGCTTGTTGATGATCGGCACCACTTCGTCACCCTTCTGCACCGCGAGGCTGCCGCCGGGCACGAAACAGTTCTGCACGTCAACGACGATCAGCACGCTCTTCGCATCGGGCTTGATCTGCGCGGACCAGGCAAGCGGGGCCAGCGCGCCTCCGGCGGATGTGAGCGCAGCGAATGCGCCGAACACCTTGAGAACCTCACGACGAGTGGTGATCTTCATGACTCCTCCTCCATTGCGGGTGGGACAAACGGACGGCCGACTTATAGCCCGATTTCCGGCCGGGCGCCAGAGGGGGAGGGACTCGCCTTTTCTCGTATCGCAGCCTCCCGCTTTGAAGTTCGGATTGCCCTGCGCTCCCGAGCACCTCAATCCCCGATCACCTCATCCATCAATTCCTGAATCTTGCCCCTTACTTGCGTGAGCAGCCTCCGTCCTTTCGCCGTCGTCCCGTAATATTTCCGCAGCTTCCCGTTGACCACCTCATCGGCGGACCGCAGATAGCCGGCCTTCAACATGCTGTGAAAAATCGGGTACAGCGTGCCCGGACTGAGCGTGTAGCCATGGCGGCGCAGCTCCTCGATCATCTCAAGGCCAAAGATGCGCCCTTCGGCCGCATGGTGCAGAACGTGCACACGCACGAACGCCAGAAACACGCCACGGACGATACTGTTGTCCATCGTTATCGGATCCCGATATAATGAATTTAAGCGTTGTCCGCACGCAAGTCAAATCACCAGCGCGACCGCCGTAGTCCGCTCAGGAGCTGCCGATGCAACCGATTTCCCCCCAAGAGACCAAGCACGGCGCTTCGCCCTTGGCCATATTCTGGATCTTCCTGAAACTCGGGTGCACTTCGTTCGGCGGGCCGATTGCTCATTTGGGGTATTTGCGCCATGAATTCGTTGATCGGCGTCGTTGGCTCGATGAGACCTCATACGCCGATTTAGTTGCGCTCTGCCAGTTCTTGCCGGGACCCGCCAGCAGCAAGCTGGGGATTGCCTTGGGTATCGCGCGTGCCGGGTTGCCAGGCGGATTCGCAGCTTGGCTCGGCTTCACCATGCCCTCAGCCATCGCCTTGATACTCTTCGCGCTCGGTTTCGAACGGCTGGGTTTCTCGGCGGACGCCGGATGGCTGCACGGCTTAAAAGTCGTCGCGGTAGCCGTGGTTGCTCAAGCGGTCCTCGGGATGGGTAAAGCGCTGTGCCCGGACCGGTTCAGGGCATCGCTGGCGGTTGCCTCGACTGTGGTCGTCTTTGCATGGCCAACGGCCGCCGGCCAGATCCTCGCGATCGCGATCGGCGCCCTTCTCGGCTGGCGCTACCTGCGGCCTGTAAATCTAGAGGTCGCACCCAGCCTTAGTTTTCCGATTGGTCATCGGTCTGCGATTGCAGCATGGGTTCTGTTTTTTGGCCTGTTAATGCTGCTGCCCATTGCCGTCGGAATGACGGGGGATCACACCGTGGCGCTGTTTGACAGTTTTTACCGCGCCGGGTCTCTCGTCTTTGGCGGAGGACACGTAGTGCTTCCGCTATTGCGTAATGAGGTCGTCCCGTCCGGCTGGATAACCGATGACGCCTTCCTCGCGGGTTATGGCGCGGCACAAGCCGTGCCGGGGCCACTTTTTACATTTGCGGCGTACCTGGGTACGGCCATGAACTTGCCGCCCAATGGCATCTGGGGTGGAATGTTCTGTCTCGTTGCCGTCTTTCTACCGGCATTCCTGCTCACTGTCGGCGCACTGCCATATTGGGATGCGTTGCGCCGTCGCACTTCCATCCAGCGAGCGTTGCAGGGAATCAATGCCGCGGTTGTCGGCATCCTCCTCGCAGCCCTTTACGACCCCGTATGGACGAGCTCCATTCGCTCAACCGGTGATTTTGCCTTGGCGCTTGTAGCGTTTGCACTGCTTGTT
>JBGOTT010000341.1:0-4521 GCA_041476585.1 Gammaproteobacteria bacterium | reverse complement strand
TCCCGCTGCTCGAGATCCAGCAGCCAGTTCTTGCGCCCGTCGACGCTCTGCTCCAGAAATACGACCCCCCGCTCGAGCCGCACTTCGGAAACATGCACGCGTTTCGCGAGAAGCTCGGGCAGATCGATATCGATTTCCACTGCGTCGGCAGCGAGCATCCGCTTCTGTTTCGCCCACGGGGGATTCGCGAATGTCACGCCCTCGGCGCGGATGCGCGGCAGCGGCCAGCGCAGCTGGACCGCCAGATCGCCGTTGAGCGCCAGTTCGCGGCCGGTCTTTTCCGTTGCCCAGCGCGCGATCGGGCCGCGCAACCAGTTCCAGTCGAACAGCGCGACGAACAGCACGAAAAGCACGGCCAGCGCTAGAAAAACTCCCCCGGCCCATTTCAGCGAGCGGTGCGCCATGCGGCGATTATCCGCATGCGTAGCGCGCGCACTGTGCGGCATCGAACATACAGCAATTGAACTCCGCGGCAGCCTCGATGGCCTCGATCACCTGAAGCTGTAGACGATCCAGCTCAAGCGCCCGGGGTGCCGGCGGTATAGAACTGGTAGTTGTTCTTGCCCAGCTTCTTGGCAGCGTACATCGCCGCGTCGGCATTGCTGAGCAGGACGCCGGCATCGCCGCTGTCGGGAGGGCAGATCGTGATGCCTATGCTCGCCGTGATGCGGACTTCGTGTCCGTCGATCTGAAACGGCTTGGCGAGCGCGTCGATGATCTTGCGGGCCACGAGACCGCCGTCCTGTTCGCGCGCGAGCTCGGACAGGATGACCGCGAATTCGTCGCCGCCGAGTCGGCCGACGGTATCTTCGGCACGAACGCATTGCGTGAGGCGCGCCGACACCTGCTGCATCAATTGATCGCCCACGCCGTGGCCCAGCGTGTCGTTGACCACCTTGAAGCCATCCAGATCGATGAACATCACGCCGGTGGTCCAGTTCCTGCGCCGCGCCTGACCGAGCGCGTGTTCCAGCCGGTCGTAGAGCATCTTGCGATTGGGCAGCCGCGTCAGGCTGTCGTGATGCGCCAGGTGCTGCAGCTCCTGCTGCAAGTGCTTGCGCTCGGTGATGTCTTCGATCACCCGGATGAAATAGAGCGGTTGGCCGGCCGCGTCGCGCACCAGCGAAACCGTCCGGTTCACCCAGAGCAGGGCTCCGTCCTTGCGCACGTAGCGCATTTCCCGCGAAAGGGTCGCCAACTCACCTGCGATGACCTGCGCCCGCTCACCGGCATACGCGTCGCGTTCCTCCGGCAGCACGATGTCGAAGGCGGTCATGGCGAGCAGTTCGTCGCGGGTATAGCCCAGCATGTCGCACAGCTTCTGGTTGACCTGCAGAAAGCGTCCTTTCGGCTCGACGTGAGCCATGCCGATCGCGGCCTGGTCGAAGGTGGCCCGGAATTGCGTTTCGCTGGTGGTGAGCGCGTCGATCGCCCGCTGTTGCCGCGCCAATGCCCTCATCAGCAAACCGGCAAACAGAGCGATGACTCCGCTGACCAGCAGGGCCGCCCAGTAATCCTGACGCGTGTGCTCCGTGAATGCGGCAAGAACGTCGCGCTGCGAAGTTCCCACCGCCACCACCAGCGTGTAATCCTGCACTGTCCGATAACTCATGTAACGCGCAATGCCCTCCGTCCCTCCGCTGCTGAGAAAGCTGCCGATCCCGTTTTTCGCCTGCGCGTGAAGCACATCGGAGTTCGACGTCTCGAGATCGGAATTTGCAGTTCTGCCGGCCCTGCGCGCGCGCGATACGCCGTCGAAACCGACGAGATTCACCAGGCCGTGCTCGCCGAGGTCGGTCTTCTGATAGAAATTGGTGAAGTAGTCGGGATCGACCAGGGCCACCACGACGCCCGCGAAGCCGCCATCGACATTGCTGATGCGCCGCGTCATCGGGATCGACCACTTGTTGATGGCGCCGCTCACCACCGGTTTGCCGATAAAAAGCTTGCCGCCGCCTCCCTGCAGATGCACGCTGAAGTGTTCGCGATCCGACAGGTTGACAGGCTTGAACGGCTGGCTGCTGAGCAGCAGATCGCCGCCCTCGCCGACTACGCCGACGACCGTGAACAGCTTGCCGTCGATGTATCCGTCATTGATGTACCCCGCGAGATCGAGCTTGGTGCCGAGCCGTGCGTATTCGTGCGTGACAAACAGCACTGCCGCCTCGACTTCCTTGATGGTCCGGCGGGTGTGTTCCTCGAATGCGATTGCCAGGTTGGAGTTCTGCTTGATCGCGCCGGCGATCACCTCCTCGCGCTCGGTCTGCGCCTGCTTGATTGCCGCGCTCCAGATCGTTGCGAACAACGCCATGCAGAAAATTGCGATCGCGGCATTCATGCCGAGATGGCTTCTCAGCCAACGCACCAGTGCATTTCCGGTGGTCGGCGATTTCATCGTCGGTGAGATGCAGTTGATTGATCAGCCCGGGGTACACCATGATGTGACGATCATGTTCCCACCGCCGGAGAGACGCGCCGGGACATCGCGGCTGCAATGCCCCGCCCCGGGGACCGCGGTTACTTCAGCCGCATGTCGTTCCTGACGGAGGTCACGCCGCTCACGCCGCGCGCAACCTGGACTGCCGTGTTGATGTTGTCCTTGGAGCTGACGAAGCCGCTCAGTTGGACCACGCCCTTGAAGGTCTCGACGTTGATCTCGAGGGATTTCAGCGAGGGTTCATTGAATATCGCCGTCTTCACCTTGGTGGTGATGACGGTATCGTCAACGTATTCCCCCGTCCCTTCGTGCTTCGGCGTGGATGCGCAGCCCAGCATAGTCATCAGCAGGGCGGCAGCGAAAAAAGCGGAAAAGCGTTTGAGTTGTTGCATGACTCGAATCTCCATCAGATCCATCGAACAAGAACGCCCCGCCGGAGCGGGGCGTTTTACGGCGATAGCCGTGCGTGCTACCTACCGGCTTGCGTTCCTACCACCTCGATCTCCACACGGCGATTCTTGGCGCGGCCTTCCGGGTTGTCCTTGCCGTTGATCGTGTTCGGGGCGACGGGCTGCTTCTCTCCCATGCCGGAAGCCGCGATGCGGTTGTCCGCAATGCCCTTGCTCACCAGGTAAGCCTCCACCGCGTGGACACGGCGCAACGCCAGCTTGTCGTTGTAGGCGTCGCTGCCTTTGCTGTCGGTGTGGCCGACGGCGATGAGCTTCTCGAGGTTGACCGTCTTGAGCTGGTCGACCAGAGTGTCGAGGTGGGCCTTGCCTTCGGGTTTGATGACAGACTTGTCGAAGTCGAACAGCGCGTCTGCCGACAGGCTTATTTTAAGGTTCACGGGCGCCGGGCGTGGCGCGGGGGTCGGCGCGACGGGCGTGGGCGCCTGCGCGATCGGGGCCGGGGCGGCCGCGGCCCGCGGCGGCACGATGGGATCGCATCCGGCCGTGACCGGCCCGTCAGTCGGGTTCAACGAACGCCAGCACTCGCCGAAACCGTTGCGCCAGACCTGGTTGTTGGTGGCCGGCTCGGTCCAGTAGCCCCGGCCGTCGTTCATCCGATCCTGCGCGGTAACGTTCAGCGACGCCAGGGACAGCGCAATCGCCGAGATCGCGAGAAGCGAATTTGGTTTGCTCAGAATCTTGTTCATGTGCACCTCTTGTGTGATTTAAACGTACCTGCCGGCCCGACGCTCGGGCTGTGATCTTCTCTGCACTTGCAGCGATTGTCCTCTTCGCCACCGCAATTTCTGTTCGTTGGCGAACATAGGCGAAAAGATTTTCACCCCCATCCGCCGCCGAGCGCCTTGAACAGGCCGATCGAAGCTTGCAGCCGCAAGAGCCGGACCTGCGCGAGCTGGTCCTCGGCCTGAAACAGCGTGCGCTGCGCATCGAGCACGGTGAGCAGATCGTCAACGCCTTCGCGGTAGCGGATTTCCGCAAGCCGCAGCGCGATTCGCGCCTGTTCCACGACTTGCGTCTGCAGCGCTTCCTGGTCCGCCGTGCGGCCGCCTGAGGCCAGCGCGCCTTCGACGTCGGCCAGTGCGGCGAGGATGGATTTGCGGTAGTTCTCCACCAGTTCGCGCTCGCGCGATGCCGCCGCATCGACCTGCGCGCGCAGCCGGCCGCCATCGAAAATCGGCTGCAGCAAAGAGGCGCCGAGCGCCAATGCCGCGGTGGGCGCGTTGAGGAAATTGATGAGCACGTTGCTCGCGAGTCCCGCCGATCCGGTAAGCGCGAAGCTGGGCAGCAGGGCCGCGCGCGCCGCGGCGACGTTGGCGTTGGCCGACGCGAGCTGCGCCTCGGCGCTTGCGAGGTCGGGCCGGCGGGCGAGCAGCTCCGCGGGAAGTCCGGGAGCGACGCGCGGCACCGCGAGCGCGGTCACGCTCGAGCCGGCAGCTTCGAAGCCCTCGGGCGGCCTGCCGGCCAGTATCGCGAGCGCGTACAAGGTCTGGCGCTCCTGCAGTTCGAGTGGCGGAATGGAGGCGCGCAGGGTCAACACCGCCGCCTGCTGCCGCGCAAGGTCGAGCGCGGAGGCGGCGCCATTGCGCCAGCGCGCGTCCACCACTTTGAACACGC
>JBGOTT010000340.1:0-4535 GCA_041476585.1 Gammaproteobacteria bacterium | reverse complement strand
GTTCCACCTTTCGGTTCCACCTTTCTTCCAGGAAGGTGGAACTAGCGCTGGATGTAAAATGCCCGGATCGTCTTGGGTTGTCGGCGCCTGCAGGGGTATTTCTAGGAGGACGTGATGAAGCTTAACGCGTTGCTAGCTCTTCTCGCTTGCGTGATGAGCTGATCGCGCAAACCAAGTGGCGCAAACTGAGTTATCCACAGAAATCGTGCGCCAACCTCCGCCCATTTTTCCGCGCCTTCTGCACCACTCCATCGCTTGCCTAACCCACTGATCTAGCTACTGTCCCCTGTCCCACTGTGCACCCACGCCCCGCCGCGTGACAACTGTTCCCGCTTCAGCAAACCAAGTGGCACCTTGCATGCGGCGCGCCAGTTCGCAGATGATCCACAGGTCTTCCTTCGCCTCGCCCGGCGGCTCGATGGCTTTCCTGCCGAGCTGCACCATGCGGTCGGTGTTGGTGAAGGTGCCGTTCTTCTCCGGGAAGGCAGTTGCAGGGAGGATCACGTCGGCGAGGTAGCAGGTCTCGGTGAGAAAAATGTCCTGCACCACGAGATGCTCGAGTTTCGCCATCGCGGCGCGCGCGTGGTCCGCATCCGGATCGGACATCGCTGGGTTTTCGCCCATGACGTACATGCCGCGGATCGTCCCCGCATCGGCCGCGCTCATGATTTCGACCACAGTGAGGCCAGGCTTGGTGTCGAGTTTCGCGCCCCAGAGCTTCTCGAAACGCCGGTTCGCCTCGGGATTGTCCACGCGCTGGTAGTCCGGCAACATCATCGGAATCAACCCCGAGTCCGACGCGCCCTGCACGTTGTTCTGGCCGCGCAAGGGATGCAGCCCGGTGCCGGGCCGGCCGACCTGCCCGGTCATCAGCGTGAGCGCGATCAGGCAGCGCGCGTTGTCGGTGCCGTGCACGTGCTGCGAGATGCCCATGCCCCAGAGGATCATCGAGGCTTTCGAGGTCGCGAACAGCCGCGCGACCGCGCGGATGGTCTGCGCGGGGATGCCGCAGACCGGCGCCATCGCCTCCGGCGAAAACCGCTTCGCGTTCTCCTTCAACGCCTCATAGCCGCTGGTGCGGTCGCGGATGAAGGCTTTGTTCACCAGCCCCTCGTCGATGATCGTGTGGATCATCGCGTTCAACAGTGCCACGTCGGTGTCCGCGTTGAACTGCAGGAAATGGGACGCGTGCCGCGCGAGCTCGGTTTTCCTCGGATCGGCGACGATCAGCTTGACGCCCTTCTTCGCGGCGTTCTTCATCCAGGTTGCCGCGACCGGATGGTTCACGGTCGGGTTGGCGCCGATCAGGAACACCACCTCGGCGTTCAGCACGTCGCTCACCTGGTTCGACACCGCACCGGAGCCGACGCCCTCGAGCAGCGCCGCCACCGAAGAGGCGTGGCACAGCCGCGTGCAATGGTCGACGTTGTTCGAGCCGAACCCCGTGCGCACGAGCTTCTGGAACAGATACGCCTCCTCGTTCGAACCCTTGGCCGAGCCGAAGCCCGCCAGCGCGTACTTGCCGCTCAGTTTCCCTTCCCTGTCGCGGATCTCGCGCAAACCCTTCGCGGCCAGTCCCAGCGCCTCGTCCCAGCTCGCTTCGCGGAATGCCTCCTTCCAGTTGGCCGGATCGACGGTGAACTCGGCCGACTTCGGCGTGCCCGGCTTCCTGATCAGCGGCGTCGTAAGGCGCTGCGGATGGTGCGCGTAATCGAAGCCGTAGCGTCCCTTGACGCACAGCCGGCCGTGGTTCGCCGGGCCGTCGCGCCCGGTGACGAACTTGATGGTGTTTTTCCCGACATGATAAGTGAGCTGGCAGCCGACGCCGCAGAACGGGCAGAGCGAATCGACGGTCTTGTCGATCGCCGCGAGGCCCGCCTCGCGCGCCGGCATCAGCGCGCCGGTCGGGCAGGCCTGCACGCACTCGCCGCAGGCCACGCAGGTCGACTCGCCCATCGGATCGTCGAAGTCGAACACGATCTTCGAGGATTCGCCCCTGAACGCGTAGCCGATCACGTCGTTCACCTGCTCCTCGCGGCACGCGCGTAGGCAGCGCGTGCACTGTATGCAGGCGTCGAGGTTGACCGCGATGCCCGGGTGCGAAACGTCCGCCTTGGGCTGCTGGCGCGCTGCGAACCTTGGCAGGCCGACGCCGAGCTTGCGCGCCCACCGGTCGAGCTCGGAATCATTCCGGTAAATTTTCTCCGGCATGTCCGAAAGCAGCAGTTCAAGCACCATCTTCTGCGAAAGCCTGGCGCGCTCGCTGTCGCTTGTCACCTCCATGCCGTCTTTCGGGTAGCGGCAGCACGACGGCGCAAGCACGCGCTCGCCCTTCACCTCGACGACGCACGCGCGGCAGTTGCCGTCCGGACGCAGCCCCGGCATGTAGCACAGGCGCGGAATCTCGACGCCGTGGCGCTTCGCGGTCTCGATGATGGTTTCATCCGGGCGGCCGACGACGGTCTTGCCGTTCAACTTGAACTCGATCGGCATCGTCGCGAGCTGCTCCGTGCCCACTCGTTCCATCAGGCCACCTCTTGGAAAAAGTACTTCATCACGCTCAACACCGGGTTGGGCGCGGCCTGCCCCAGACCGCAGATCGATGCGTCCATCATCGCCTGTGAGAGTTCACCCAGCAACGGCTGGTTCCACCGCTTCGCGTCCATCAGCGCGAGCGCCTTGGCAGTGCCGACCCGGCAAGGCGTGCACTGACCGCAGGATTCATCCCTGAAAAAACGCATCAGGTTTTTCGCCGCGTCCAGCGCCCTGTCCTTGTCGGACAGGACCACCACCGCGGCCGAGCCGATGAAGCAGCCGTGCGGCTGCAGGGTGTCGAAATCGAGAGGAATGTCCGCCTTGCTCGCCGGAAGAATGCCGCCGGATGCGCCTCCCGGCAGATAGCCGTAGAAGGCGTGGCCATCGAGCATGCCGCCGCAGTATTCTTCGATCAATTCGCGCATGGTAATGCCCGCCGGCGCAAGGTGCACGCCGGGTTTCTTCACCCGCCCCGAAACCGAGAACGATCGCAGTCCCTTGCGGCCGTGGCGGCCGTGCGAGGCGAACCACGCAGCGCCCTTTTCCACGATCTCGCGCACCCAGTACACTGTTTCCATGTTGTGCTCGAGCGTGGGATAGCCGAACAACCCCACCTGCGCAACGTACGGCGGGCGCAGGCGCGGCATGCCGCGCTTGCCCTCGATCGACTCGATCATCGCCGACTCTTCGCCGCAAATATAGGCGCCCGCGCCGCGGCGCAGGTGGATCGGCGGCAGCGCACAGGGAGGATTGCCTTGCAGCCGCGCCAACTCGCGCGCCAGCACGGCGCGGCAAGCCGCGTATTCGTCGCGCAGGTAGACGTAGATTTCGCCCACGCCGGCGCACCATGCCGCGACCAGCATGCCTTCCAGGAAACGGTGCGGATCGCGCTCGAGGTAGTAACGGTCCTTGAAGGTGCCCGGCTCGCCTTCGTCGATGTTCATCGCCAACAGGCGCGGCGCGGGCTCCGCGGCAACCAGCCGCCATTTGCGCCCGGCGGGAAAGCCGGCCCCGCCCAGCCCGCGCAGGCCCGAGTCTTCCATGATCTTGGCGATCTCATCGCGCGTACGCTTGCCTGCGAGGCATTCGACGATCAGCCGGTACCCGCCCGCTTTGCGATACGCCGCGTAGTCGACGTAGTGCGGCTCGGCGCACCGCGTCTCGTTTTTCGCCACCGCTGTCTTCACCTTCTCGACGGTCGCGTTCAGCACGGCATTCTGGTGCACGTGTACCGCGGGCGCCGACTCGCAGCGCCCCACGCACGGCGCGCGCAGCACACGTACATCCCGGCCGAGAATCTCCGGCAGCTGTGCGAGCAGATCCTGCGCGCCGGCAAGCTCGCACGACAGCGAATCGCACACGCGCACCGTCAGCGCGGGCGGAGCCGCCTCGCCTTCTTTCACCACGTCGAAATGGTGATAGAAGGTCGCGACTTCGTACACCTCCGCGAGCGACAGGCGCATTTCCTGCGCCAATGCCGCGAGGTGCGCCGCGGAAAGGTGGCCGCAGGCGTCCTGGATCCGGTGGAGATGCTCGATCAGCAGGTCTCGCCGGCGCGGCTGATCGCCGAGCAGCGCGCGCACTTCTTCCAGCGCACGCGGTTCTACCGCGCGCCCCTTGGGTTTCGAACGGACCTTGCGTCGCGCCACCTTGGTTTCGCCTCCTCGTCTTGCGGATATTATCCGGCACCGGCGGCGGCGGAATCTTGACTGCGGTCAAGCGCTTGGGGAGGATGCGGAAATGTGTTGCGCGCTGCTCAACCTCGCGGGCTTCGGCATGCGCGCCTGGGACCCGGCGAGCCAGGATCTGGACTGGAAACCGCCAATCGCCTAAAGGTGACGATCGATCCGGCCATGTCATCAGAGCTTCCTGCCTCGCCGTTCTTTCTCACTGCCATCGCGCTCGCCACGCTCGGCGCGATCCTGATTCTCGCCGGCATCGCGGCGCTGTTGCGGGCGAGACCGCTGCGATTCGCTGTTCGGACGCTTGCCGGGTTGCTC
>JBGOTT010000339.1:0-4592 GCA_041476585.1 Gammaproteobacteria bacterium | reverse complement strand
TGCATAGAGCTTCCAGTCGATCTGCACGTCGCGGGTGTTCCAGGCGCGCAGCGTGTCGCCGGCAGGCGGCTCCACCTTGATCACCTCTGCGCCGAAGTCGCCCAGCACCTGCGTCAGCGTGTTGCCTGCGACGAGGCGCGAAAGATCGAGCACGCGCACGCCGGAAAGCGTGCCGCGCGCCTGCGGCGCGTAGTCGCGCTCTTTAATTGATGGGCTCAGGCCGCCTTCTGCCCGATTTTCCTGCGGCCGCGGTTGATCTCGCGCAGGTACTCGATGCCTTCGGCCGCGATCGCGTCGCCGATCATGAAGTCTTTCTCCGACTCCAGCCCTTCGACGTCGAGCCACGCGGCGTAGGTCGCGCGCGTGCGCTCGGTGATGATGCCGGCGCCGAGCAGCGTCTTCACCAGCACGCGGAAGATGTTGGTCTGCTGCTTCAGGCCTTCGCGCCGGTCCGCGGCCGTGAATATCTCCCGGCACGCATCGCGCACCCACTGCCAGTCGAGGCCGAACTGCGCGTAGATCGATTGCCGCTGGCGGATGTTGTTGAGGTTGAACAGCAGCGTCTCGAAGCATTTCGCCGCCCAGTCCTCCACCCGCGCGTGCTCCTCCGGCGAGAGCTTCGGGATCGTGAGCGAGGCCCAGATCTTGCCGAACCTGTGGTGGAAGGCTTCGTCGGTCATCACCAGCTGGACCATCCGCTTGAGCAGCGGATCGCGCGCGTTGGCGTGCAGGCCGGCGAACGCGCCCATCGCCAGCCCCTCGACCAGCATCTGCATGCCGACCAGCTTCTTGTACACCTCGGGCGCCGCGACGAGTTCCACAAGCAGCGCGCCGAGCGCTTCACCCACCGGCAGCGGCGAGCCCCAGCGCACCTGGATGTAGCGCGAGAACGCGGTGACGTGGCGCGCCTCCTCGCGCACTTGGTTGGCGGCGTACTCCTGCGCGCCCGGGTCGAGCAGGATGTCGCACAGGCTCGCCGACAGCGACAGCGCGCCCTGCTCGCCGTGCAGGATGCCGCTCAGGTTCCAGCGCGTCACCTCGTTGGCCAGCGCGATCTTCTGGCCTTCGTCCAGCCGGTCGGCGACGGCGGTGCGCAGCTCGAATGCCGTATCGAGCGGCGTGATGGTCTCGCGCGTCAGGTCGAACGGCTGCGAGAAATCCAGGTAGGCCGGATCGAGCGGGTCCCAGAAATGGTCGTGCGTCGCCGAGATGATCGCATCGAAGGCCGCGCTGCGCCGGGCATAGCGCGGCACCTCGATCATGGCGGCGAAATCGTCGGCGGAAACGGTGTCGTACGCGGGGTCGTGCGTGATATGGTCGCTCATGCGTGAAAGTGTACGCTAACGAATCGCCCGACAGGAGGGGGCGCGCACAACCCGTGGCCGCAATGCAACAATCCGGCGTACCGCCCTCACCAGCGATAGTCGCTCTCGACCCGCCGATGGTGCGCTACGTGCCGCTCGCGAAAGCCACGCAACGCATGAAGTCGGTGCCGCTCGGCTGCGACACCATTCGCACGGCGCGCGACCTCGGCATCTGCTTCGGGGCTTGAGATGAAGGCTGCGGCAGAGATACGCCGCGCCACGCGCGCGGACATCCCGGTGGTGCTGGAACTGATCCACGCGCTCGCTGTCTACGAAAAACTCGGTCACCTCGTGCAAGCCGATGAGGCCTTGCTCGCCGATGAGCTTTTCTCCGGCAAAGGCCCGGCGGAAACCCTGCTCTGCGTGGTCGAGGGCAGAGCGGTCGGATTCGCGGTGTACTTCCACAATTTCTCCACCTTCATGGGGCGCAAGGGACTCTATCTGGAAGACCTGTTCGTGCGTCCCGAGGATCGCGGCCGCGGCTACGGCAAGTCGCTGTTCCTGCACGTCGCACGCATCGCTCAGGAGCGCGGCTGCGGCCGCTTCGAGTGGATGGTGCTCGACTGGAACACGCCTTCGATCCGCTTCTACGAGAGCCTCGGAGCGCAACGCATGGAAGACTGGCGGCTGTTCCGGGTGACCGGCGACGCGCTGGCGGTGCTCGCGAGGCAGAGCGCTTGAGCGGTCCGGGCAAGGCCGCCGGGCCGCGCGGGCAAACCATGCTCGAGCGCCGCACCCGGCTCGCGACCGGGTTGGTGCTGTTCACGTTCGTCCTCACGCACCTGCTCAATCACGCGCTGGGCGTGATTTCGCTTGATGCGATGGAAACCGGCCGCCATCTGTTCCTCGCCGTCTGGCGCAGCGCCCCCGGTACTGTGGCGCTCGCGGCATCGATCCTTCTGCATCTGGCCCTCGCGCTTCGCTCGATCTACCTGCGCCGGCACTTCCGCATGCCCGCTTGGGAGGCGCTGCAACTGCTGTTCGGGCTGGCGATTCCGCTGCTGGTCATCAATCACGCTGTCGGCACGCGCCTCGCCAACGAGCGCTTCGGCTTCGAGGACTCGTACGCGGTGCTGGTGCTGCTGTTCTGGGAAACGCGCCCGGATCTGGGCCTTCAGCAGGCGCTGCTAGTCACTGTCGCATGGATCCATGGCTGCATCGGCATGCACTTCTGGCTGCGCTTCCGTCCGTGGTACCCGCGCTGGGCGATGTCGCTCTATACCCTGGCTGTGCTGATCCCCGTGCTGGCGCTGCTCGGATTCTCGCAGGCGGGAAAGGAAGTGTCTGCGCTCGCAATGCGCCTCGGCTGGATCAAGGACACTTTCGCCGCGGCCCGCTTTCCGGACGAGCCGGCGCGTGCGGCGCTGCATGCAACCGGGCAGGCGATCCTTTATCTCCTGATCGCGGCGTTGGCGCTCACGCTGGCGCTGCGCGCGGTCCGGCTCTGGCGCGAGGGACGCAGCGCGATCCGCGTGACCTACCCCGGCGGCCGCATGGTGACGGCGCCGCTCGGATTCAGCCTGCTCGAATGCAGCCGTTACGCGCGCATCCCGCATGCCTCTGTGTGCGGCGGGCGCGGACGCTGCTCGACCTGCCGCGTGCGCATCGTTGCCGGCCGGGAAACGCTGCCGCTACCTTCAGCCGAGGAAGCGCGCGTGTTGCGGCGCGTCGGGGCGGACGCCGACGTGCGCCTGGCCTGCCAGTCGCGTCCGACCGGCGACATAGCGATCATTCCGATGATGCCCGCCAACCTGATGGCGTCGCGGGCATTGTCGCAACAGGGCGCGATGACCGGCGAGGAGCGCGAGGTTTGCGTGCTGTTCGCCGACATCCGCGGATTCACGCTGCTCTCGGAGCGGCGCCTGCCCTATGACGTGGTGTTTTTCCTCAATCGGTATTTCGAGGTTGCCGGCCGCGCGATCGAACAGGCGGGCGGCATCGCCAACCAGTTCACCGGCGACGGGGTGATGGCGCTGTTTGGCGTGCATACCACACCGGAAGTCGGCGCGCTGCAGGCGCTTCAAGCGGCGCGCGCGTTGACGCACGCCATTGCGAGGCTGAGCGAAGACCTGCGCACGGAGCTGCCCGCGCCGCTGCGCATCGGCATCGGCATCCACTGCGGCCCGGCGGTCGTCGGCCACATGGGCCACGGCGTCGCGAGCTATCTTACGGCGGTCGGCGACACGGTCAACACCGCGAGCCGGCTGCAGGACCAGACCAAGCAGTTCGACTGCCAGGTCGTCATTTCCGAGCCGGTTGCGCAGCGCGCGGGCGTGGATGTCTCGTCCTTCCCGCGCCACGAGATCACGGTTCGCAACCGGGCCGCGCCGATCGCGATCAGGATCATCGCCGACGTCGAGGCGCTGAAGCTGCCCGCGCCGTGAGACCACGCCACTTCTCGGCTATCTAACAATCACAACATTCACATTCACCAAAATTCACGAAGAGAGCGAGGGGCCCTCTCTGCGGCGACAACCCGGGAAGCTGACACTCAATCGACGACGGTGAGCTTGCCGTTCATCTTCTCGTGCCCGTCGCCGCAGAACACGTCGCACAGGAAAATGAAAGTCCCCGTTTTGTCCGGCACCAGGCGCAGGCGCGCGACCTTCCCCGGGACGATATCGGCGCGCACGTTGAAGTCCGGCAGGTTGAAGCCCATGATGACATCAAGCGTCCGGAACTCGAACACCACCGGCGCGCCTTTCTTCAGCGTGATGTTTTCCGGCGTAAAGGCGAACCGCTTCGCCGTGATCTTGATGACTTTCTCCTTCGGCTGTGCCGACTCCGCCGCAACGTAGGCGCCGACAGAGCCCAACCCGAAAACCGCCGCCACGGCGGCGACCATCGCTTCTCTTCTGGTCATATTCATCGCGTCAAGCTTGCTTCACCACGGGATACTCTGTGATCTTGTACTCGGCTTCCTTGATTTCGGCGTCCACGCCGCGAAAACCCAGTCCCTTATACGGTTCGGCCGGGTTCCACGGCAACGGCGTGCGGTTCGGTTGCGAGCCGGGCGCGGGCAGCGGGAACATCAGTCCCTTCGCCGCATGGTGAGCGATGTGCCCTGTCATATGGTGGTGCTCCTGGTGGATATGGCCATAGAACACCGTCAAATTCTTGTAGGGCATTAGCAGCTCGATCGCCTTCGCGCCGTCGCGCGTCGCCCAATCCCATTGCGGAACCAGGTCAAAAAGCGGCCGGTGTGTAAATACCACGATCGGCGCGTCC
>JBGOTT010000338.1:0-4595 GCA_041476585.1 Gammaproteobacteria bacterium | reverse complement strand
TCAATTTCGTCATCGAAGATGTGCTCGAAGGCGGCGTGAACGGCAGCCTCAACGTGGACGGTCATGGCAAGAGCAATTCGTTCATATTGCTCGGCATGCAAGTGCGCGTGCCGGGGAGGTTTGTGCGCGCTGTGAACCCCGCAAAAAGAACATAGCTATCAGAAGCCGAGGAGTCCGCATCTTGAGAATCACCATTGCGCGAGGTTTGCCCGGCATGGCCGTCGCAGTTCTGGGCGCCTGCTTGCTTGCCCACTCCATGGCGCAAGCGCAGTCGCGTGCCTACCCCGAGAAGTCCGTGCGTGTGGTTGTGCCCGCGCCGCCGGGTAGCGCCCCCGACTTTCTCGTGCGCCTGCTGGGCCAGAAGCTGTCGGAAGCCTGGAGCCAGCCGGTGGTCATAGACAACGTGGTGGGCGCCTCCGGCAACATAGGCACCGATAGGGTGGCCAAGGCCACGCCCGATGGCTACACCCTGCTGTTCAACACCATCGGGCCGATCGCCGTCAACGTGACCCTGTTCGGCGACAAGCTGCCCTACGATCCGTTGAAGGACCTGGCGCCGATCAGCCTGGTCACCAAGATGCCGAACCTGCTGACCGTCAACCCTGGCGTGCCGGTCAAGAGCCTGAAGGAACTGATTGCCGCGGCGAAGAAGGAGCCCGGCAAACTGCGCTACGGGACCGCCGGCCCGGGCACCACCCAGCACTTGTCGGGCGAGTTGCTCAACACCCTGGCCGGGATCAAGCTGGTCAGCATCCCATACAAGTCGAGCGCGCAGATGACCACCGATGCTATCGGCGGACAGATCGAAGTGCTGTTCCACAACGCGCCTGTGCTGCTGCCGCACATCAAGGCGGGCACCCTGCGTCCCATCGCCATCACCAGCGCCAGGCGTTCGGCCTCGGTGCCCGATGTTCCCACCATGGCGGAAGCTGGCGTCCCCGGCTTCGAGATCACCGCCTGGTTCGGCTTCATGGCGCCCGGCGGCACGCCGCAGCCCCTGATCCAGAAGATTTCCACCGACGTCGCGCGGATCGTCGCCACGCCGGAGATACAGGAGCGCATCCTCTCGCAGGCCAGCGAACCCGTGGGCAGCCGGCCCGAGGAATACGCGGCATTCATCAATGCCGAGATCGTCAAATGGCGCGGCGTGATCAAACAGGCCAACATCAAGGTCGATTAAGAACGCAACCGGGCCTTGCTCACCGCCTCCAGGGGAGTCACCGCGTCGCGGCGGTACTGAAAACGATAGTGGGCAATACCGTCGATGGTCTGGTGGAGCCGCCTGAGACCACGCGCTTTTCGATATGGATCTGCATGCCGGCAGGCAGCGATCTACAACGGATGACACTCCCGGTGTTTCGAATCCCTTCGCGCGCCGGCAATTGCATGGGTCGCGTCCAGAAGGGCGCCAAGCCTGCCGACCTGCCCGTCGAGCGGCCCACCAGATTCGAGCTAGTGATCAACCTGAAAACCGCCAAGGTCCTTGGCCTCACCCTCCCGCAGTCAGTGCTGGTGCGCGCCGACGAGGTGATCGAATGAAGTGCTTTGATTTGCGAGTGATGCGGTAGTCGGCGAATGGCCGCTTTGCGCACGAGCGACCGTCCGGTTCTGGCCGAAAGCGGACCCTCAGGGCCAATTGGGGCGGAGTAAGTACCTCCGACCAGCGCCCAGATTCATCCTGTCTGGCGCGCCAGACAAAAGAAGGGGTTGCGATTTTGCAGCCCCTTTCTCATTTCTGGGGGCGCGTTGCCACGACAACGCCGAGCAAGATTGCTGCAAATCCAGCAGCGTGGAACTGGTGGAACGCTTCTCCGAGAAAGACCATTGCCAGCACTGTGCCAAAGGCGGGCAAAAGATACAATGTGAATCCGGCCGCGTTCGCGCCGACCAGCGCCACGCCGCGGTTCCAGCAAATGTAGGCGCCTACCGATGCGGCGAGCCCGACATAGAGCACGCCGGCGGCCTCGCCAGCGGTCGGCCATCGCGGCGGCGCATGCAGCGCTTCCAGTGCAAACGCCGGGGCGAGCAGCGCCAGCCCCGCGACCGAGATTGCGAACAACAAACTCACCTCGCCCAACTCGGGCGGGCGGCGTTTGAGCAACACGGAGTAGATTCCCCAAACGGGCATTGCGATCAGAATCCAGCCGTCGCCGGATTGGAAATCGAACTGCAGCAGGTTGCCGACCTCGCCTTGCGAAACGATGACGAGAATGCCAATAAGCGAGAGCAGCATTCCGGCAATCTGCCGTCGGCTTGCGCTCTCTCGCTCAATTATCCAGGAGCAAAGCAGCATAAACAGCGGCGCGGAAGAGTTGAGTAGCACGGCATTGACCACCGTCGTCGTTCTCAGCCCGAGATAGATCAGGCAATGGAACACGACCACACCGGTAAGCGAGAGCAGCGCGAGCAGGCCCGCATTGCGCCGGATTGTGTGGCGCTGTGCCATGAGCTGGGACAATGCGAACGGTGCAAGGACGAGCGCTGCAACTAGCCAGCGCCAGAAATTGAGCGTGATCGGGTCGAATGCGGCACGCAGCGCGCGTCCCGTAACCCAGTTTCCCGCCCAAAAAAGGTTTGCCAGCGCAAGTAGCGCGAAGGCGATAGTGCGTGTCCGTTTCACGGATACCATTGATCGTGGCGTGCGACCGCTGGGAATTGAAGGTGACCGCATTGTGCCTTGATGTGACTGATAGCGAATTGGCAAGCGCGGGGTGCAGACGAAACGCGCCTTGACAGCGTCTCGCGTTGACCGGCAGACTTTGTCTGGACAACAGGATGACTTGGTGCCGTCGGTGCCGATCTCGATGGGGGCGTCGCATGGCCAGCCGCACGAAACAAATCGGGCCGAACCGCTACCGCGAGTCGATCGGCCGCTACTACGAAGATTTCAAGGTCGGCGACATCTACGAACACCGGCCCGGCCGCACGGTCACCGAGGCCGACAACATCTGGTTCTCGCTGCTGACGATGAACCAGCATCCGCTGCACAGCGACAACGCCTACGGCGCCAATACGGATTTCGGCAAGCCGCTGGTGAACTCGTGCCTGACGCTCGCGATCGTCACCGGGATGACGGTGTCGGATTTCAGCCACAAGGCGGTCGCCAACCTCGGCTGGGACAAGGTGAAGCTGGTGGCCCCGGTCTTCGCCGGCGACACCCTGTATGCCGAATCCGAGGTCATCGACGTCCGGGAGTCGAAGTCGCGCCCGCACCACGGCATCGTCGCCGTGCGCACCACCGGCCGGAAAGCCGACGGCACGGTGTTCATGACCTTCGAGCGCTCCGCGCTCCTGCCGATGCAGGGGCACGCCGCCGAAGACAAGATGGACTATTGATCCGGCAGCTGCCGCCGGCACGGGAGACACGGAATGAGCCAGCCTGTTGACGACAAGGAATCCGCGATCCTCGATGCGGTCTCGCGCTTTCTTGAGCGCGAGGTCAAGCCGCACGTGCGCGAACTCGAGGCAAACGACGTCTGGCCGGCGGACATCGTTGAGAAGATGGAGGCGATGGGCCTGTTCGGCTGCATCATCCGCGAGGAATACGGCGGGCTGGGCCTGTCCGCCAGCACCTACGCCAGGCTGATCGAGCGCATCACCGAGGTCTGGATGTCGCTCGCCGGCATCATCAACTCCCACCTCATCATGGCGTCCCTGGTACAGCGCGCCGGCACCGAGGAACAGCGCCGCAGGTGGCTGCCGAAGTTCGCCTCCGGCAAGCTGCGCGGCGGTCTTGCGCTGACCGAGCCCGACTGCGGCACCGACCTGCAGGCAATACGCACCACCGCGCGGCGCGAAGGCGGCGACTACATCGTCAACGGCACCAAGACCTGGATCTCCAACGGCATCTACGGCCACGTCGTGGCGCTGCTGGTGAAAACCGATTCGAAGGCCACCCCCGCGCATAAGGGCATGAGCTGCTTCATCTGCGTGAAGGGGCCAGGCTTCAGCCACAGCCGCAAGCTCGAGAAGCTGGGCTACAAGGGCATCGATTCCGCGGAGCTCGTCTTCGACAACTACCGCGTATCGGCACAGGACCTGGTGGGCGGCGTCGAGGGCAAGGGCATGCAGCACGTGCTCGGCGGCCTCGAACTCGGGCGCATCAACGTGGCGGCGCGCGGCGTGGGCATCGCCCGGGTCGCGCTGAACGAATCGGTCGCGTATGCGCAGGTGCGTAAGACCTTCGGCAAGCCGATCTGCGAGCACCAGGCGATCCAGCTCAAGCTCGCCGACATGGCGACGCGGGTCGAGGCGTCGCGCCTGCTGGTTGAGCAGGCGGCCGCGGCCTTCGACCGGGGCGAGCGATGCGACATGGAAGCCGGCATGGCCAAGCTCTTCGCCTCCGAGGCCGCGCTGGAGAACGCCATCGAGGCGATGCGCATCCACGGCGCCTACGGCTACTCGAAGGAATTCAACATCGAGCGCTACTATCGCGACGCGCCGCTGCTCGCGATCGGCGAGGGCACGAACGAGCTGCAGCGCATCATCATCGCCCGCCAACTGGTGCAGCGGAACCCGGTGTAGCGGGGCGAAGCCGCTGGGCGTATAAGGACTAGAACCGGTCTCCAAAATGGTTGGGTGCTGCGTCCTTCGAG
>JBGOTT010000337.1:0-4646 GCA_041476585.1 Gammaproteobacteria bacterium | reverse complement strand
CCCGATCGTCCCCACCTCCTTGGCCTGCCACTGGCCCGCGCTGTCCTGCTTGATGAGCCAGAGCTTGGAGGTGAGCGCCGTCGCGGTGATGGCCCAGTTGTCCTTCGGGTTGAGCGACCAGCGGATCTCCAGCGGCGAACCCGGCACGGTGAAGATCTGCTTGGGCTTCATCGCCTTCAGGTCCCACGCGGCCATGGTCGTGCCGAAGCGCTTCATCGCCTCGCCGTCCTTCACCATTTTGCCCATGTCCATCATGTAGTTGTTCCAGCCCGTGAAGCTCGATGTGAGCAGCACGTTCTTCTGCGGGTTGATTGCGAGGTCGTAGCCATAGCCGTCGCCCTTCACCCCGCCCAGCTCACCGGTCGGCATGTCGTATTTGGCGACAAACACGCCCTTGTTGTTGTAGATCGCCATGCCGGTCGCGCCGCCGTGGTCCTTGGCGTTGGACAGCGCCTGGATAAGCATGCGACCCGGCATCGCGTAGAACGTGTGCGGCCCGACGAATCCCGTCTGCTTGGCGAGGTCGGTGATGGTCTTGACCAGTCTGGGCTTCGCCGGATCGGTGCCGACGTCGAAGATATGGATCTTCGAGTCGTCCAGGCCGCCGGCCCACAGGTGCTTGCGGTCGTCGGTGAATCCCATGTGGTGGGCCTCGCCGCGCCCGCCCACCGAATGGGAATCCACGACCTTGCCGTAGCTCTTCGATTTCGGATTGGCGTCGATCGTGACCAGCTTGTCCGAGCCGTCACCCATGCCTTCGACGCCCAGCGTCCAGACGTGGACGTAATCCTCCTGGCCCTTGATCAGGCGGGCGGTATACGGAGAATTGCAGGTTTCATCGGCGAGCGCGGCGCCGGCGAACGCGCCAGCGACGAGCGTGGCGACGACGGTGCGGCGGCAGATGCGAAGTGCGATAGCCATGGTTCCTCCTGTGGGTGATTGACGTCTGCGACGCGCGGCCTCTGCGAGCCGGTCATGCGCGCTCGGTTTGAGCCAAAACCATACCGTGAAGCAGGTTACGCGCCGTGTTTGCGATGGTCAATGGCACCCGCGGATGCGGGTGTGGCGCTTGCGGGTCTGCCTGACTGATTAATCGCTATGATGGCGCTCGTATGAGCGACCCAGGTCGGCCCGAGCGCGACGCCATCGGTACCGTGAGCGTGCCGGCGGATCGGCTGTGGGGCGCGCAGACCCAGCGCAGTCTCGAGCTGTTCCGCATCGGCGCAGACCGGATGCCGCCCGAGATCGTTCGGGCGCTGGCGCTGATCAAGCGCTGTGCGGCGCAGGCGAACCAGGCGCTGAATCTTCTCGAGCCGGGCAAGGCGCAGGCGATCATCGCCGCGGCCGACGAAGTGCTTGCCGGACGGCACGACGCCGAGTTTCCGCTTTCAGTCTGGCAGACCGGCTCGGGCACGCAGACCAACATGAACCTAAACGAGGTGCTCGCGAACCGGGCCTCGGAGCTGCTCGGCGGCCCGCGCGGCGCAGATCGCCTGGTGCACCCGAACGACGACGTCAACAAGGGACAATCGTCCAACGACGTCTTTCCCGCCGCAATGCATCTCGCGGCGGTGCTGGCCTTGCATGATCGTCTGCTGCCGAATCTCGACCGGCTCGCGGCGACGCTGGATGCCAAGGCCGGCGCGTTTGCCGAGGTGGTCAAGATCGGCCGGACGCACCTGCAGGATGCGACGCCGATCACGCTCGGCCAGGAGTTTTCCGGTTACGTCGCCCAGTTGCGCAGCTGCCGTTCGCAGATCGAGGCGGCAATGCCGGGTCTGCACCAGCTGGCGATCGGCGGAACCGCGGTCGGCACCGGGCTGAACACCCATCCGGAGTTCGGCGCGCGCGTCGCGCAGATGATTGCCGGGCGCACCGGTCATCCGTTCGTCGCCGGGGCAAACAAATTCGCGCTGCTCGCCTCGCACGAGGCGCTGCTCGGCCTGCACGGGGCGCTGCGCACGCTCGCGGCGGCGCTGATCAAGATTGCGAACGACATCCGCTGGCTGGCGAGCGGCCCGCGCGCCGGAATCGGCGAAATCGCGCTTCCAGAGAACGAGCCCGGCAGCTCGATCATGCCGGGCAAGACCAACCCCACGCAGGCCGAGGCGCTGGTCATGGCGTGCATCCAGGTCCTCGGCAACGACGTCGCGGTCGGCATCGCCGGCGCCTCGGGCAACTTCGAACTGAACGTCTGCAAGCCGCTGATCGCGTTCGACGTGTTATGGAGCGTGCGGCTGCTCGCGGACTCGATCGCCGGGTTTGACGCGAATTGCGCGCGCGGCATCGAGCCGGACCACGCGCGCATCGCCGAACTGCTTTCGCGCTCGCTGATGCTGGTCACGGCGCTCGCACCGCACATCGGCTACGACAAGGCGGCCGAGATCGCGAAGCGGGCGCATCGCGAGCGGGTGAACTTGCGCGAGGCGGCGCTGGCGCTGGGCTACCTGACGGCCGAACAATACGACCGCTGGGTGCGGCCGCAGGACATGCTCTCGCCGCGGACCTGAGGGGTTTACTTCTCCGTCAGCGTCCAGGCGCCGTTCCAGTCCTGCGGCGGCGGCTCGCGCAGATAGTGCTCGCAGCGCTCGAGATACATGGTCGAGACCTTGTCGTCGGCGCGCAGGCGAAGCGCGTCCGAGAAGGTGGACATCGCTTCCTTGAAGCGGCGGCCGCGGTACTGGTCCATGCCGAGCCGGAAGATCTGCAGGAACTCCGCCAGCGCGGGGAAGCTCGCATCGGTGTGGAAGTCGAGAATTTCGTAGATCGCAACCGCCTGCGACTTGCCCTTGACCACCACGTTGTCGATCAAGCGCGCCCGATAGGTGCCGCGCAGCTTCTTGAAGGTGTTTTCCGAAACCAGGATTTGCGTGCCGTACTGCTTGCACGCCGACTCGAGCCGGGAGGCGAGGTTCACGCCGTCGCCGATCATGGTGAAATCCATCCGCTTCAGCGAACCGATGTTGCCGGCGATCAGGCTGTCGGTATTGAGGCCGATGCCGATGTTGACCGGCAGCTTGCCCTCCAGCACCCGCTTGGCGTTCCATTCCGTGAGCTGCGCGATCATGTTGATCGCGGTGCGCACGGCACGGTCCTCGTCGTCGTCGTGCGGCACCGGGACCCCGAACCCGGCCATGATCGCGTCGCCGATGAACTTGTCGAGCATTCCGCCGTGATGCTGGATCACCTCGACCATCAGCGTGAAGTACTCGTTCAGCAGGCTGACGGTCGACGCGGCGCCCAGGTTTTCGGTCAGGCCGGTGAAACCGCGGATATCGGAGAACAGCACCGTCGCCGTGATCGCCTGGCCGCCCAGCAGGTCCGCGCCGGTGGAGAGCAGCTGGTCGGCAATGTTCGCGTCCATGTAGCGCGACATGGTCGCCTTGATGCGTTTCTCCGAGCTGATGTCGTCGATCAGGATCATGGTACCGAGCGACTTGCGGTCCACGCCCTTAAGCGGCAGCACGGTCAGGTTGATCGACACCTTCTCGCCGCCGATCTCCAGCGCCGTGTCCATGGTCGATTCGAGCACCTGCGTCTCGCTCACCCGCGAGACCTTGTCGAGCACCCAGGCGTTGCCGCCGTGGAACAGGTCCGCCGCAGCGCATTGCACGATTTCCGCGAACTGCTTGCGCAGTATGCGCAGCCCGGAGGCATTGCAGGTCACGACCTTCTTTTCCACGTCCAGCGTGATCACGCCGTTGGTCATGCTCTCGAGCATGTTCTCGTTGTAGTTCTTCATCGCCTGGACGTCGGCGAAGAGCTTGGCGTTCTCCAGCGCGATCGCGACCTGCGCGGTGAACGCCTTGAGGCGCTGCTCGTCCTCGAGCGTGAACGGGCCGCTGCGCTTGTTGAGCACCTGCGTCACCCCGATGACCTTGCCCTGCTGGTTCACCACCGGCACGCACAGAATCGAGCGCGTGAAAAAGCCGGTCTTCTTGTCGAACGCCGGATTGAAGCGAAGGTCCGCGTAGGCGTACGGGATGTTGATCGACTTGCCCGAGGTGAACACCGCGCCGGCGATGCCGAGGTGGTTGGGAAGCCGGATCTGCAGGCTGTCGAGCCCCTGCCCGACCTGGGACCACAGCTCCCCGGTCCGTTCATCATGCAGAAACAGCGTGGAGCGCTCGGCGTCGAGCATGCGCGTCGCCTCGCTCATCACTTTCTGCAGCAGCGACCCGATCTTGATGTCCGCGGTCATCTCGGACACCATGTCGAGGAACTCCAGTTCCTGCTTGCGGATCGCGTTCATGCGCTCGATGTACTGGGCGGTCTGCAGCGCGATCGCGCCCTGCGTGTTCATTTCCTCGAGCAGGCGCATGTCGCCCCGGTTGAACTTGCCCTTCATCTTGTTCAGCACCTGGGCCACGCCGACCATCTCGCCCTTGACGGTGCGGATCGGCACGCACAGGATGCTGCGCGTCACGTAGCCGGTCTGTTCGTCGATCGAGCGGTTGAACCTCGGGTCCGCATAAGCATCGTGAATGATCAGCCCTTTGCCCTGCGTGAACACGTTGCCCGCGATGCCGCTGGTATTGAGCAGGCGGATCTCGCGATTGGTGTTTCCCTGGGCGACGCGCGAAAACAGCTCGCCGGTCTTCTCGTCGTTCAGGAACAGCGTTCCGCGTTCGCCGCCGATTTCCTTG
>JBGOTT010000336.1:0-4657 GCA_041476585.1 Gammaproteobacteria bacterium | reverse complement strand
GTCCACCAGCAGCACGTTCTTGCCGCGGAACTCCAGGCTGATCGCATTCAACTTCGCGCGCACCGACTTGCGGCGCACGGCGTGGCCGGACATGATGAAGGTGCGGCCGATGTAGCGGTTCTTGACGAAACCCTCGCGGTACGGAACGCCCAACCCTTGCGCGAGCTGAAGTGCGGAGGGCCGGCTCGAATCGGGGATCGGGATCACCACGTCGATCGCGAGGCCGGGGTGCTGGCGGCGGATCTTCGCGGCGAGCGCATCGCCCATGTTGAGCCGCGCTTCGTACACCGACACGCCGTCGATCACCGAATCCGGGCGCGCCAGGTAAACGTACTCGAAGATGCACGGATTGAGGCTCGCCTTCTCGGCGCACTGCTGGGCGTGGAAGTTGCCGTCCTCGTCGATGAACACCGCCTCGCCGGGGCCCACGTCGCGCAGCACGCGGAAGCCCAGCGCCTCGATCGCCACGCTCTCGGAGGCCACCATGTACTCGGTGCCCTGCTCGGTCTCGTTGTAACCGATCACCGCAGGGCGGATGCCGTAGGGGTCGCGGAAGGCGAGCACGCCGTGACCCGCGATCATCGCGATCACCGCGTATGCGCCGCGCACCCGCTTGTGCACGTTCGCCACCGCCGCGAAGATCGTAGGCGGATCGAGGCGCAGCTTCACCTGAGCGCGCTCCAACTCGTGCGCGAGCACGTTCAACAGCACTTCGGAGTCCGAGTTGGTGTTGATATGCCGCAGGTCCGTGCGGAACATCTCCTCCTTCAACCGCTCGGAATTGGTCAGGTTGCCGTTGTGGCCGAGCACGATGCCGAACGGCGAATTGACGTAGAAGGGTTGCGCTTCGGCCGAATTGAACGCCGATCCCGCGGTCGGGTAGCGGCAGTGCGCGATGCCGATGTTGCCGGGCAGCGAGCGCATGTTGCGGGTGTGGAATACGTCGCGCACCATGCCGTTGCCCTTCTGCATGTGCAGCGATTTGTGCGTGCTGGTGACGATGCCCGCGGCGTCCTGGCCGCGGTGCTGCAGCAGCAGCAAGCCGTCATAGAGCAGCTGGTTGACCGGTGAGCGTGCGACGATGCCGAGAATTCCGCACATGTCCCCTACTCGCGCAACGTAAAGCTAATCATAACGCAACCGGCCGGCAAAAGTTTCCGGCAGCCACGGTTTCAGGGCCGACGCCACCGCGGCGAGCGGCGCGCCGGCCACCGAATCGCGCCAGAACGGCTGGCGCGGAGCGCTGGTGAGCCCCGCCATCAGCGCGAGGACGAGCACCAGCACGGCCCCGCGCGCCAGCCCGAACAGCGCGCCGAGCAGGCGGTCGGCCGCCCCGAGCCCCGCCACCTTGACCAGTTTCGCGAGCAGCAATCCGGTCAGCCCGGAAATGACCAGCACCACCATGAAGATCGCGACGTAAGCCACCAGCACGCGCAGCGGCTCGCCCGGAACGGCCGCCGGAAGCGCGAGCGCAAGGGGACCGGCGAAAAGGCTTGCAGCGAGGAAGGCCATCACCCAGCCGGCGAGCGACATGATCTCGCGCACCGCTCCGCGCAGCGCGCTGCATACCAACGACACGCCGAGCACGGCCAGCGCGGCGTAATCGAGCCAATTCATCCAGCCTTGGGCGCCACCGGGCCCGGCTGCACGCCGATGCGCAGTAACCTGGCGCGGGCTTTTTCCGCCGCCTCTTCGGTCGCGAACGGCCCGGCACGAACGCGGGTGCGCGGGCCCTTGGCCGTTTCGAGAGGCTCGGTGTACGCGGGGATCTTCTCCGACTTCAGCTTCGACATCAGCGCGCGTACGTTCTTCTCATCGGCATAGGCGCCGAGCGCGATCACGAAGCCGGCGTCGGCGAGCGCGTTCTCCGCGGGCTTCTCCACCGTGGGCTGCGGTGCAGGCGGAGCCGCTTTCGGCGACACGGGTGCGGCGGCGGGCTTGGCCGGCGCTTTCGCCACCGGCTCGCCGCGCGGCGTGACCTTGGGCGAAAAGTCGCTGTCGTCTTCGCCCGGGATACGCACGCTGACCGGCGGCCCCGGCGGTTTCGGCTCCGAATCGAAAACCATCGGCAGCACGATCACCGCGACCAGCACCAGCGCGATCGCACCGACCAGGCGCCTGCGGCCGCGCCGCTTGAGCGCGTTTACATCGGGAGATTCAGGCATCGCTGGGCGGCTTGGCGCGTCCGAGATGCTCTAGCACCCCGGCGACGGTCAGGAACGATCCGAAAACGACAATTTTATCATTCTCCGCCGCCGCGTCTCGCGCGGCAGCAAAGGCTTGCGCCGGTGCAGCGTACATGGCGATGTTTGCCCCGGGCGCCACCCGCCTGACGACCTCGGCGAGTTCGGCAGCGCTGCGCCCGCGTGAGCCCGACAGCGTCGCCAAGTGCCAATCCGTCACGTCCCTGGCGAGCGCGCCGACCACGCCGGCCGCATCCTTGTCGCGAAGAATGCCGAACACGGCATGCGTGCGCGGCGCGTATCCGCTCGCCGAAAGATTCTGCGCCAGTACGCGCGCCGCCTGCGGGTTGTGGGCGGCATCGAGGACCACCGCGGGACGTCCCGGCAGCACCTGGAATCGCGCAGGAAGCGACGCCTCGGCGAGCCCGCGGCGTATGTCGCTGGCCGCGACCGGCAGGGCTTCGCGCAGCGCATCGAGCGCGGCGATTGCCGCGGACGCATTTGCGAGTTGCATCGCGCCGCGCAGAGCCGGATACGCGAGGCCGTGGCGGTTTCCGCCCGGACCCCAATAGCTCCATTGGCCGGCGTTCGACGTGGTGTAGCCGAACTGCTCGCCGATCACGAGCAGGTGCGCGCCGATGCGCCGGGCCTCGTCGAGGATCGATTGCGGGGGGCTCGGATCGGCGAGCACCGCCGCGCGCCCGGTGCGCAAGATCCCGGCCTTCTCGCGCCCTATCGCCTCGCGCGTGCTGCCAAGATATTCGACGTGATCGATATCCACGCTGGTGATCACCGCGCAGGCGGCGTCGACCGCGTTCACTGCGTCGAGCCGGCCGCCCAGACCGACCTCGAGCACCAGAGCTTCGAGCTGTTCGCGCGCGAACAGCCACAGCGCGGCAAGCGTGCCGAACTCGAAATAGGTGAGCGGGACGCCGCGTCGCGCGCCTTCGACCGCGGCGAACGCATCGCAAAGCGCCGCATCGCCCGCTTCCCGGCCGCAGACGCGCACGCGCTCGTTGTAACGCAGCAGGTGCGGCGAAACGTAGCAGCCGACGCGATAGCCGGCCGCGCCGAGGATCGCCTCGAGCATCGCGCAGGTCGAGCCCTTGCCGTTGGTCCCGCCCACCGTGATCGCCGGCGGCAGCGGCGGCAGATCGAGACGCGCGAGCACCTCGCGCACGCGCGCGAGGCCGAGCGCGATCGATTGCGGATGCTGGCGCTCGATGAACTCGAGCCAGCCGGAAAGCGTTGCGGGCTGATTCATCAGAACATCAGAACGGGGGGAGGGGGTAACGGGGGAGCCGCCGTCAGGCTCCCCTGTTCCTAAGACGCCTGCGGATCGGAAGGGAGGCGACGCAGCAACGCGAACAGGGTCGCGAGCTTGTCGCGCAGCGCGCGCCGGTCCACGATCATGTCGATCGCGCCCTTCTCGAGCAGGAACTCGGCGTGCTGGAATCCCTCGGGAAGCTTCTGGCGCACGGTCTGCTCGATCACCCGCGGACCGGCGAAGCCGATCAGCGCCTTCGGTTCGGCGATCACCACGTCGCCGAGCATCGCGAAGCTCGCGGAGACCCCGCCCATGGTCGGGTCGGTCAGCACCGAGATGAACGGCAGGCGCCGCTCGGCGAGCTCGGTGAGCGCGGCGGTCGTCTTGGCCATCTGCATCAGCGAGAACAGCCCTTCCTGCATGCGCGCGCCCCCGCTCGAGGTGAAGCACACCAGCGGCAGCTGCTGCTCGATCGACACTCGCACGCCGCGCACGAAGCGCTCGCCGACCACCGACCCCATCGATCCGCCGAGGAACTCGAACTCGAACACCGCGCACACCACGCCGATCGATTTGATTGCGCCCTGCATCACCACCAGCGCATCGGTCTCGGCGGTCTGTTCCTGCGCCTCGGCGAGCCGCTCCGGATACTTGCGCGAATCCCTGAACTTGAGGCTGTCGACCGGCAGCACCTCGGCGCCGATTTCGTAGCGGCCGTCGGCGTCGAGCAGGGCATCGAGCCGCAAGCGCGCGCCGATGCGCTGATGGTGGCTGCACTTCGGGCACACGCTCTGGTTTTTCTCCAGGTCGGTGCTGTAGAGCACCGCGTCGCAGGCCGGGCACTTGGTCCAGAGCCCCTCGGGGACCGTTTTTCTCGGCCCGGAACCACGCTGGATCTTCGGCGGGAGAAGCTTTTGCAGCCAGCTCATGCAGTCACCTTTGCGGGCAGCGAATCGAGCGCGGCGCGCACGGTGGCGAGAAACGCCTTGACCTGCGCGACCGCGCGCGCCGGCCCGGCATTTTCGATTTCCTGGATGATGCGGCTGCCGATCACCACGGCATCGGCAATCGCGCCGATGCGACGCGCGGACTCCGCATCGCGGATCCCGAATCCCACCCCGATCGGCAGGTCCGAAGCCGCGCGCAATTTCGGCAGGTGCGCGGCGACATCCGCGGTGTCGATGTTGCCGGCGCCGGTGATCCCCTT
>JBGOTT010000335.1:0-4666 GCA_041476585.1 Gammaproteobacteria bacterium | reverse complement strand
GTGCTCGACCCAGATGATGGTGATGCCGCGTTTGTCGCGGATGCCCGAAAGCATGTCCGCTGCCTGGTTCATCTCGGTTTCATCCAGGCCGCCGAGCGATTCGTCGGCCAGCAGCAGCTGCGGCTGGGTCGCGAGCGCGCGCGCAAGTTCCAGTTTTTTCAACCCTGCGGCGCCCAGGCCGCCGACGCGCGCCAGTGGCTCCGAGGGCAGGTTCACCAGTTCGAGGGCTTCGCGCGCCTGCGCGTAGGCGCGCTCGCGGCCCGGCTGTTGCTCCTGCCCGTAGAACGCCGCAAGCGCGACGTTCTCGAGCAGCGACAGCTTGCGGAACGGCCGTGGAATCTGAAACGTGCGGCCGACACCCATGTGCGCGACGCGGTTTGCGTACAGGCCGCCGATCTCGCGCTCGCGCAGCCGGATCGAGCCCGAGGTCGGCGCGAGCGCACCGGCAATCAGGTTGAAGGTGGTGCTCTTGCCCGAGCCGTTCGGCCCGATCAGACCGAGGATCTCGCCCTCGGCCAGCTCAAACGAAACCCGGTTGACGGCGATGAAGCCGCCGAAGGACTTCGTCAGGCCGCGGACGCTGAGCAGGTGACGGGACATGAAGAACCCCCGCCGCCCGTGCGGCGAAGGCTCGCGGTCATCGCATTACTGGTTCGAGTAGGCGTTCGACTTCGGCAAGGGCAGCACCGGGTCCACGGTGCGCAGCTTGCTCGGCCACGCGATCTTGGTCTCGCCGCCGATGTATTGCATCACCACCGGCGAGGAGCGCTCGTTCTGGCCCGACATCGGATTGCCCGGTGGGAAAAACTTAACGCCGTAGCCCTGGATGGTGCCGCCTTCGGGGATGTCGGTGTCGAGCGCGGCCTTCCTGAGCGCCTCGGGATCGGTGCCGCCGTACTTCTTGATCGCGCGCGGCAGCACGTCGGTGAGGAAGATCCAGGTCTGGTTGAAGCCCATCGAGACGTGCGGCGGCACCTGGTCGGCCTTGGTCTCGGCCTTGTAGCGCTTGACCATCTCCTGCGTCAGCGCGCCCACGCCCGGCGCAAGCGACTTCGGATCGAGCAGCTGCGCGGCGACTGGATCGACGTTGAATATGTACTCGGCGTCCTTGCCGAAGGCTTCCTTCAGCTTGTCGAACTGGCCGTAGCCCGCGCCGTGGCCGATCAATGCCGCCCACTTCAGGCCCTGCTCGCGCGACTGGCGCCAGAACAGCGTGATGTCCGGGTTGTAGCCGGTGTGCAGGATCACGTCGGCGCGCGCGCGGCGCAGCTTCGTGACCAGCGACGAAAGATCGGGCGCGGTGGCGGCATAGCCTTCCTTCAACACCACCTGCATGCCGTACTTCCTGCACTGCTCGTCGTTGCCCGCAGCGACGCCGGCACCGTAAGGACCGTCCTCATAGATGATCGCAACCTTGAGGTCCTTGGGGTCCTTCTTCAGCTTGCCCTTGGCATTCTCGTTGAGGAAGGTGCACGAGGCCTGCCCGAACTGGTCGGAATGCACCTGCGGGCGAAACACGTACTGCAGCTTCTTGTCCTTGAACACCGCGGACGCCACGCAGACGTTGGCCCACATGAACTGCTTCGACGAGTCGGCCTTCTGCGCCATCGGCACGCATTGCGCGCTTGAGAACACGCCCATGATCATGTCGACCTTCTCCTGGTCGAGCAGGCGCGTCATCTCGTTGATCGCGACCTCGGTCTTGGACTGGGCGTCGGCGTAGATCGCCTTGATCTTGCGTCCCTCGACGCCGCCGCGCTCGTTGACCATGTCGACGGCGATCTTGTTGCCGATGCCGGCGGCCTGAGAGCCGCCCGCCGCGAACGGGCCGGTGTAGTCGTAGATCACGCCGATCGTGACGTCCTTGGCCTGGCCGAGGGCCGCCGTGGACAGGCCGGCGGCGGCAAAGGCCGCGACGAGTGCGCGAATACGAAGTCCTGATCTACGCATGGAATCCTCCTGTGGGGTTCGCTACGGGGTGGTTCTTGTTTGACGCAGTCTTTCAAATACCCCGCCGCCCTGTCAAGCCGCATCTTGCTTCGGGCCTGCCCTCAGACAGCCACCACTTCGACATCAGGCTCTATCGATTTCACCAGATACTCTATGCCGGAAAGCGTGCCCGACAGCGAACTCGGGCAGCTGCCGCACGCGCCCTGGTAATGCACGGTCAGCGTATTGCCCTCCAGCCGGAGCACGTGAAGATCGCCGCCATCGCCTTGCAGGTAAGGGCGAATCTGCTCGTCGAGCAAATTGTTGATCCTGTCGAGCCGGTCCCGGTCTTCGGAACTCAAATCGGCGATCGCGCCGGCGGCCGCGGCGGATGCGAGTTGTGCGGATTGCTCGCTTGCCGCCGGCGCGGCGCGGATCGGATCGGCGAGCTTGCGCATCAGTTCCTGCCAGTCGGCGCGGCCGTCCTGCGTGACCGTGATCCAGTGATCGACGTAGAACACGTTGGTCACATGCTCGATGTCGAACAACACCGAGGCGAGCGGGTCGCCCATGGCCTGCGCCGCGTCATCGTACGAGCGTGTGATGCCCCAGGTCAGCGGCTCCTTGAGAATGAACTTCTTCGCGTTGGGATTCGGCGTGTCTTCGATTTCGGCGATCTTCGGCATGGCGGCTTTTGCTCAGGCATCGCCGATCGGCGCGTGCATCGGGTCGTCTTCGGATTCGGTCGAGGCGCTCACCACCGAGTTGAACGCCGCATGCAGCGTATGCCACGGCAGGATCGCGCATTTGACGCGCGTCGGCAGGTCGCGCACGCCGGCAAACACCGTGAGCCGCCCGAGATGATGCGGTTGGCCGGTGAGATCGAGCTTGCCGGTCGCCATGTCGCGGAATTCCCGGATCAGCGTTTCGGCATCCGCGCGCGTTTTGCCCTTGACCGTTGCCGTCATCATCGACGCCGACGCCTTGCAGATCGCGCATGACTCGCCGTGAAACGCGATGCCGTCGATGCGGTCGCCGTCAAGATTCATCGTGAGACTGAGGTGATCGCCGCACAACGGATTGTGGCCCTCCGCTTTGTGGCTTGCGTGCGCCAGCGTGCCGTAATTGCGCGGCTTCCGGTTGTGGTCGAGGATGACCTCCTGATAAAGCGATTTCGGGTCGGCCATCATGAGAAAACCTTCTGCACGCTGCGGATGCCTGCGACGAGCGCATCGACCTCGGCCGTGGTGTTGTAGAACGCGAACGAGGCGCGCGAGGTCGCCGGCAGCTTGAAGCGCTGCATCACCGGCTGCGCGCAGTGGTGTCCGGTACGGATTGCGACGCCGTCCTGATTGAGCAGCGTGCCGACGTCGTGCGGATGCACGCCGTCGACCATGAACGACAGCACCGCGGCCTTCTCGCCGGCGGTGCCGATGACGCGCACGCCCGGCATGCGGCTCAGTTGCGCAGTCGCATGGTTGAGCAGGTCAAGCTCGTGCGCGGCGATCGCGTGCATGCCGATCCCCGACAGGTAATCGACCGCGGCGCCCAGCCCGATCGCCGCGGCAATCGGCGGCGTGCCGGCCTCGAACTTGTACGGAATCGTGTTGTAGGTGGTTTTCTCGAACGTGACCGACAGGATCATGTCGCCGCCGCCCTTGAAGGGCTGCATGCGCTCGAGCAGCGCAGCCTTGCCGTAGAGGATGCCGATGCCGGTCGGGCCGCACAGCTTGTGGCCCGAGAACGCATAAAAATCGCAGTCGAGGTCCTGCACGTCGACTTGCAGATGCGGCGCCGCCTGCGCGCCGTCGATCAGCACCGGCACGCCGCGCGCGTGCGCGAACTCGATCATCGATTTGATCGGGTTGATCGTGCCAAGCGCGTTCGACACGTGCATCACGCCGACGAATTTGGTGCGCTCGTTGAAGAGCTTCTCGTATTCGTCGATTAAGAGTTCGCCCGCATCGTTGATCGGCACGACGCGGATTTTCGCGCCCTTCTCTTCGCACAACATCTGCCATGGCACGATGTTCGAATGGTGCTCGAGCGTCGTCAGGATGATCTCATCGCCGGCGCCGATGAACTTGCGGCCATGGCCATGCATAACCAGGTTGATCGCTTCGGTGGTACCGCTGGTGAAAATCACTTCCCGCTCTTCGCGCGCGTTGATGAAATGCGCGAGCTTGCGCCGTGCCTCTTCATACTCGCGGGTCGCGGTCTCGGACAGGTAATGCACCCCGCGGTGGATATTCGCGTGCTGCGACGTCTGATAGCGCACCAGGCGGTCAATCACCGGCTGCGGCATCTGGCTGGAGGCCGCGTTATCGAGATACACCAGCGGTTTGCCGCCGACCTTGAGGTTGAGGATAGGGAAATCGGCACGGATACGTTCGACGTCGAACCCTGTTCCCTGGCGGGACTTCAATGCGGTCTGGATTGCGGTCATGGTCAGCGGTTGGTTTGTTCCAGCACCCTCTGCTCGAGGCGGTGCTTGAGCGATGCGACGGGTATGCGGTCGATGATTTCGGCGCCGAACGCGTAGGTCAGCAGATTGCGCGCCGCGGCATCGGACAGCCCGCGGCTCCTCAGATAAAACACTTCCTCGCCGTCGAGCTGGCCGACGGTCGCGCCGTGCGCGCACTTGACGTCGTCGGCGAAGATTTCGAGTTGCGGTTTGGTGTCGACGCGCGCCTTGCTGCTCAACAGCAGGTTGCGGCTCGATTGCGCTGAATCGGTG
>JBGOTT010000334.1:0-4678 GCA_041476585.1 Gammaproteobacteria bacterium | reverse complement strand
GGTGATGAAGGACCAGGTCGACGCGATGGGCGAAGTCGGGATCCGCGCGACGTTCCTGAACTCGTCTCTCGATCCGCAGGAGCGGTCGCGGCGCGAGGCGCGGTTGCGGGCGGGGGAGTTCGAGATGCTCTACGCCGCGCCCGAGGGAATCGACGCTTCGGTCGGGCGGTTGCTGGAATCGCTGGAGCTCAAACTGATCGCGGTGGACGAGGCGCACTGCATCAGCGAATGGGGACACGACTTCCGTCCGTCGTACCGCAACCTCGCCGGATTGAAGCAGCGCTTCATGGGAATCCCCGTCCTCGCCCTGACCGCCACCGCGACGCCGCGCGTGAAGAACGACATCATCGAGCAGCTCGCCCTGCAGGATCCGCTCGAGGTCCGCGGCTCGTTCTTCCGCCCCAATCTCCACCTGTTCGCCGTGAAAAAAGGACAGGGTGACGGCGTGCGCGACATGATCCTCCGCCTTGTCCGCGCGCGCCGCGGCGAGTCCGGGATCGTCTACTGCCTGTCGCGCAAGGCGGCCGAGGCGACGGCGGGGTTCCTCGAGGGGAAGGGCGTCCGCGCGGCGGCGTACCACGCGGGGATGACGCCGGAGCAGCGCGCGAAGGCCCAGGACAAGTTCAGCCGAGACGACCTCGACGTCGTCTGCGCGACGATCGCCTTCGGCATGGGGATCGACAAATCCAACGTCCGCTTCGTCCTCCACCGCGACATGCCGCGCTCGATCGAGGGGTACTACCAGGAGATCGGCCGCGCCGGGCGCGACGGCGCTCCCGCCGACTGCGTGCTTTTCTACTCGTGGGCCGACGTCATGTCGCTCGACCGCCTCGTCGAGAACTCCGAGGTCCAGGACCCCGAGGTCGCCGACCAGCAGCGCCGCGCCGTGCGCCGCATGTTCGATCTCGCCGACGGCCCCGCCTGCCTCTGGCGCCGTCTCACCGGCCATTTCGCGGAAGTCATCGCGGCCTGCGGCGAGTCCTGCGGGAGCTGCCTCAAGCGCGACATCGTCGGGGACGCGCGCCCGGCCGCCGGGGCGCCGGGGAAGAAGGACCGGAAGAAGAAGCGCCCGGCGCTCGAGGGGGCGTCGCGGCCGCGGGAGGATTTCGAAGCGGAGCCTTACGAGCCGGAGCGCGAAGCGCCGGAGCCGACCGAGGCGATCCCGGACCCGGGGCTGTTCGAGCGGCTGCGCGCGCTGCGGAAGAAGCTCGCGGACGAGCGGAAAGTGCCGGCGTTCGTGGTCTTCAGCGACCGGGCGCTGCAGGATATGGCCGCCCGGAAGCCGCGGACGCGCGACGAGTTCCTCGACGTGCACGGCGTGGGGCAGAAGAAGCTCGAGGAATACGGGGATTCCTTCATCGCGGAAATCCTCCGGGAGCGTTGAGCGCCGCCGCCGTCCGCGCGACCCTAGCCTTGCCATTCACAAAGCCCTTTCATCGCGCTGATCGAGGACCCAACAATTCTCTCCCAGCAACTGGACCTAAAAGAGCCTGCAGCTCAAATCAAGGATCAATCAGCACGCCCGGGTTGAGTATCCCATTCGAATCGAACACTCGTTTCGCCGCCCGGAGCGCCTGCGCGAAGAGCTCGGGTCGCTGCCGGTCGTACCAAGGCCGGTGATAGCGCCCGACGGCGTGATGGTGAGTGATTGTGCCACCTAGCTCGACCAGCGCCGAAAGCATCACCTCCTTTACCTCGTGATACTGCTCGAGCATCGTGTTCTTTTCGGCAAGCGCGTGGAAGGTGAAGTACGGTGCCGGGCCGTCCGGATAGACGTGCGTGAAACGGCAGGTGAAGGTGGACGGGTACTTAAAGATGCGTCCGGCCGCGTCCAACGTCCGGCGCATCACCTCGGCGTGGAAGTCGCGGAAGCGGTCCCAGGTGATCGCCGACTCGACGGTGGTGGCGATGATGCCGCGCGCGGTGAGGTGCTCCTGGAAGTAGGGCATACGGATGAACTTGTCGCGCCATTCGCCCGCGGCTCCGGCGCGCTGCGAGCCGTCCGACTCGAGCGCTGCGGGGTCCCATTCGCCACCGTGGTCGGCGCAGAGCTCGAGGGCGCGCGTCATCCACGCATCGAGCGGGTGGTCTGCTGACTCGAAAGTAAGCACCAGCAAAGCGCCTTCGGCGGGGCTATCGGGCGAGTACGCCGCCTCCTTAGCCTCGAGTAGTCGGCAGTTCGCAGGATAAAGCCCCGACTGAGCGAGCGCGCGGACCGCATCCGCGCCCGTATAAAAGTCCCTGAAGCGCACCGTGGTCGAAGCGCGAAAGCTCGGGCGCTTGCGCAGGCGCATCCACGCCTCCGTGATCACACCCAGGATGCCCTCCGAGCCAATGAACATCCGGTCCGGCGAGGGGCCCGCACCGGAGCCGGGCAGCCGCCGCGTGTTGAGCGTGCCCGCGGGTGTCACCACGCGCAGCGATTCAACCAGGTCGTCGATGTGCGTGTAGAGGGTCGCGAAGTGGCCGCCCGCGCGCGTCGCGATCCAGCCTCCGAGCGAAGAGATCTCGAACGACTGCGTGAAGTGCCTGAGCGTCAGGCCGTGGGGTTTGAGTTGTGCCTCGAGCTGCGGTCCCAGCGCGCCCGCCTGGATGCGGGCGGCTTGCGAGGTTTTGTCCACCTCGAGTACCCGGTTGAGGTTACCAAGGTCGAGCGTGACTACCGGTCGCTCGGTGTCGGGCGGCTCGATGCCCGAAACCACCGAAGAGCCGCCGCCATAGGGAATGCAAATTGCGCCTGCGCGCGTGCACCAGTCAAATAAGTCGGCGATGTCGGATTCGTCGCTCGGGTACGCAACCACGTCTGGCGGGTTGGGGCAGTGGCGCCTGAACATACGCGCCGAATCCAGCCACGCCTTGCCGTAGCTGTGCGCGAGACGCACTTCCGGGTTGCCGGTGCAAATCGCCGCGAGCGCTGCGGGCGGCTCGATGCGCGGGGCTCGCACGCCAAACTCGCTCACCTGAGGTGACGGCGTGACGTCAAACCCGGAAACCCCGAAGCGCTTGGCGAACATCGCGACGACGCGCGCGAGTTCCTCGGTAGACACGTTTTCATCGGTGTAGCCCCAACCGTAGAACCGGCGCGGCCGGCCGCCCAGCACTTTGGCGAGTTCACTCATGATCTCGTTTATTGTCCGATCACGTAGCGCCCGGCCCCACGCGGCGAGCTGCTCCCAGGAGTTGAGTGGTCGGCCGAAGTACTCATTTTAAGTCTTGCTTTTTGTGCAACCTGGCAGCCATCTGGCAGGATGGAATTGGAATGACCCTCGCCTGCGCCTCGTGATGTCGTTTACAAGGATACAGTAGCAATCAAGATCAGATCCGCCGGATTGGACCACATCATGCATCAGGCCCGGGCGGGCGCGGCGCGGGTGCCGGAGCCGCGCTGCGGCAGCATCGGCAGGGAAAAGCCCTGCTGGTATCCGCCGCGCACGATGAGCATGAACTTCCAGAATGCGCCGCCAGCAAGCGCTGCGATGCTGCCGGCGCCGAGGCAGACGCGGGCGATATCCGGGCTCGCGAGTGCGAGAACGAACATGACTGCCGGGAACGCATGCCCCGCGACGTGGAGCGGCAGGCTGATCTTGTCGATCAGGCGGCGCGAAAGCGGCACGATGCCATTTTTTGCGGCGCGCGCCCTGTAGGCGGCCCACAGTCCGGCGTTCAGCGCGACGAGCACAAGCCCCGCAAGCGCGAGCGACGGCGAAAGCGTGCCGAAGCCTTTTATCCACAGCAGCATCAGCGTCAACAGGCCGAGGCCTTCGAGCAGGCCGGATGCGACGATCATCCAGGGAACGAGCGCCACCCGCCAGGCCGAGATGCCACGTGCGAGGTGCAGGATTTTCGCCTGACAGAAAAGGAACACGATCGCGAAAATGCCGACCAGCATCGAAATACCCGCTCCCGGCCAGATGAGGTTGGCGAGCACTGCCGGATAGAACACTGCGACCGCGTAGATCTCGCGCGTCATCCAGCTCGTCTGCGGTCGCGATACGGCGCGCCAGAAGCGGAGCTTCCTGCCGATTTTCAGGAACACGAAGGAAAGCCCCATGGCCATCAGCACCGCCGATCCGAGGTGGGCAGCCGGCACCCTGTCCGCAGGCACGATGCCCGTGAGCGAGGCGAGCCACGCCGCCACTGCCGTGCCTGAGCTGATGCCGCCGAAAATCCAGTTCATCGCCGCGCGCCAGTCCCAGAAGGTCTGCAGTTGACCGACCAGCGGATTGGACGGATCGCTCAGGCGCTCTTGGTCCGCCTCGGCCGCCCCCGCCGCGCGCCCGGGCACCGCCGGCGTGGTATAGAGATACTTGATCTGCGGATCGGTGCCGAGCTCGGCGTTAAGCTGGAAATGCGGATTGTCGCGCACCAGCATCGAGACATTGCTCTGCGGGTTTTTGAAATCACCGAACTGGATCGCCTGCGCGATGCAGGCGGCCGAACACGCCGGCGTCGCTTCCGGATCGACGCCTGGCGTCAGGCCGCGGGCGAGCCCAGCGTCGACACGGTCCTTGCAGAACGTGCATTTCTGCGCCACGCCCAGACGTTCTTCGTGCTTCACCGCCTGCTCCTGCTTGGTCTCGCGGCCGTAATACCAGAGCTGGTCGTGGGCGATGGTGCGCGCCTGATACGGGCAGGCGACCGCGCAGTATGCGCAGCCGATGCAAATGTCGTAGTCCTG
>JBGOTT010000333.1:0-4689 GCA_041476585.1 Gammaproteobacteria bacterium | reverse complement strand
GCGCGCATTTCCTCGGCGCTCTGGCTGTCCACGTACGCGTGGCCGGATGCAATCAGGTACTCGGCGCACTTGTACATGAAATCGAAGTAGTCGCTGGCGAAGTGCAGGTTCGAGCCCCAGTGGAATCCGAGCCACTGCACCGCGTCGATGATCGAATCGACGTACTCCTGCTCTTCCTTCTCCGGATTGGTGTCGTCGAACCTCAGGTTGCAGGCGCCGCCATAGGCCTCGGCGAGGCCGAAGTTGAGGCAGATGCTCTTGGCGTGGCCGAAGTGCAGGTAGCCGTTCGGCTCGGGGGGAAAACGGGTGCGGATTTTCGCGTGCTTCTTCGACGCGAGGTCCGCCTCGACGATCTGGCGGATGAAGTTGGAGGCGGAAGGCTCGTTCTTCGCCGGTTTGCGGGCGGGGGTGGACACGGGGGGTCTGTAACCGGTTCATTAAAAATGGAATTTTACGCTAACGGTTCGAGCGCTCCGGCGCCGGGGATCGGGGAGGCTGTCGGCACCGGGCCAAGCCCGTTTTGCCGCAGTGTGGAATCAGAGAATTTAGGGACGAGTATCAACAAAACGGTTACTCCGGACGTGCAAAAAAGAGTAAAAACTAGAATCAGAAGCCAACAAGGGGATACGCCATGCGTCCAGCCATGCAGAGCGTCCCTGAACTCTATGCGCATGCGCTTGCCGTAGAGCGCGAAGCCGCGGTCCGGTACCGCGAGTTCGCTCAGTGGATGCACGATCTGGGAATCGACCACGTCGCCGCACTGTTCGAACACCTGCAGGCGGAAGAGGCGGAGCACCTGAGGCGCCTCGAGCAGGAAACCGACGGCATGCAGTTGCCGGAGCTTTCGCCTTGGCAGTACGCGTGGCTGTTCACCTCGCTGCCCGATTCGATCGACCAGGCGTTTCCGCTGATGCCGCAGAACACGCGCGACGCGCTGTCGTTCGCGCTTGCCGCGGAGCATCGCGCGAAGCGCTTTTTCGATTGCGTGGCGGCCGAGGCCGAGGACCGGGCGGTGCGCACGCTCGCCTCCTCGATGGCGATCGAGGAGTGCCAGCACATCGCGGACATCGAGCAACAGCTCGAACTTGAGCCCGACCCGGCGATCGACTGGGATGCGGCGGGCTTGTCCTCCGATTTGCGGCAAACGCGTTGAAAGGGGTGGAATCGATGCAATCCGCGCCGCGAGGCGCATAAAAAGGCAGGGCCAAGGGGAAAGCCAAGAAGAGCGCGACTGACCTCAAGCCCTATGCTGAAAAGCCCGGCCTCGGCCGGGATTTTTTTTGCGTCGTAGCGCCGATGCCGCAGTGCGGCATGCAAGGAGATCACTCCCTCGGTCAACAAACTGTCACCATCGCTCTTCAGAATGCGAGCACAATTTCTCGCAGTCGAGGTGCCTAGTGCCATGCTGAACGTCGCCAACCTGCCGGAGCTTTACGCGCACGCGATCGCGATCGAGCGCGAGGCCGTGGTGCGCTACCGCGAATTTTCGCAATGGATGCGCGACCTGGGCGAGGACCACGTGGCCGAGCTGTTCGAGAAGCTCGAGAAGATCGAAAGGCAGCACCTGTGCGCGTTGGAGAAGGAAACCGCGCATTTTGCGCTGCCCGAGCTCTCGCCCTGGCAGTACGCATGGCTGTTCACCTCGCTGCCCGGGACTCTGGAGAACGCGTTTCCGCTGATGCCGCAGAGCACGCGCGACGCGCTGAAGCTTGCGCTCGCCGCCGAGCGCCGCGCGATCAGCTTCTACCGCAACGTGGCCAACGAGACCCAGGATCCGGCGGTGCGCATGGTCGCAACGGCCATGTTGGGCGAGGAGCGCCACCACATCAGGGACATCGAGCGCGCGCTGGAGCGCGAACCCGACCCGCACATCGACTGGGAAGCGGTCTACGAGGAAGAAGGCGCGCGCAAACGCGCGACCTGGGCCTGAGCGACCGGCGTTTCGCTCGATGCGCCCCGCGGCGGGCCGCATCGAGATAAGCTGTCGTCCCGGGCAAACCTCCTGCGGGACAGCGCATGGATTTCGAGCTCAGCGACGAGCACAAGATGCTGAAGGACCTGGCCGCGCGCTTCGTGCGCGAGGAGCTGATCCCGCTCGAACGCGCCGTGCTCGAGCGCGAAGCTTCAGGCCAGGGCGCGACCTTGAGCAAGGACGAGCAGGCGGTGATCGACCGGAAGTCGCGCGAACTCGGGCTGTGGGGGCTGGATGCGCCGCCGGAATTCGGCGGCGCGGACCTGCCGGAGCTGGCATTGGTCGGCGTGCACGAGGAAATGGGGAAAACCATCACCCCCTATATCTTTCCGCCCGACTCGCCCAACCTGCGCATGCTGATGGTGACGGCCAATGCGGAGCAGCGCAGCCGGTATCTCGATCCCTATGCGCGCGGCGAGACCACTTCGGCAATCGCGATTTCCGAACCCGGCGCCGGGGCCGACCCGGCCGGAATGTCGACGCGCGCGGTCAGGGACGGCGGCGACTGGGTGCTGAACGGCCGCAAGATCTGGATCAGCCGGGCCGAGCATGCGGACTTCACCATCGTGATGGCGCTCACCGACAGGCAAAAGCGCGCGCGCGGAGGGATCTCCGCGTTCCTCGTCGACAAGGGCACGCCCGGCTTCAACGTGCTGCGCAGGATCCCGATGATCGGCGGCCAGTACACCTACGAGGTTGCGTTCGAGGATTGCCGCGTGCCGGAATCGAAACTGCTCGGCAGGGAGGGCGAGGGTTTTGCGCCGATGCAGCTGCGGCTGTCGACGCGGCGCCTTTACATGGCGTGCTGGTGCATCGGCAGCGCGCAGCGCGCGCTTGACATGCTTTGCGAGCACGCGCGCCTGCGCGTGACCTTCGGCACGGCGCTCGCGGAACGCCAGACGATCCAGTGGTGGGTCGCAGACGCCGCGACGCGCATCCATGCCTGCCGGCTCATGGCCTACGACGCGGCGTGGAAGCTCGACCAGCGGCGCGACGTGCGCACCGAGATATCGATGATCAAGGTGTTCGCCACCGACATGGCCTGGGAGGTCATCGACCACGCGATGCAGGCGTTCGGCGCGATGGGCATGACCAAGGAAATGCCGCTGCAACTGATGGCGAGCAAAGTGCGCACCATGCGCGTCTACGAAGGGCCCGATGAGATTCACCGCTGGGTGGTTGCGCGCAGGGTGCTCGGCTTGCGCTGAAGCTGCGAAAGGATGACCGTGATGCTGCCGTTGAGTGGAATCAAAGTGGTCGAAATCGCGCAGAACATCTCCGGGCCGTTCGCGGCGGAGATCCTTGCGAGCCTGGGCGCCGACGTGGTGAAAGTTGAGCGCCCGGAGGGCGGCGACGACGCGCGCGTCTGGGGCCCGCCGCTGACCGCGGACGCATCGCACCTGTTCCACGCCGTGAATTACAACAAGCGCGGCGTAACGGTCGACCTTAGAGATCCCGCGGCCGTCGCCTGGTTGAAGGGCTACGTCGCCGAGTGCGACGTGCTGGTGCAGAACCTGCGGCCGGGGGTGATGGAAGAACTCGGCCTGGATGCGCAAAGCCTGAGCGCAAGCAATCCGCGCCTGATCTATTGTTCGCTGTGGGCCTATGGCAGCAAGGGACCGATGAAGATGCAACCGGGCTACGAGCCGATCATCCAGGCGTTTTCGGGAATGTTCAGCGTCAACGGCGCGCCCGAGGGCCCGCCGTCGCGCGTCGGGCTGCAGGTGCTCGACATGGGAACCGGCATGTGGACCGCGCTCGGGTGCATCGCGGCGCTTTACCGGCGCCAGATCACAGGCAAGGGTTGCGTGGTCGATGCGTCGCTGTTCGAGACCGCGCTGGCCTGGCTCAGCATCAGCCTGGGCAACTACAAGACGACCGGCACGCTGCCGACGCGCCACCGCAGCGGCTCTGCGCGCATCATCATTTTCCGCGCCTTCGAAACCAAAGACGGTGAAATCGTCGTCGCCGCGGCCAATGACCGGCTGTTCGCGAAGTTTGCCGCCGCAGCCGGTCGTCCGGAGTGGAACGCCGACCCGCGCTACAAGACCAACGCATCGCGGCTCGACCACCAGGAGGAATTGATGCCCCGGATCGAAGCGCTGATGCGCACGCGCGGCCGCGCGGAATGGATCGAATGCCTGGAAGCCGCGGGCGTCCCCTGCGCGCCGATCAACACGCTGGCCGAGGTTGCGAAGGAGCCGCAGACGGCGGCGGTCGAAATGCTGCACTGCGCGCCCGGACTGGGCGAGTTCGTGCGCATGCCGCTTTCCTTCGACGGCGAACGCCCGCCGGTCCGCCGGCCGGCACCCGGCCTCGGGCAGCACAACGCCGAGATCCTGCCCGATGCGATGTGGTGAAGGCATGAGCATCCCCACGCATCGCGAAATCGCCGTCGTCAGGGTCGGCCACGTCGCCACGGTAGAGATACGCCGGCCGCCGAATAATTTCTTCGACAAACCGCTGATCGCTGAAATCGCCGCCGCCTTCGAATCCTTCGACCGCGACCCGCAGTGCCGCGCGATCGTGCTCGCCGCCGAGGGCAAGGCGTTCTGCGCCGGTGCGGATTTTGCCAACCGCCCGGCGACCGGCGCGGCGACGGAGGGCCACGGGAGACATCTCTACAAGGAAGCGACGCGCCTGTTCCGCACCCGCAAGCCGATCGTGGCGGCGGTCCACGGCGCCGCGGTCGGCGGCGGTCTTGGCCTTGCGCTGGT
>JBGOTT010000332.1:0-4691 GCA_041476585.1 Gammaproteobacteria bacterium | reverse complement strand
GGGCCTTCCGGGTGGCGGCCGCGAGCCCGTGCCGCTGCGCATTGCGCTCGCGCTCGGCATCGCGGGGTTCATCGGCACCTGCAGCGCGCGGCCAGGCGTGCTCGAACAGGCGCGCTTAGGCGGCGAGCTGCTGGTCGCGACGCGCCTCGGTCCGACCTCCTACTACCTCGGCGCGGCGGGGCCGGAAGGACCCGAATTCGAGCTCGCCTCGCGCTTCGCCGCCGCGCTCGGCGTCAAGGCGAGATTCCTGGTGTTCGGCTCCGCGGCCGCGGTGCTCGACGAAGTCGGCAGCGGGCGCGCGCACGTGGGCGCCGCGGGCCTCGCGATCGGCGCTGCGGGCGGCGGCCAGCTGCGCTATTCGGCCCCCTACCAGCGCACCGAGCTGTACCTGATCTACCACCGCGACCATCCGCGCCCCACGCGCCTCGAGGATCTCGCCGGCAGCCGCATCACGGTCACCGCCGACAGCCCGCACGCGGCGGCGCTTGCCGGCGCGCGCGGCCGCGTGCCCGCGCTCAGCTTCAGCGTGCTCGGCGGCGTCGGCACCGCCGAGCTGCTCGACCGCGTCGCCGACCGCTCGCTCGATGCAACCGTCGCCGATGCCAACGAGTTCTTGTTGAGCCGTGCCACCCACCCGGAGCTGCGCGCGGCATTCATCCTCGGGCCGCCCGAGCAGCTCGCCTGGGCGGTGCCGGCCGGCGATCCGTCGCTGGTGGCCGCCGCGAACCGCTATCTGAGCGCGATCCAGACGGAAATGCCGCTGCTGATCGCGCGCTACTACGACCGTGCCGCGCCGCTCGACGCGCAGCGCGACGCCGAGCTCATCGAGCAGGTGCGCGACCGGCTGCCGGCGCTGCGCCCGTTGTTCGAGCGGGTCGCAGGCGAGTTCGCCGAAGACTGGCGCGTGCTGGCCGCAATCGGCTACCAGGAATCCCAGTGGGACCCGCAGGCGGTCTCGCCGACCGGGGTGCGCGGCATCATGATGCTGACCGCCGAGACCGCGACCGCCCTCGGGGTCACCGACCGCGCCGACGTCGAGCAGAGCATCCGCGGCGGCGCGCTCTACCTGCGCGCGATGCGCAACACCATTCCGGAGCACGTGCCGGAGCCGGACCGCACCTGGTTCGCGCTCGCCGCCTACAACATCGGCTACGGACACCTCGAGGACGCGCGCGTGCTCGCCGAGTCCGACGGCAAGGACCCGAACTCCTGGAACGCGGTCAAACCCTACCTCGCGCTGCTCGGGCAGGAGCGTTACTACAGCCGCACCAAGCGCGGCTACGCACGCGGCTGGGAAGCGGCACGCTTTGTCGAGCTGGTGCGCGACTACGTCGACCGCCTGCACCGGCTGCTGCCGGACCCGGCCAGTCCAGTCAGCCGCGACGGCGCCTGAAGAACTCCTGCAGCAACGCGCCACACTCGTCGGCGAGCACGCCGCCAAACGCGTCGACCGCATGGTTGAGCGCGGGCGCGTGCACCAGGTCGAACACGCTCCCGGCCGCGCCCTGGCGCGGATCCCAGGCGCCGAACACGAGCCGCGCGATGCGCGCGTGCACCATCGCGGCGGCGCACATCGGGCACGGCTCAAGCGTCACGTAGAGCGTCGCGCCGGCGAGGCGATAGCTGCCGAGGCTCGCGCCCGCGGCGCGCAGCGCGACGATCTCGGCGTGCGCGGTCGGATCGGCCGCGCGCACCGGGCGGTTCCAGCCCTCGCCGACCACCCGCCCCGCGGCGACGATGAGCGCGCCGACCGGCACCTCGCCCTCCGCCTCGGCGAGTCGCGCGAGCTCGAGCGCGCGCTGCATGTAGGCCACATCGCTCACCACTCGGCTCCCTCAGGCACCCCGTCCGACCGCGCGCGGCCGCCGGCTCGCGCCATCACCTTCGTTCACCGCGCGCGCTCCTCGCCGACAGCGGCCGGCATGAGGCGGTAGCAGCGAAATTTCGGTGCGTTCCAATTCCGCGCAGCGAGGTCGCCCGCCAAGCGCAGCGCCCACAGCGCGACCAGCGCGAGCACCAGCCACGCGCGTTCCCGGGCCGCATCGCCGGCGGCGAAATGCAGCAGCGCGCCGAGCAAGAAGAACATCGACCAGAAAATGTCCACCAGCCCGGCGTTGCAACGCGCGGTCGCGATCGCCCAGGCAATGAGCCCCAGCACGAGCATGAACGGCAAGGCGCTGAGCCAGAGGGCTACGGTACTCATCTGCTTGGGAATTGGTTGAGCCGGCGCGCCGTGGCCATAGCCGCCCGAGTGCCGGGCGCGCCGAACTTGGCCTATTGATTGCCGAGTGCAGAGGCGGTCGGACCGTCGTCGCCCATGAGCGACTCACGATCTGCGCCTCCATTCTTCTGGCGCGCTACCGGACCGACAGCACACGGTTTCAGCTCGACCGACAAGGCATGCACCTCGGAGCTACCGACGTTCTCGAGGGAATGACTCACACCGTTACGCCAAATTAGGTCGCCACGCTGCAGTTTGAGCTCGGACACGACGCCCTCTGGCGACGTACTTCGCAACTGTCCACCGGCGAGCACGTACACGAGCCCGGGTGGATGCGAGTGCATTGGATCTTTCACGCCCGGCTTGATCCGGTACTCGTAAGCTCGGACGCGGTCGTTTTCGAGCCGAGCTGTGTAAAGTTGTGGCGATAGCTTGAGCGGGTCCATCTCTGTCTGTGCGATGGCCACGGTCGCGATCGCAGCGGCGGCTCCGAAGATCGATCCGCAGATAAAAAAGGTGGTTCCGTTCACGTTGTCTCCTCCGACCGCAACGAGATTCAGTGGCTGGTAATGGTCTTTACGCGGTCAACGACCCCGCGCCACTCGGTGCAGCCAGCGGGCGCAACCCGACCCCTTTTCCGAACACTACGCCAACCGGCCGAGCGACTGGGCGTTTTCGGGAACGCCGGCCGATTAGGCCAGCGGACACACGGACCGCTTCCGCGGGATGCAGCACCGAACCGAAACATCGGGCGCGTACGATCTCGAATGCCTCACCGACCCCACTTCAATCGTGCAGCACTACGAGGTAATCGCGTCTACCGGCGCGCCGATTAGTTTGTTTCGCTAGACGCGAGTGAAACGCGAGCCGGGGCGCCCGCGAGTCAAGTTCGGGCGTCGACCCGCTTGGATGACCGTTCTGTGTGGCGCAGTGACACTGTCATCGTCGCGGAGACCCTGTCGCGAGCTATGATCCAATCTTGCGGCAGTAGCAGTAGACGAACTGCTGCACCGTCCCGAAAGGCGTGTTATGCGCCTCCTTCTCATGCCGCAGCAGGGAGAACCGGTCCCCGAACTCGGCATGTAACTCCTCGGCGCTGTAGCGAACGACCGGGAGGCCGCTGCACTGAGCGGGTCCGTCCTCGGCAAAAGTAGCGACGATGACGTGGCCACCTGGCTTGACAGCGCGGAGTACAGCTTGGACGTAGGCGTCACGCTCTTGAGGCGCCGTCAGAAAATGAAACACCGCACGGTCGTGCCACACGTCATAGGTGCGCGCAGCGAGTGTGGTGCTGGTGATGTCCGCTTCCAGCCAATTCACCGAGGCGGCGCGAGGGCCCAGCCTAACTCGCGCGGCGGTGAGCGCAGCTGCAGACAGATCGAGTACCGCGAGGTTCGTGAACCCATCGGCCAGCAGATCGTCAACGAGCGTCGAGGCGCCTCCGCCCACGTCGATGATCGAGCCGTCGGACGCTACGCCGGTTCCGCGAATCAACCGGAGTGAGAGATCGGCATGCTCCTGGAACCAGCTGACAGCGTTCGTTGCCCGCGTAGCATAGACTCGTTCCCAGTGATCTTTAGCAGGCATGCGGGCTCCGAACCATGGTTAATGACCGGGTCGATGACTATGTCGCGCCAGCGGCAGATTCGTCGTTGATGGTGCGCTCGGCCTACCGCGAATGCTGCATCGAGTGATTGTGACCCGCAATTGCGTCGGTACCGTGATCCGAGAGCTGAGCATCGAACCACTCATGCACCACCGCGACTAGCTTTGGATTGTCTGCCACGTACTCAACCTCAGCGCCGAACTTGACGTCCCGATACTGGAGACGAAGCTCTCCGGGTGAGGCGGCCTTGAGCGCCGCGAGCCCGGGCATGCCAGCCCCATGCACCTGGCTCGGCCCCGCGACGTTTCGCCGACCAAACTGATCTGCGATGTCCTGCAGGTGTGCGCGAATCAGCTCAGCCTGCTTCGCATCGCTCGGCTCTTTTGCGACCACGCGCTGAATGCCGCCTGTAGAGGTCTTGGTAAAGATGTGCGTTGTTGCCTGCATTTCGAACGGCATCACGTCGGCGCTGTGGTCGCGCACGACATCCTGGCGCGAGGAGTCGGCCGCGCGGCAAAACGGCGGTGTAACCGCCAGGAAGAAGGCAGCCAATAGGATTGGAGTTGCGATTTTCATCGACCGAAGGGCTCCTGTGCTTACACAAGTCTGACCCCGGCTTCCTGCCGAGGTTCCGCGTACGTTAACTGGGCCTTGCCGACAACCGCGTTCCGCGTGGTGGGCGTGCGAACCTCCGGAGGCTCTTTCAGAAAGCCTGGTTGGCGGTTGCGGACCGAAAATCTTCTTGCTGGACCTGTCGGGCCGCCGAGCGTTCATCGAACGACTCGGTAACCGCGGATTGGCACGCTGGTAGCCACTCGCGACGCAGGTTCAGGGTCACGAACGCCTCGGGACGACGCTGGCACG
>JBGOTT010000331.1:0-4713 GCA_041476585.1 Gammaproteobacteria bacterium | reverse complement strand
CCCTCTGCGATCGGGTCGGCCGCGCTTGCGGTGATCGTGGTTCAGATCGCGCTCGGCGCGGCGCTTTCGGTGAGTCGCGTAGGTCCGCCGATCCTGGTCGCGCACGCCGTACTGGGCCTCGTGTTCGCCGGGCTGTGCTTCCGGCTGCGTTCCGCGCCGCTCATTGTTCTGTCGTCGGCGCAGGTCTTGCTCGGTGGCACGATGGCGCTCACGCAGCTGCCTTTCGCGCTCGTCTATTCCCACAACCTGCTCGCGGTCTTGCTGCTCGTCGCGACCATCCACGCGCTGCATCGTCCGCGCGCCGCTTGACGCACATCAAGTCGGCAATTTCGGCGGCTGCCGACAATCCCCGCATCCAATTGCAGGAACTGTCCCGGGAGATCGTGATGGAAAACGTTACCGAAGCGCTGAGCGCGCATCACCGCGCATGCGACGAGTTGTTTCTCGCTGCGGAAAGCGCAGCAGCCGAGAGGCGTTGGCCCGAGTGCAAGGCAAAAATCGGCGCGTATCGCGCCGAAATGGTGCGCCACTTCGATTTCGAGGAACAGATACTGTTTCCCGCATTCGAACAGGCTACGGGAATGACGCACGGTCCGACCACAGTGATGCGCGAAGAGCACTCGCAGATGCTGGAGTTGATCGAGCACCTGGTCGATGCCGCCTCCCGCAGTCACAGCGAAGATTACCTCGCCACTTCGGAAACCATGCTCGTGCTGATGCAGCAGCACAATCTCAAGGAGGAAGGCGTGCTGTATCCGGAGTGCGACGCGCTGCTCGATTCCGACGACGGCGCGATCGCGGAGGGACTGCGCGCGCTCGGGGTAACGGCGTAGCAAAGAAAAGTGCTCGCCTACCATCAGGCACCCCCGTACTGGGTGCCGATGCGGTTCTTTGTCACCGCGCCGCTGTTCGCAGTGCTGGCCGGGTTGACCCTTGTCGTGTACGGCCCGGATGCGCTTGCGCACCGCTGGGATCCGGTCACGCTCGCGCTTGCGCACTTGCTGGCGCTCGGATTCCTCGCCATGACCATGTTCGGCGCGCTGTTGCAGCTGGTGTGCGTGCTGCTCGCGGTGCAGCCCCCCTGGCTGGCGCTCGTCGCGGCCCTCGCCCATGGCACCCTGACTGCAGGCACGCTGGCACTGGCAGCCGGACTCGCGTTCGGTGTGCCGTGGCTGTTGCACGTGGCGCAGGCGCTGCTTGCGTCAGGCGTCGCTGCGTTCATCGCCTCCGTCGCGCTTGCCCTCGGGCGAAGCCAGGCACGCACGCCGACTCTACGCGGAATCGCATTTTCGCTGGTCGGGCTTGCGCTTACCGCCGCGCTCGGCCTGCTGCTCGCGCAGGCCCTCGCCCGGGGCCTCGCCGTGCCGCTCATGAGGTTCACCGGATTTCACGCCGCCTGGGGGCTGGTCGGGTGGACGTACGCGCTGGTCGCGAGCGTTGCCTACCAGGTGGTGCCGCTGTTCCAGTTCACGCCGCCGTTTCCGGTCCGGATGCAGCGCGCGCTGGTGCCCGGGGTCTTCGCCGCCCTGCTTGCGTGGACCATCGCCGGCAGCATCGATTCCCCATGGGCCGCGCACTTGGCGAGCGCGTGTGAATTGCTTGCCGCGCTCGCGCTGATCGCCTTCGCCGCGACGACCTTCGGGTTGCAGCGCCGTCGCAGGCGCCGCGCGCCCGACGCCACGCTCGAATTCTGGGCGCTCGGCGCGGCGAGCCTCGCCGGTTCGGGCCTCGCGTTTCTCGCTGCCCAGGGCTGGCAGGACTGGCGCGAGCACGCCGCCTACCCGTTACTCCTCGGCACGCTGATGCTCGCGGGTTTCGGCATGTCGGTGGTCTGCGGCATGCTCTACAAGATCGCTCCGTTCCTGACCTGGCTGCACCTGCAGCGCACCGCGCAGGGCCGCGCCTCGTCCCACGCGCGCGGAGTGGTTCCCGACAAGTCGGCGCGCCGCCACGCGCGCGTTCACATCGCCGCCGTCACGCTGCTGATCGCCGCCATTGCCCTGCCCGCGCTGGCGCGTCCGGCCGGGGTGCTACTGGCTTTTTCGGCCGCACTGCTTGCGGTCAACCTCTATCCGCTGGTCAAGGCCTACCGGGCCGCGCAGTTCGCTTGATGTGCATCAAACTGCAGCAGCCCCCCATGGGGCAACCTGCTGCGCAGCAGGAATTGCCCGTATTCACCCGATCCACAGGAGACTCACCATGAAACGCCAAACCCGCCGCACTCTGGCACGCGCACTGGGCCTCGCCGCCCTGCCGTTCGCCCTGGCCGCGGCCTTTGCCCAGCCGACCCAGCCCGGCCGCGCGCCGGTGAGCGAACCGGAGATCCGCTATCAGGCGGGCGGCTCGCCGCTGGCGCAGGAGGAGATGCACCAGAACATCGATCCGAAGGCGCCCCCGATGACCAAGGCGGAGTTCGACAAGGGACGCCAGATCTACTTCGAGCGCTGCGCCGGCTGCCATGGCGTGCTCAGAAAGGGTGCGACTGGAAAGCCACTCACGCCCGATCTCACGATGGCCAAGGGCACCGAAATCCTCAAGGTGTTCATCAAATACGGTTCGCCCGCCGGGATGCCGAACTGGGGCACTTCGGGCGAGTTGAACGACGCGGAAGTCGATCTGATGGCGCGCTACATCCAGCAGTTGCCGCCGGTGCCGCCGGAATGGGGCATGGCGCAGATGAAGTCCAGCTGGAAAGTCATCATCGCACCGGACAAGCGGCCGAAGAAGAAGGAGAACAACTACAACATCGAGAACATCTTCTCGACCACGCTGCGAGACACCGGCGAGGTGGCGCTGATCGACGGCGACACGAAGCAGATCATCAACATCGTCAGGACCGGCTACGCGGTGCACATCTCGCGCATGTCGGCGTCCGGCCGCTACCTATTCGTGATCGGCCGCGACGCCAAGATCAACATGATCGACCTGTGGATGGAGAAGCCCGACAACGTCGCCGAAATCCGCGTCGGCCTCGAGGCGCGCTCGGTCGATACCTCCAAGTACAAGGGCTACGAGGACAAGCTGGCGATCGCCGGCGCCTACTGGCCGCCGCAGTACACGATCATGAACGGCGACACGCTCGAACCGCTCAAGATCATGGCCACCCGCGGCATGACTGTGGGCGACCAGGAGTACCATCCCGAGCCGCGCGTCGCCTCGATCGTCGCCTCGCATTTCAAACCCGAGTTCGTAGTCAGCGTCAAGGAGACCGGCAAGATCCTCATGGTGAATTACAAGGATCTCGAGAACATCACGGTGACCGAGATCGGCGCCGCCAAGTTCCTGCATGACGGCGGCTGGGATTCGACCAAGCGCTACTTCATGGTGGCGGCCAACCAGTCGAACAAGGTGGCTGTGATCGATGCCAAGGAAGGCAAGCTGACCAAGCTCGTGGACGTCGACAAGATCCCGCATCCGGGCCGCGGCGCCAACTTCGTGCACCCGAAATTCGGCCCGGTGTGGGCGACCGGACACCTCGGCAGCGAGAAGATCGCGCTGATCGGCACCGATCCGGTGAAACACAAGGATCAGGCCTGGAAGGTGGTCCAGTACCTCGAAGGCCAGGGCGGCGGCAACCTGTTCATCAAGACCCACCCGAAGTCGAAGAACCTTTGGGTCGATACTCCGCTCAACCCGGACGCCAAGATCGCGCAATCGATCGCGGTGTACGACATCAACAACCTCGACAAGAAGCCCTTAGTCCTGCCGATCGCCGAATGGGCCGGCCTGAGCGAAGGCGCCAAGCGCGTGGTGCAACCGGAGTACAACAAGGCGGGCGACGAGGTGTGGTTCGCGGTGTGGAGCGCCAAGAACCAGCAGTCGGCGCTGGTGGTGGTGGACGACAAGACGCGCAAGCTGAAGGCGGTGATCAAGGACCCGCGCATGATCACGCCGACCGGGCATTTCAACGTTTACAATACGACGCACGACGTCTACTGAGAAAGGAACGACACGACATGAAATACCAGATCACCTCTCTTGCATTCGCGATCGCCGGCGGGCTGCTCGCCGCCGCCCCGGCGCAGGCCGACGAAGCGCTGGCGAAGAAACACAACTGCGTTGCCTGCCACCAGATCGACAAGAAATCGGTCGGCCCGTCCTACAAGGACATCGCCAAGAAATACAAGGGCCAGGATGTCGCCGCCAAGCTCGCCGAAAAGGTGAAGAAGGGCGGCTCCGGCGTCTGGGGCCCGGTGCCGATGGCGCCCAATGCCGCGGTGCCCGATGCGGACATCAAGACGTTGGTGGAGTGGGTGCTGAAGATGTGACGCTGCGGAACAAAGTGAAATGACAACGGGGGCTTGTAGGCCCCCGTTTCTTTTTTCAGCGCTTATGCGAGGAGCGAAGCTCCTTGCTCAGGTTCAACATGAACCGCATCGCCGTCTGGGTTTCCGGATCCCGCGCCATGCTCCACAGCCCACCCAGGCCGCCACTTTCGGGCGGCGCGGCAGCCGCCTTTGTAGCCACAGAATCGGCCGCCTGCAACAGCCGCTCGAGTCCGTCCATGCGCTCGAGCAGCTTGGGCAGCACAGTGGCGATGCGCTCCAGCGCACCGGTGGACTGCATGCGCTCCATCATTTCGACGAATCTGCCGGCCCCGCCTCGGCTCAGGCGGTCGAGCAGAGACAAACCCTCGCCGATCGTCTCGGCAAGACGTCCGACCATTTCGTCGGTGATTGAATCTTCAGCCGAGCTGTAAACGCGCGCGAGCTG
>JBGOTT010000330.1:0-4718 GCA_041476585.1 Gammaproteobacteria bacterium | reverse complement strand
GCGCTTGTTTTTCAGGGTCTCCGGCACTTCGCCGTTGACGATGCGCTGCGCCAGGCCTTCGACGATGGCGGTCTTGCCCACGCCGGGCTCGCCAATCAGCACCGGGTTGTTCTTGGTGCGCCGCTGCAGGATCTGGATCACGCGCCGGATCTCGTCGTCACGCCCGATCACCGGGTCGAGCTTGCCGGCGCGCGCGCGCTCGGTCACGTCGAGGGTATATTTCTTCAGCGCCTCGCGGCTGCCCTCGGCCTCCTGGCTGCCGACGCTCTGCCCCCCGCGCACCTGCTGAATCGCCTTTTCCAGCGCGGACTTGATGACGCCATGGTCCTTCAGCGCGCGCCCCGTTTCGCCCTTGTCGCTGCATGCGGCCAGCAGAAACAGCTCGGAGGCGATGAACTGGTCGCCGCGCTTCTGGGCTTCCTTGTCGGCAATATTGAGCAGCGTCGCAAGATCGCGCGACAGGTGAACTTCGCCCGGCGTCCCCTCGACCTTGGGCAGCCGCTCGATCGACTGCTCGAGCGCGCGTTTCAATCCCGGCAGGTTTCCGCCGGCGCGCTGGATGAGCGAGGCCGCGCCGCCGTCGGCTTGCTGGAGCAGCGCCGCGAGCAGATGCTGGGGCTCGATATAAGCATGGTCACGCCCGAGCGCGGCGCTCTGCGCGTCGGAAAGGGCTTCCTGCAGCTGGGTGGTGAATTTGTCGATTCGCATGGGAGGGGCAATAAAAGGATACTTGACAGCCAACTGGGGGCTTTTCGCCCTATTTCAACCAGCCCGCCGCCCCATATCGGCCCGGCCGGTCCGGCGCCCCCTCTAGTCGACCCCGCGTCCGACGTGCACCACCGCTGCCACGCGATTCTCTGGCGGCAGCTGCTCCTCATCTCCGTAGAGTCCATTGCGAAAAACGTACGACGCGGTCTGGTAGAACGCGATGGCCTCGTCCCGGATCGCAGCTTCGGCGACATTGCCCGAAACGCGCCCGCCGGCCGCCAACCGCATGACCTCCACCTTTCGCCCGGGCTGCAGGACCACGAGCCGGCCGTTCCTCATGTACCCGAGCGTCTGGTAGTTCGCCACGAAGGCCCGGTCGGTCTCAGGCGGCGAGTTGAGCACGTCGCGGCCGAAGAACTTGGAGTAGTAGCTGAAATCGAGCAGACCGAGGATTGTCGGCGCGATGTCGATCTGCGACATCAGCCGGTCGACGCGCCGGGGGACGACGTGCCGGGGCGCGTATACCAGGACCGGGATGGCGTACTTGTCCAGCGGAATCTGCGACGTGCCGCGCGCGCTGGCGCCGTGGTCGGCCGTGATCACGAACAGCGTGTCGTCGAACCACGGCTTGGAACGGGCGGCCTCGATGAACCTGCCGATCGCGTAATCGGTGTATTTCACCCCGCCGTCGCGCCCGCTGCCGGAGCCAATGTCGATGCGCCCGGGCGGATACGTGTAGGGGCGATGGTTGCTGGTGGTCATGACGTGCGCGAACACCGGCCGCTCGGAGTGCGCCGCCTTCTCGCGATCGATTTCGTCGAGCACCTGGTCGAACAGGTGCTCATCAGCCACGCCCCAGATGTTCTCGAACTCGATGCGCGCAGACGGAATGCTGCGCCGGTCGACGCAACGGTAGCCGTTCGCTTCGAAGAATGCGCTCATGTTGTCGAAATAGCCGTAGCCGCCATAGGCGAACAGCACGCCGTAGCCCTTTTCCTCGAAGAGGCTGCCCAGCGAAAACAGATGCCCGTTGTTCGGCCGGCGCACGATCGACTGCCCGGGTGTCGGCGGCAGCGCGAGCGAAAGTGCTTCGAGCCCTCGCACGGTCCGGTTGCCGGTGGCGTACACATTCGCAAACCACAGGCTCTCGCGCGCCAGCCGATCCAGATTCGGCGTCAGGCCGCGCCGATTTCCGTATGCACCGAGAAACTCGGCGCCGAGGCTCTCCATGCTTATCAACACCACGTTCAGGCGGCGTTCCGGGCTCGCGGCGATGACACGCCGCTCGACGCCCTGTCCGTTGTCCGCGCGGACCCATCCGCCAGGCGCCACGTTCATCGCGACACGCACCGCCGCAATTGCCTCGGGAAGCGGAAGCGTCGCGTAATGCCGGTCATAGCTCAGTTCATTGCGGCGATTCGCCGCGAAGAATTCATATGGGCCATCGCCCGCCAGGTCATTGGACGAGTCATTCGTAAATCGGTCCTTGATATCGGCGTCGACGTATTGCAGGGTACCGGCGATCACCGCAGCGTACGCGCCCAGTGCAAGCACTGCCGGCCTCCATGACAAGGGCGAACCGCTCGCGCGCCACAGCCGGGGTGCGAAAAACCAGGCCAGCATTCCTGCCGGCAGCAGCAGTGCGAGGAGGATGCGCCCCACCGGATAGCTCTCCCAGACGTTGCCGATCACCTCGTGCGTATACAGCAGGTAATCGACCGCGATGAAGTTGAATCTCCCGCCGAATTCGTTCCAGAACAGCCACTCCGCCACCGCGAGCACCACAAAACCGTACGTCATGGCGAGAAACACCGCGACGGTGAGTGCGCGATGTAGCCGCGTGCGCGCGAATCGCCCTGGAACGAGCGCGAGCCATAAGACGACTGGGGCGAGCAGGTACACGGCGAACACCACGTCGAACAGCAGCCCGATGCCGAAAATGCGCGGCCAGTCGGTCACCGCGCCCGGCCCGGCCACATCGGGGCGGAGCGACAACAGCACGCGCATCGCGGTTGAAATTGCGACGAAAGTCGCCGCCGTCACTGCTGCCGGCGCGAAGCGCCTGTATCGAGAGAGCACGGTTAACTGAGCCTCGGGGGCCTGAGGGCCGTCATGGTAGTCGCTGACCCTGTCGTCAGCAACCTGTCGCGCCGGTCAGCGGTGCGCGCAGTCGCGAAACAGATCTTCGCGACGATCGCCGTAAGCGCGGCGAACACCGAAGACAAAACGGCCCAGTAGAACCAATCGTTTGGTAGTGACATGGTAATTGGCGATTGCATCAGCGCACTACCATCACCGGCCGATCGGCGTACTCCACGACGTGCTTGGACACCGATCCGAGCAGCAGGCGCGCGAATTTCGAACGTCCGCGGTCGCCGACCACGATCAGGTCCACGCCATGGCGGTCAGCGTCGTAGATGATCTGCTCGGCGGGATGTCCGACGCCCACCTCGAAGCTCGCCTTGATCCCCTTTGCTGCGGCGGCGTGCTTGAGTTCAGCGAGCAGTCCGCGATGATACTGGCGCGAATTTTCGATGACAGCCTCGGTCTCCACGTCGTCGCCCACGTCCGGCGGGCGCGCCACCGACAGAACGAACAACTCCGCACCGTCCTTCGCTGCAAGATCGCATGCCGTCGCAAAAGCTTTTCGCGAGGACTCGGAACCGTCGTAGCCGATGAGAATCCTGCGGTACATGGTCACCCCCGTTTCGCGACGCCCGGCACTGCGGCGCCCTTGGTCGTGTCCACTTCTTCGACCCTCAGCAGGTGTCGCGGCATGAACCAGGCGTTGGCGATCAGCGTCGGCACAACCGCGCTCGCGATCACTGCCGCGACCAGCGCCGAGTATTGCGCCTGGTCCACGATCTCGTGCGACAGGCCAAACAGCGCGGAGATCGTGCCGAAGGTCAGGCCGGTGGACATCAGGAGCGTCGTGTACATGCCCTCCTTGCGCGGCGAGCGGAACGCCTGGGTGACCGGATACACGCCCGCGATCTTGGTGAACACCTTCACAACCAGCATCAGGAGGAACGCGCCTGGCGCGGCGATCAATGCGGGTACCGATACGAATGATCCCGCACGGATGAAGTAAAAAGGGGTCAGCAGTCCGAAGCATAGCGTGCGCAGCCTGCGCACGAGAACGTGGTCTTTGCCAACCGTCCCCGCGAGCACCATGCCTATCAGGTACGCCGGAAGCACGGCCTCGCTGTCGGCCCACGCGGCGAGCGCGCCCAGTCCGAACAGGCACAGGAGCAGGTATTTCGCCTCCATCTCGGACGGCCGGCCGCCGTAGCGGCGGAAAAAAAGCGGTGTCAGCCAGGGAAGCGCAATGCACGCCAGCGCCAGCACGCCGACGAAAAGCAGTGTCTTCAGCGTAAACGGCGCGAAGATCAGGCCGAGTGCGACTACAGTCCCGAGGTCGGTGATGAAACACGCGGCGAGAACCGTCTTGCCGTAATCGGTCGTGTTGAAACCGAACTCGATCATAACGGCGTATACCACTGCAACCGACGTGGTGGACATGGCGATGCCCGCGAGCCAACTCGCCGCCGGATCCCAACCGAGCACCCAGCGCGCCGCGGCCGCACACCCGAAGAACGGCGCGAAAAAGCTCACCAGGCCGACGGCGGTCGCCTCCTTCCATTTGCGGCGAAACACATTCGGATCGAGCTCTGCTCCGGCGAGGAACGTCAGCACGATCGCGCCGGTGCCGGAAAGGAATTTGATCCAGCCCTGGTCGGCGCCCAGCGCGGCCGTTCCGATCACCGCGCCGATCACCAGCTGGGCGATTGTGCCAACCACGATTTCCGACAGCGCGGTGGCGACGCGCAGCCAGATCGAGATCAGCGTGGCGGCAAGCGCCAGTCCCAGCCACAACGCCGCAAGCGCCCAGATCTCAGTCATCGTCCCTCCCGCGGTTAGTCCTTACCCTCAACCATTCCGAACTCCGCCCGCGTCTTCGCATACACCACCCGCACTTTGTCCTCGCGAAGCCGCTCGATGAAGGCATT
>JBGOTT010000329.1:0-4721 GCA_041476585.1 Gammaproteobacteria bacterium | reverse complement strand
GTGTTGAAGCCGAACTCGATCATCACGGCGTATACCACTGCAACCGAAGTGGTGGACATGGCGATGCCGGCGAGCCAGCTCGCCGCCGGGTCCCAACCGAGCACCCAGCGCGCCGCAGCCGCGCACCCGAGGAACGGCGCGAAAAAGCTCACCAGTCCGATTGCGGTCGCCTCTTTCCATTTGCGGCGAAACACCTTCGGATCGAGCTCTGCACCGGCGAGGAACGTCAGCACGATCGCGCCGGTGCCGGAAAGGAATCTGATCCAGCCCTGGTCGGCCCCCAGCGCGGCCGTTCCGATCAACGCGCCGATCACCAGCTGGGCGATTGTGCCAACCACGATTTCCGACAGCGCCGTGGCGACGCGCAGCCAGATCGAGATCAGCGTGGCGGCAAGCGCGAGCCCGAGCCACAAAGCTGCAAGCGCCCAGATTTCGGTCATCGGAATGCCTCCGACAGTTATTGTTCCGCCATTCGGAACGCGTCGGAGAGCAAAGGAAGCGCCTACGCTGCCGCTCTCCGGCGTGTCACGTAGGCATCATCAGCCTTGCGGCGGTTATGGGAGGAATGCCATCTCCCTGCAGATTGCAGTTTACCCGAGCGGCAAAGGTTTCGTAAACCTGTCCAGCGCTCGAGCTACGCCGCACCCGGTTCCTTGCGCTGCCAACGCCCCGCGGCCTCGTCATCGGTCGCACGCGCCTCCACCCAGCGCGCACCCTGCGGCGTCTGCTCCTTCTTCCAGAATGGCGCGCGCGTCTTCAGATAGTCCATGAGGAACTCGCATGCCGCGAACGCGTCGCCGCGATGGCCGCTCGCGACCGCCACCAGCACGATCTGGTCGGCAGGTTTCAGTTCGCCAAAGCGATGAATCACGGTGCAATCGAGCACCTCCCAGCGGCCTCGCGCTTCCTCGACGATCTTCCCGATCGCTTTCTCGGTCATGCCGGGGTAGTGCTCGAGCGTCATGGTCGCGACCGCGGATCCGTCGTTCAGGTCGCGCACCAGACCGATGAAGCTGGCGACCGCGCCGATCCTGGCATCGCCGGCCAGGGCGCGGATTTCCGCGCCCACGTCGAAGTCCTCGCGTTGCACGAGGATCTTCACGCTAGCCTCCCGTGACGGGCGGGAAGAAGGCCACTTCGTCGCCGGATCGGATCGCCGAGGCCGCCTGCGCCATCTGCTGGTTGACCGCCATCCGCACCAGCCGCGTTTCCGCCAACGCGCTCCGCCATGCGCCGCCGCGCGCGACCAGGTGCGAGCGCAGGCCCGCGAGCGTCGACACGCCCGCCGGCAGCTCGATCTCCTCGGAAGAGCTTCCGACCTGCTCGCGCAGCCCGGCAAAATACAACACTCTCACTTTCATCGATACAACTCCGCGAACGGCAGGAAGCGCACGGCGTCGCCCTTGCGGATCGCATGACCGGCGGGATTATCCACGATCCCGTCGGCCCAGGCCGTCGACGTGAGCACCGCCGAGTCCTGCGTCGGATACAGGTCGAGTCCCCCCGCCGGGTTCAATTTTACGCGCAGGAACTCGCGGCGCGGGTCCGGTTTCAGCCAATCGAAGTCGGCGCGCAGCCCGATCGATCGCGGTGCGACCTCCTTCATTCCCTGCATCCTGAGCAGGAACGGACGCACGAACACCAGGAAGGTAATGAAGCTCGAGACCGGATTGCCCGGCAGGCCGATGAACGCGGCTCCCGCGACCTTGCCGAAGGCGAGCGGACGCCCGGGCTTCATCGCGATGCGCCACATCAGGAGTTCGCCCTCGGCCTCGACCGCCGGCTTGACGTGGTCTTCGTCCCCCACCGACACGCCGCCGGAGGTCACGATCAGGTCGTTCTCCGCGGCGGCACGGCGCAGCACTTCGCGCGTCGCGGCAAGGTTGTCCGGGACGATGCCGTAGTCGCGGATCTCGCAGCCGTATACCTGTGCGAGGCCGTTCAGCGTGAATCGATTGGAGTTGTAGATTCTCCCCGGCGGCAGCGGATCGCCCGGCATGACGAGCTCATCGCCGGTGAAGAACAACGCAAGGCGCACCCGGCGGCGCACCGGCAGCATCTTGATGCCGACTGAGGCCGCGAGGCCGATGTCCTGCGGCCGCAACTTGATGCCCGCGGCGAGGATTTCGGCGCCGCGCTTCACGTCCTGTCCGACCGCCCGGATCCAGTCGCCGCGCTGCGGCTTTTTCTTCACCACCACATGATCGCCGTCGGTGGCGCAGAATTCCTGCATCACGATCGCGTCGGCGCCGGCGGGCACGGGCGCGCCGGTAAAGATGCGCGCCGCGGTTCCCGGCGCGAGCGCGACACCCGCCGTGCCCGCGGGTATTCGCTGCGCGACCCTGAGGCGAGGCTCGCCATCGCCCAGATCGGCGATGCGCACGGCATAACCGTCCATCGCGCTGTTGTCCATCGGCGGCACGTCGAGCTCGGAGCGCTGGGCCACCGCGAGGACCCGTCCCGTAGCCTCGAGCGTGGACAGCATCTCGGTTTCCGCCACCGGGCGCGCGCCGGCAAGCAGAACTTCGAGCGCTTCATCGACGCTGAGCAGTCCTTTGTTCATGCGAGTTTCAGGTGGCCGAGGATGAATGCCGCGATGCCCGCATCATCGTTCAGGTCCAGCACGGGCAGCCTGGTCTCGAGCTTCGCATCGGTCGCGACGGCGATGATGTTCGGATCGTTCGGATGCAGCGGCGCGGATTAGACCGCCGGCCGATAGACCTCCAGCTTCGGGATCGGCTGGAACTTGAATCCTTCGACCAGCAGCAGATTGCAGGGCGACAGATGCCTGACCTGATCTTCGAACGCAGGCTCGCGCTCGCCGCGCAGCTCGTGCATCAGCGCCCAGCGGCGCGACGAAGTCACCATCACCTCGGTGCAGCCGGCCAGGCGATGGCGGTGCGAGTCCTTGCCTGGATGGTCCACGTCGAACGTGTGGTGCGCGTGCTTGAGCAGCGAGACCTTCAGGCCCTGCTTGACGAAGCGCGGGATCAGCTTTTCGATCAGCGTCGTCTTGCCGCTGCCGGACCAGCCGGCAAAACCGAAGGTTTTCACGGGCTGGGATTCTATACGAGGACCATCTTGCTGCCGGCGATCGCGAGCACCGCCGCCAGCACACGGCGAATAACGGGATTGGCGAATCGCCGGCTGCCGTACTCGGCGCCCGCCCAGCCTCCCACAAGGACCGCAGGCATCAGCACCCAAATGTAGTCGGGCGGCATCGTCGCGTTCTTTACGAAACCGGCCGAGAGCGCAGAGAGCGAATTGACCAGGATGAAGGGCGCGGCGACGGCCGAGGTCTGCTTGGTCCCGGCCCAGCCGAGCAGCAGCAGCAGCGGACTAAGGAAGATGCCGCCGCCCACGCCGGTCAGACCGGAAAGCACGCCCAGGCAGGCGCCGATCGCCATCGACAGCGCAATCGGCACGTTGCGCACCGGGCGTAGCTCCTCGCCGGCACGCGCACTCCACCAAAGCTGCCAGGCGGCATACAACAGCACCAGCCCGACGAGAACCTTGTATGCGGTCCCCGGCAAAGCAATTGCACCGCCGAGGTAGGCGGCCGGAATCGAAACCACGGCGAACGGCCAAAACAGGCGCCACCGGAAGTGTCCCGCGCGGTAGAACTTGACGGTCGCGATCGCTGACACGAGGACGTTAAGCTGTAGCGCGATCGGACGCATCTCCGCGGGCGCAACACCGGCGATCGCCATCGCTGCGATGTACGCCGAAGCGCCGCCGTGGCCGACCGATGCGTAAAGGAACGCCGCCACCAGCATTCCCGACGCAAGCAAGGCGATGACAGTCTCGTTCATATCCAACACTCTCGTTATGTATGATGGAATATAGCGCAGGATGGCGTCACGCGCGAACAATCTGTCTTGCGCAGGACTAACGGCGCTTCTGGCGTTTCAGTGACGGCCGCAGGTATGCGGTGAAGCGATGCAGGTCGGCCGCGATGGCCGCTGAAGCCTTATCTTCCATGGCGCGGAACAAGGTCACCATGCGCACGCCGAAGGCCGTAACCCTCGCGCCCCCTCCCCGCGTGCCCCCGATCGCCGTTGTGACGACGGGTTCGGTGTATGTCTTGTTGAGTGCTTCCACGAGCTGCCACGCCCGCCGGTACGACATGCCCATCGCCCGTGCGGCGGCCGAAATGGACCCCGTCTGCCGGATGCGATCGATGAGCTCGGCCTTGCCCGGCCCCATGGCCGGGGCCGCTTTGTGGAGCACGCGCAACGTAAGGCCCCGATAGCGTCCCATCTCATTTCCCCGCCCTGACAGAAACAGTCACTCGCCGCCGATCCGATGATCGACGCTACAGTTTATTGCAATGCCCTATCGGATTCCCGCTTTCAAATGAACAACTCGTCAGGGCTTCTCCATTGGCGCTCGATCGATCGCTCGACCTCGATAAAGTCGATCGGACTCCTGCGCGATTGCGAACGCCGCAATAGGACCGACCAGCAATACGATCAAGATCCTCACTTCGCATTGGGGAAGAACAGTTGCTCACCGCGGATCTTGTAATCGGCGATCGCCTTCTGCCCCGCGCGCGAGATTACCCAGTCGACGAAGGCCTGGCCCATGTCCTTTTTCACGTGCGGGTGCTTGGCCGGGTTCACCAGCATGACGCCGTACTGGTTGAACAGCCGCTGGTCGCCCTCGACCGAGATCACCAGATCGCCGCGGTTCTTGAAAGAAAGCCAGGTGCCGCGGTCGGT
>JBGOTT010000328.1:0-4722 GCA_041476585.1 Gammaproteobacteria bacterium | reverse complement strand
TGGTCGACGCGAGCACGACCGGCGAAGTCGACGGCGTGGCGAAGAAGGACTACTGGAAGGTCGTCGACCAGTGCTACCTGTGCGACACCTGCTACATGACCAAATGCCCCTACGTGCCGCCGCATCCGTGGAACGTGGATTTTCCGCACCTGATGCTGCGCGCGAAGGCGCAGAAGTACAGGAAGGGCCAGGTCACTTTCCGCGACCGGCTGCTCTCCTCCACCGACGCGCTTGGCAAGCTCGCCACCATCCCGGTGGTTGTTCAGACCGTAAATGCTGTGAACAAGAACCGGGCCGCGCGCGGGTTGCTTGACTCCGCGCTCAAGGTGCACAAGGACCGCGAGCTGCCGGAGTACGCGGCAAGGAAATTTCGCGGCAGCGTTGCGGGCAGCCGGGATTATGCGGTGAAAGACGGGGCGAAAACTCCCGGCAAGGTCGCAGTGTTCTCCACCTGCTACGTGAACTACAACGAGCCCGGCATCGGCCTTGACCTGCTGGAAGTGCTCGCGCACAACGAACTGCCCTATGTGCTGGTGGAGAAAGAGGCCTGTTGCGGCATGCCCAAGCTCGAGCTGGGCGATCTCGACGCCGTCGCGCGTCTGAAGGAGATCAACATTCCGCCTCTGGCGAAGCTCGCGCGCGCCAGCTATGCCATCGTCACGCCGATTCCGTCGTGCACGCTGATGTTCAAGCAGGAGCTGCCGCTGATGTTCCCGGACGATGCCGACGTAAAGGCAGTGAAAAACGCGATGTTCGACCCGTTTGAGTATTTCGTATTACGTCACCGCGACGGGCTGCTCAAGACCGACTTCAAGCAGCCGCTCGGTAGAGTCTCGTATCACATTGCCTGCCACCTGCGCGTGCAGAACGTCGGTCAGAAGACCAAGGACATGCTGTCACTGGTGCCGGGGACCACGCTCAACGTGGTCGAGCGCTGCTCGGGTCACGACGGCACATGGGGCGTGAAAAGCGAGTATTTCGCTAATTCGATGAAGATCGGCCGCCCGGTGTTTCGCCAAATGGCGGCCAACCAACCCGACTACGTTGCTTCCGACTGCCCGATCGCAGGGCGGCACATCGTTCAGGGAATGCGCGAGGGCGGGCAGGAAGTGAAGGCACAGAAGCGGCACCCGCTGACGCTGCTGCGCATTGCCTACGGGCTATAGCACTCGGTAAACAAAAAAGCCCGGTGACGCGCCGATAGCGGCCACGGAGAGGGCGCATAAGATGGCGATACCCAGCGCGGATGCTTTCGTTTTCTTCGGCGCCACCGGCGACTTGGCCTACAAAAAGATATTCCCCGCACTGCAGGCCATGATCCGGCGCGGGGATCTGGATATGCCGATCATCGGCATGGGCCGCGCCGGCTGGACGCTCGACGAGTTGCGCGAACGCGTGCACGACAGCTTGGAGCACAACGGCGGCGTCGATGCGGATGCATTCGCCAAGCTGTCGGCGCAGCTGCAATACGTCGATGGCGACTACGGTGATCCCGCGACCTACCGCCGCCTGAAGCAGGCACTCAATAGTGCCGCGCGTCCAGTGCATTACCTTGCGATTCCGCCCAGCATGTTCGCGCCCGTCGTGCAGGGGCTGGCGAAAGCCGGCTGCGCCAGGGATGCGCGCGTCATCGTCGAGAAGCCGTTCGGTCGTGACCTCGCCTCAGCACAGGCGCTTAATCGCACCTTGCACGAGGTCTTCCCCGAGTCGGCGGTGTTCCGCATCGATCACTATCTGGGCAAGGAGGCGGTCCAGAACCTGCTGTATTTCCGCTTCGCCAACGCTTTTCTCGAACCGATCTGGAATCGCAATTACATCGACAACGTGCAGATCACCATGGCCGAAAACTTCGGCGTGCAGGGCCGCGGCAGCTTCTATGAAGAGGTCGGCACGATCCGCGACGTGGTCCAGAATCATTTGCTGCAGGTGATCGCCCTGCTGGCGATGGACGCTCCGGTCGGGCGTGATCCGGAGTCCATGCGCGCCGAGAAGCTGCGGTTGTTCCGCGCGATACGGCCGCTCGATCCAAAACAGGGCGTGCGCGGCCAGTTTCGCGGCTATCGCGACGAGTCGGGCGTGGATGCGGATTCGCAGGTCGAGACCTTCGCCGCGCTGTGCCTGCATATCGACACGTGGCGCTGGGCCGGCGTGCCGTTTTACATCCGTGCGGGCAAATGCCTGCCCGTCACCATCACCGAGGTGACGGTGGACTTGAAATGCCCGCCGCTGGCGATCTTCGACGAGTGCCAGCCGGCACATTCGAATTACTTCCGCTTTCGCCTCAGCCCAGAAGTGGTGATCTCGGCGGGCGCGCGGGTCAAACAACCGGGCGAAGACATGCGCGGCGACTCGGTCGAGTTGATCGCGCACCGGTGTCCGCACCGCGAAAAGTCGCCTTACGAACGGCTCCTGGGCGACGCGATTCGGGGCGACGCCTCACTATTCACGCGCGACGACAGCGTCGACGCGGCGTGGCGCGTTGTCGAGCCGATTCTTGGCAACGCCATATTGCTTGCCGAATACGAGCCCGGCACGTGGGGGCCGGCGGCCGCAACGGCGGTCGTTGTCGGCGTAGAGGGTTGGCACGATCCAAAGCCCGAGGCGACGTCGCCATGCCCGTGAGATGAGGAAGTCCGTGTGAGAACGCAGGTCAGCGCGTTGGCCGGCCAGCCCGCCCAGGCTGCACAGCTGGTTGACGTTTCCAAGCTGGTCGCCTCCTACTACAGCCAGCGGCCCGACCCGGGGGTGCCCGCGCAGCGGGTGTCCTTCGGTACGTCCGGCCATCGCGGCTCGTCGTTCGACGCGAGCTTCAACGAGGCGCACGTACTCGCAATCAGCCAGGCGATCTGCCTGTACCGTCGCGCGCAGGGCATTGACGGGCCGTTGTTCATCGGCATCGACACGCATGCGCTGTCGCTGCCGGCGTACCAGAGCGCGCTTGAGGTACTGGCCGCCAACGGCGTAAACGTAATGATTGGCAAGAGCGGTGAATTCACGCCGACCCCGGCAGTTTCGCACGCGATTCTGGTTTACAACCGCGGACGCAAGACCGGGCTGGCCGACGGCATCGTCGTGACGCCTTCGCACAACCCGCCTGACAACGGCGGTATCAAGTACAACCCGCCGAACGGCGGCCCGGCCGATACCGGCATCACTGGCTGGATCGGAGCAAAAGCCAATGCGCTGCTTGAAGCCGGTCTGAAGGAGGTGCGCCGCGTTCCGTTCGATGACCCGCGGCGCGCCTCTACGACTCGCGCGTACGATTTTCTCGAAGCCTACGTTAGCGACCTTAGAAGCGTGATCGATCTCGAAGCGATCCGCGCTTCCGGCATCCGTATGGGCGTGGATCCGCTAGGCGGCGCTGGCGTGCACTACTGGGCGCGGATCGCGGAGCGTTACAAGCTCGATTTATCCGTTGTCAGCGATGAGGTCGATTCGACGTTCGGCTTCATGAGCCTGGATTGGGACGCTCGCATCCGCATGGATCCTTCGTCGGCCTACGCAATGCAGCGGCTGATCGGCTTGAAGGATCGCTACGACATTGCCTTTGCCTGCGACACCGACCACGATCGCCACGGCATCGTGACCCCCAGCGCAGGGCTGCTGCCGCCCAACCATTATCTGGCAGTGGCGATCGATTACCTGTTCCGGAATCGCCCACGCTGGAACAGAACCGCGGCGGTAGGCAAAACCGTGGTCAGCACCGCAATGATCGACCGCGTGACCGCGAGACTGGGCCGCAAACTTTACGAGGTCCCGGTGGGTTTTAAATGGTTTGTCGAGGGTCTTTTCGATGGATCGCTCGGTTTCGCCGGCGAGGAAAGCGCCGGCGCGTCCTTCAGCCGCATCGACGGAACAGTGTGGACGACAGACAAGGACGGCATCGTGCCGGCGCTGCTGTCCGCCGAGATCGCCGCGCGCACCGGCCGCGATCCCGGCGAGCGCTACGCCGATCTTGCGCGCGAACTCGGCGCGCCGGCGGCCAACCGCGTCGAGGCGCCGGCGACCGCCGAGCAGAAGCAGAGGCTGGCGAAGCTCTCGCCGCAGCAGCTGCGCATCACGCAGCTCGCTGGAGAGAAGATCGAAAGCGTCCTCGACCGCGCACCGGGCAACGACGCGCCGGTCGGTGGCATCAAGGTGATCGCGGCCAGCGGCTGGTTCGCTGCGCGTCCATCCGGCACCGAGGATATCTACAAGATCTACGCGGAGAGTTTCCGCAGTGAAGACCATCTGCGTGACATTCTGCGCGAGGCGCAGGGTATCGTCGATGCCGCGCTGGCGGAGCACTGACAGGAGCGGCCATGTCCGACGAACTCGATCAGCTATGCATCAACACCATCCGGTTCCTGTCGGTGGACGCCGTGCAGAAGGCGAACAGCGGGCACCCAGGCATGCCGCTCGGCGCAACGCCGATGGCCTACGCGCTGTGGTCGCGGCTGCTTAAACACAATCCACGCAATCCCGACTGGTTCGATCGCGACCGCTTCGTGCTCTCTGCCGGACACGGTTCGATGCTGCTCTACAGTCTGCTGCATCTGACCGGCTACGACCTCCCGCTCGACGATATCAAGCGCTTCCGCCAGTGGGGCAGCAAAGCGCCGGGGCATCCCGAGCGCGGACATACGCCCGGCGTGGAGACCACCACCGGGCCGCTCGGGCAGGGCTTTGCCAACGCGGTCGGCATGGCGATCGCTGAAGCGCAACTGGCGGCGCGCTACAACC
>JBGOTT010000327.1:0-4725 GCA_041476585.1 Gammaproteobacteria bacterium | reverse complement strand
CCACCGGGAATGAAGCGCGCTCTCTGCTAGACTCGCCGCTCCACCGGGGCAGCGATGCGCACAGGTCCAGGACGCGGTATCTACCTTGCCTCGCGCAGTCCGCGCCGGCGCGAACTGCTCGCGCAGATCGGCGTGCGTTTTCACCTGCTGCTGTTCCGCGCGCTTGCGCCTGCCGACCCCGAAGTGGACGAAGCGGCATTGGCCGGAGAGGCGCCGCGGGACTACGTCGCCCGTGTTGCGCGCGCCAAGGCCGAGGCCGGCTGGCGGCGCATGCTCCAGCGCAACCTGCCGCGCGCGCCGGTGCTCGCCGCCGACACCACGGTGGCACTCGAGGACCGCCTCCTCGGTAAGCCTGCCGACCGCCGCGAAGCCGCAGCGATGCTCGGCGCACTCTCGGGTCGCCGCCACGAAGTGCTCACCGCGGTGGCGGTAACATATGATGAGCGGACCGAGCTTGCCGTAAGCGCGAGCGAAGTCGAGTTTCGGCCGCTCACGGCGGACGAGATCAGGGATTACCTGGCCAGCGGCGAGGCCGACGACAAGGCCGGCGCCTACGCGATACAAGGGGTCGCTGCGCGATTCGTGCGCGAGATGCGCGGCAGCTATTCCGGCGTGATGGGGCTGCCGCTCTATGAGACGGCCCAGTTGCTGGACAGAATCGGCACCCCGAATGAGCGAAGAAATTCTCATTAACGTCACGCCGCGCGAGACGCGCGTCGCGGCCATGCAGAGCGGCGTGGTGCACGAGCTGATGGTCGAGCGCGCGGCGAGCCGCGGTCTGGTCGGCAACGTCTACATGGGGCGCGTAGCGCGCGTCCTGCCCGGCATGCAGTCGGCATTCATCGAGATCGGGCTCGAGCGCGCGGCATTCCTGCACATCGCCGATATCTGGGAGAACCGCAGGAACGGCGAGGCGCGCGGCGATCCCGTCAAGCCGATCGAAAAGCTGCTCGCCGAAGGCCAGCCGCTGCTCGTCCAGGTGGTCAAGGACCCGATCGGCACCAAGGGCGCGCGCCTGTCCACCCAGGTTTCGATCGCCGGGCGGCTGCTGGTGTACCTGCCGCAGGACCCGCACATCGGCATCTCGCAGCGGATCGGGGACGAGAGCGAACGCAGCGCGCTGCGCGAGCGGCTGCGCGGGCTGGTGCCGCCGGAGGAGAAGGGGGGATTCATCGTGCGCACGCTCGCCGAAGCCGCAACGCACGAGGAGCTGGCTGCAGACATCGCCTACCTGCGCCGCCTGTGGGGCGACATCCGCGAAGCGTCGCTCGGAGCCACACCGCCGCGGCTGCTGTACCAGGACCTGTCGCTTGCTCAGCGCGTGCTGCGCGACAGCGTGACCGACGCCACCGAGCGCGTGCTGATCGATTCGCGCGAGAACTACGTCAAGCTGGTCGCGTTCGCCGAGCAGTACACGCCGAACGTGGCCGGACGCCTCGCGCATTACACCGGCGAGCGCCCGCTGTTCGACCTGTTCAATGTCGAGCAGGAGATCGAAAAGGCGCTGGCGCGCCGGGTGGAACTCAAGTCGGGCGGATACCTGATCATGGACCAGACCGAGGCGATGACCACGGTCGACGTCAATACCGGCGGATTCGTCGGCACGCGCAGCTTTGACGATACCGTGTTCAAGACCAACCTCGAGGCGGCGCAGACCATCGCCCGACAGTTGCGCCTGCGCAACCTCGGCGGCATCATCATCGTGGATTTCATCGACATGGACAGCGACGAGCACCGCCACGCGGTGCTCGAGGAATTCAAGCGCGCGCTGGCGCACGATCGCACGCGCCTGACGGTCAGCGGCTTCACCCAGCTCGGGCTGGTCGAGATGACACGCAAGCGCACCCGCGAGTCGCTCGCCCACGTGCTGTGCGAGCCCTGCCCGACCTGCGAGGGGCGCGGCGAGGTGAAGACCGCGCGCACCGTGTGCTACGAGATCCTGCGCGAGATTCTGCGCGAGGCCCGCCAGTTCAACGCGCGCGAATTCCGTGTGCTCGCCAGCCAGGCGGTCAACGACCTGTTCCTCGAAGAGGAGTCGGCTGCGCTCGCCGAGCTGTCGGATTTCATCGGCAAGCCGATCTCGATGCAGGTGGAAACCGGTTACATGCAGGAACAATTCGACATCGTACTGATGTGAACCCACCCGAGGCTGCCATGAACGAACTGTGCTTTCAGTCCGCGCGCAAGCTCGCGCGCCTCATCCGCACGCGCAAAGTTTCGTCCGCCGAGGTAGTCGAGGCGTACGTCGGGCAGGTAGAGCGCGTCAACCCCAAGGTCAACGCCCTCGTCACGTTTCTGCCCGAGCAGGCGCTCAAGCAGGCCAAGCGCATCGACGCGCAACTCTCGCGCAAGCGCTCCGCGGCCGCGCCCGGCCCTCTGGCCGGACTGCCGATCGCCTACAAGGACATGGTCGATACCGCCGGCATCCGCACCACCTACGGTTCGCCGATCTACCGCGACCACGTGCCGGCGCGGGACGCGCTGCTGGTCGAGCGCCTGAAAGCAGCGGGCGCCATCACGCTCGGCAAGACCAATACGCCGGAGTTCGCCGCCGGTTCGCAGACCTTCAATCCGGTGTTTGGCGCAACGCTTAATCCGTACGACACCACCCGGACCTGCGGTGGCTCCTCGGGCGGCGCCGCGGTCGCGGTCGCTTGCGGCATGCTGCCTTTCGCCGACGGCTCGGATCTCGGCGCGAGCCTGCGCAACCCGGGAAATTTCTGCAACGTGGTCGGCTTCCGCCCGACGCCCGGCCGGGTGCCGACCTACCCCGCGGGCAACGCCTGGGCGCCGCTTTCAGTCGCCGGACCGATCGCCCGCACGGTCGAAGACGCGGCGTTCCTGTTCTCGGCGATGTGCGGCCCGGATTTGCGCGCGCCGCTGTCGGTCGCCGAGCCGGGCAAGGTCTTCGCGCGCCCGCTCGGCCGAAACTTCAGGAAGGTTCGCGTCGCCTGGAGCCGCGACCTCGGCGGACTGCCGGTCGATGCGGGCGTGGCGAAGGTGCTGGATGCGCAACGCAAGGTGTTCACCTCGCTCGGTTGCGCGATTGAAGACGCCGAGCCCGACCTGACGGGCGCCGACGAGGCGTTCCACGTGCTGCGCGCGCTGGGTTTCGTCGAGAAGTACGGCGAGCTCCTGAAGACGCACCGCGCACAGATCAAGGATACGGTCGTCTGGAACATCGAGGAAGGTCTGAAGCTCACGCCCGAGCGCATCGCCCGTGCGAACCTGCTGCGCACCCAGGCCTACCAGCGCATGCGCGAATTCCTCGAGCGCCACGAGTTCCTGGTGCTGCCGGTCAACCAGGTGCCGCCGTTTCCCGTGACGCAGCCCTACGTGACCGAGATCAGCGGCGTGAAGCTCGGCAACTACATCGACTGGATGAAGACCTGCTATCTGATCACGGTTACCACGCATCCCGCGGTCTCGGTACCCGCCGGCTTCACCGCTGAGGGGCTGCCGGTGGGGATCCAGATCGTGGGTCGCTTTCGCGACGACTTCGGCGTGCTGCAGCTGGCACACGCCTTCGAGGAGGCGACCGGCGCGTGGCGCCGGCGCCCAAGCGTCATCAGCTAGGCATGCGTCAGGCGCAGCATTCGGGCTGAGCTGCGGGCCGCAGCTTGGCGCGCACCCATTCAACGGCATCGGTGAACATCGCGGCCATTGCCTGGCCGCGCAAGCGCCGCGCCGCCCGGGTATGGCGCTCTACCAATGCGGCATCGATCGTCGGGCGCGCGAACGGCGCCGCTTCCGCCGCCACCGGCAGCACGACCTCGACGTCGGCTGAGTCGAACGGGGTAATCATCGCCGTGCCATCGCGTTCGAGTACGGCGCTCTCACCAGTGGCGAGCACCACGTCATCGTAACGCCCGTCTTCAGTGATCCACACGTCGCCTGCGATACTCACGATGCGCGCACCGCGCGCGCGAGCCAGCTTCAATACACGCCGCTCGGGCAGCGAGCGCTCAAGGTGGTAGAGCTTCGGTCCGGTCAGATGATCCATGGTCTGCTCCTTTCGCATTCATTGCCAGCATGCCTGGACGGCTGGTCCGCCGCCCTGATCGCTGCTAACATGTGGCGACATTGTGAGTGGCGGGCGGCAGCCGGGCAAACGATCATTTCTCATCTTTCGCATGAAAATCAGTAATGTCTAACCGACGCTACCGCCTGCCGCCGCTCGACCGGCTGGAGGTGTTCGAAGCGGCGGCACGCACCCTGTCGTTCACCCGGGCGGCAGAGGAACTCGCGCTGACCCAGTCCGCGGTGAGCCGCTCGATCGCCTCGCTCGAGGAACGGCTGGGTTTTGCCCTGTTCGAGCGACGCCACCGCGCGTTGGTGCTCACCGAGCGCGGTCAGGTGCTCCATCACGCCACCACCGAAATGCTCGAGCGCCTCGATGAAACGATCGCCCGGTTGCGCGGCCGCGATGCGGCGCGCGCGCTGACCGTGACCACGCCGCTTTCGTTCGCATCGCTATGGCTGATCCCGCGCCTGGCGCGCTTCACGCGCGCGCACCCTGAGGTCGACGTGCGCATCGCTGCGAACAACGAGATCATCGATCTCGAGCGCTCGGGCATTGAGCTGGCGATCCGGTACGCGACGTCGGAGCGCGCCCCGGGTGGCGCGAAGCTGTTCGGCGAGGAAGTGTTTCCGGTGTGCAGCCCCGCGCTCGTGCGCGACCGCGCGCGACCGATCACCCGCCCCGAGGACCTCGCACGGCACGTG
>JBGOTT010000326.1:0-4733 GCA_041476585.1 Gammaproteobacteria bacterium | reverse complement strand
CAGAGATGTACGGCGAGTAGAGAATCATCCAAAGGAGTCACCCCATGCACACCGTGATGTGGACGTTCCAGGTGCCGGAAGGCACATCGAAAGAAAGCCTGCGGCAGACGATCAAGGCTACCGCGCACACCTATCAGGGCATTCCCGGCCTGATTCGCAAGTACTACGGCATACGCGACGACGGCAAGACGCTGGTCGGCATCTACCTGTGGCAATCGCGGGCAGCGGCCGACCGGCTGTACACGGCGGAATGGGTTGCGATGGTCGCCAAGCGCTGGGGCGCGCCGCCGCTGCGCCAGGAGTGGGAAACACCGATGGTGGTCGAGGCGGCCGAGAAGCGGCTGGTCGAGGCTGCCTGAACTTAATCAATCCACGCATCGCGCACGTCCTCAGGCACCCCGGCGCCTTCGCGCTGCAGGTGCTCAGGGCGTTTCTCGCCAACCAGGGCCTGCTGCTCGCGGGCGCGGTCGCGTACTACACGCTGCTGTCGATCGTGCCGTTGCTGATCCTGATGGTGATCGTGCTCTCCCATGTGATCGACCAGGCCGAGCTGCTCGTGACGCTGCGCCGCGCGCTGGGCTGGGTGGTGCCGGGCAAATCGAAGGCGCTGGTGGAGGAACTCGCGACATTCCTCGAGTACCGCCAGATGGTCGGATGGTTCCTGCTGGCCACGCTGCTGTTCTTCAGTTCGCTCGCGTTCAGGGTGCTGGAGAGCGCGTTCTCGGTGATATTCCTCCATCGCGTAGCGCAGCGCAAACGGCACTTTCTTGCTTCGGCGCTGATGCCGATCGGCTACATCGTGTTCATCGGCACAGGGCTGTTCGTGGGGACCGTCGTGTTCGCAACGCTGATGGCAGTCGGCGAGGAGAGCATCGTCTTTCTCGGACAGGCATGGTCGCTCGGCGGTGTCTCGCGCACGCTGATCTACCTCGCCGGCGTCGCAAGCGAGATCATCCTGCTCAGCTCGATCTACTATTTCATGCCGGTGGGCCGGATGCCGCCGGGCCATGCGCTGATCGGCGGCGCGACCGCCGGCCTGCTGTGGGAGGTCGTCCGCCGCGCGCTGGTCTGGTACTTCCACACGTTGTCGCAGGTCGATGTGGTGTACGGGTCGCTGACCACCGCCATCGTGGTGCTGCTGACCCTTGAGATCGCCGCCACGCTGCTGTTGCTGGGCGCGCAGGTGATCGCCGAATACGAGCGCATCGGCACGGCCGACGCCGGCGCGCCGCCGGTGCCGATGCACATCGGGCCGGCGGAACGCTAGTCCAGTCAGCCTACTTCGGCATCCTGACGTTCCGGTCGAGGAACTCGTTGGTGTAGGCCGTCTTGATGTCGAACGGCTTGGCCAGCGAAAAATACGTGGCAATCAGAGTGTAGTCGGCTTCCATCCGCTTCGGATCGAAGCCGCCCAGCGCCACGTCGCGCGCGAAATCGTCGCTCATCAGTTCCTTCACCCGCTCCCACTGGTCGAGCTGGACTTTCAGGTCCTGGCCGCTCGCCGCGGCGATCAGCGCTTCGACGCAGGCGCGCCCGTTGGCGACGCAGTGGTGATAGGCGCGCTGGGTGACTCTTACGAACTTGTCGATCGTACCGCGGTTGGTTTTCAGGTAGTCCGCGTTCACCAGCACCGAGTTGCCGTATGGGTTCAATCCTGCCTCGCGAAACGACAGGTAACCCATGTCGGCGCCGAAGGTGTTCACCTTCAAGTCGTGCCCGTTGTAGAAATCCGTGATGATGTCCACCGCGCGCGACTGCAGCGCGGCGACCTTGCTCTGCGCGGTGATGTTGACCCACTTGACCGAATTCGGGTCGAGGCCGCTGATCTTGGCGAGCGCCGGCCACATCACCCGCGCGGCGTCGCCCGGCGGATTGCCGATGCTGCGGCCGGGAAAGTCCTTGATCGACCTGATGCCGGAGCTCTTCAGCCAGTAGATGCCGTAGGGCGAATGCTCGTAGATGGCGAATACCGCCACCGCCTGGCTGCCCTGGCCGCGCGCCAACAGCGCGGTCGCCATGTCGGAGATTCCGACCGGCGTCCTGCCCAGACCGACCTGCTGGATCGTCGCGTTGGACCCCTTGCCTGCTTCGATCTTGAGGTCGATGCCGGCGGCCTTGTACCACCCCTGGGAGAGCGCGTAATAGAACGGCGCATGGTCGCCGCCGGGGATCCAGTTCAGCACGAAATCGATGCGCTCCTCGGCCGCTGCGGGGAAGGCGTACAGCAGGGCCGCGGCGAAAGCAGCAAGTAACTGTCTGGCGGAGGGGGGCATGTCAGGATTCCGGAGGCGATTCAGGGGTTGGAGCGTCGCCGGATTTTATGCCAAGCTGGCGACCCGCGAGGAGGCATCCAAATGATGGACCCGTTTGCATCAGCCACCGAACTGCTCGAAGCGCTGCGCCGCAAGGACGTTTCTTCGCTGGCGCTCACCGACCTGTACATCCAGCGCATCGAGCGCCACGACGCGAAAATCAATGTCGTCGTGGTGCGCGATTTCGAGCGCGCGAGGGCGGCGGCGCGCGACGCCGACGCGGCGCGCGCGCGCGGCGAAGACCGGCCGCTGCTCGGTCTGCCGATGACGCTCAAGGAATCCATCAACGTGCAGGGATTGCCGACCACCTGCGGCGTGGCCGCGTGGAAAGGCTTCGTGTCGCAACACGATGCGCCCGCGACTGTGCGGGTGAAGGCCGCGGGTGCCGTGCTCCTCGGCAAGACCAACGTTCCGGTTGGGCTCGCCGACTGGCAGTCGGTGAACCCGGTGTACGGGCGCACCAACAATCCCTGGAACCTGGATCGCAGCCCGGGCGGAAGTTCCGGCGGCGCGGCGGCGGTGGCCGCCGGGTTCACGGGGCTCGAAGTGGGCAGCGACATCGGCGGCTCGATTCGCGTGCCGGCGGCGTTTTGCGGTGTGTACGGCCACAAACCAAGCGACACGGCGCTGCCCAGAAGCGGTCAGTTTCCGCTTCCGCCGACCCCCAATCCTGCCGTCATCATGGCCGTGCAGGGGCCGCTGGGTCGCTGTGCCGAGGATCTCGAACTCGCGATGGACCTCCTCGCCGGGGCGGACATCGGCGAGGACGTGGCATGGCAACTGGCGTTGCCGCCTTCGCGCGGCAGGCAACTCAGGGATTTCCGGGTCGCCGTTCTGCCGCCGGTGCCATGGGTGCCGATCGACGCGGAAATAAACGCCGGACTCGCGCGCATCGAGTCGGTCCTCGGCAAGCTCGGCGTGCGGGTGCAGCGCGCGCAACCGCCTGAGTTCGGCGACTGGCGCGAGCACTACCGGTTGTATCGCCGGTTGCTCTACGCGGTCATGACCGCGCGTGTGCCGGCTGCCGAGCGCTCGCGTCTGGCCGGCCTGCAGAGATCGATCGACGAGGAATTCGCGCAGGCGGCGGCAGATGGCACTGAAGCGGACGTCGGCGACTACTTCGGCTGGTTGATGGAGCGCGAGAAGATCCGTGCCGCGTGGCGGAAGTTCTTTCTCGACTGGGACATTCTCCTCGCACCGGCAACGCTGGTGCCCGCGTTCCCGCACACCGAACTCGCCGATCCCCTGATGGTCTCCGCCGAGCACGCCACCGTGCTCGTCAACGGCAAGCCGGAGCGCTACGTGATCCAGGTGTTTCCGTCTTCGCTCGCCACGCTGGCGGGCCAGCCGGCGACGGCTTTCCCGATCGGACTTTCGCAGGGCGGGCTGCCGCTTGCGCTGCAGGCGATCGGCCCGTATCTGGAAGACCGCACCCCGCTGCGCTTCACCGCGCTGCTGGCGAAGGAGATCGGCGGATTCGTTCCGCCGCCCGCATTCACAGATCCCGCTTGAGAAGGAGGAAATCGTCATGGCAACCACGTCTTCGGTTCGTTTCCCGGGGGAAAGCACCGCATACCGCAACGCGCGCGACAGGCTGCTCGCCGCGGAGATCGAATTGCGCGCACGCGTGGAGGAAGTCGCCGCGCTGCGGCGCGCGCTGCCGCCCGGCGGCGCAGTCCCGCAAGACTACGTGTTCGAGGAGGGCGCGGCCGATGAAACCGTGCGGCAGGTGAAGTTCTCGGAACTGTTCAGGATTCCGGATGCGAGCCTCGCGGTCTACAGCTTCATGTACGGCTCCGCGATGGAAAAGGCCTGCCCGATGTGCACGGCCATGCTCGACAGCCTCGACCGCACGGCGCCGCACGCGACGCAGCGCGTGAACCTGGTGGTGGTCGCGAAATCGCCGATCGCGCGCATCCGCGCATTTGCGCGGATGCGCGGCTGGCGCAACCTGCGGCTGCTTTCTTCGGGCGCGAATACCTACAACCGCGACTACCACGGCGAGTCCGCGGACGGCTCGCAGATGCCGTTCCTGAACGTGTTCACGCGGCGCGGCGGCGTGACGCGGCATGCCTACGCTACCGAGTTGCTCTATGCCCCGGCGGTGGCGGGGCAGAACAACCGCCACGTGGATTCGATCTGGCCGTTGTGGAACCTGTTCGACTTCACGCCCGATGGGCGCGGCAGCGACTGGTATCCGCGGCTGGAATATCCCGCGCCGCCTGGCAGCGTCTCAGTTTGAATGTCGGCTTCCGGCCACTATGAATAGCGATACATAACGGCCGAGAGCCGACGTTGGGCTGGATCAGCCGCGCTCAGGTGGCGTTTGCGCGCGATGACGGGACGTAAGACCTTCTCCGTAAACAAAGCGGAACTTGATCCAAGTCAAAGTCAGGGACGCTTTGGCTGGTAGTACTATCT
>JBGOTT010000325.1:0-4752 GCA_041476585.1 Gammaproteobacteria bacterium | reverse complement strand
CGCGAGTTCAAGAAGGGCGACCGCGTCAAGGGCCAGATCAAGTCGATCACCGACTTCGGCGTGTTCATCGGCCTGCCGGGTGCGATCGACGGCCTGGTGCACCTGTCGGACCTGTCCTGGTCGGCGAGCGGCGAAGAGGCGGTGCGCAATTTCAAGAAAGGCGACGAGATCGAGGCGGTGGTGCTGTCGATCGACGTCGAGCGCGAGCGCATTTCCCTCGGCATCAAGCAACTCGAGGGGGATCCGTTCACCAATTTCATCGCCAGCCACGAGAAGAACAGCATGGTGAGCGGCACGGTCAAGTCGGTCGACGCGAAGGGCGCGGTCATCGCGCTCGGCGGCGACGTCGAAGGCTATCTGCGCGCCTCCGAATACTCGCGCGACCGGGTCGAGGACCTGCGCAACCATCTCAAGGAAGGCGACACCGTGCAGACGATGGTGATCAACGTGGATCGCAAGAACCGCTCGATCAACCTGTCGGTGAAGGCCAAGGACATGGCCGAGGAGACCGACGCAATGAAGCAGCTGCGGACCGAGAACGCGGCCAGCGCCTCGGGCTCGACCAATCTGGGCGCGCTGCTGCGGGCGAAGCTCGACGGCCGCGACGACACCCCGAACCAATAGGGGATTTCAGCTCCGCCAGAATGACGCTTCAGGGAGAAGGCCGGGCATGACCAAGTCCGAACTGATCGCGCGGCTCGCGCAGCGCTACCCGCAGCTGGTGGCGAAAGACGCCGAGTACGCGGTGAAGATGATTCTCGATGCGATGACCCACAGTCTGCTGGACGGGCACCGCATCGAGATCCGCGGTTTCGGCAGCTTCGGCCTGAACTACCGGCCGCCGCGCGTCGGGCGCAATCCGAAATCCGGCGAGAAGGTGCACGTGCCGGAGAAATACGTGCCGCACTTCAAGGCCGGGAAGGAACTGCGCGAGCGGGTCGACGGCATGGAAGACGGCGACGGCAAGCCATCGTCCTAACGGCCTCTAGCGGCGCGCGCCCGCGCCTTGCCGTCGGCGCGTCATCGAAGCTTGCGGGCAGGAACCCAACATGCGCGCGATCACCTGGACGGTACGTTTCGTCATCTTTCTGTTCCTGCTCGCGTTCGCTGTGAAGAACACTGAGCCGGTGACGCTGCGCTTTTTCTTCGACCTGGCCTGGCAGGCGCCGCTGGTGGCGCTGTTGCTGGCGTTTTTTGTCGCCGGCACCGCTTTAGGCGCCGCCGCGATGCTCGGCGGCTGGCTGCGGCAGCGCCGCGAGATCCAGCAGTTGAGGCGCGAATCGGGCGCGCCTGCGCAAACCGTTCCGGCGGCCTCGCCCCCGGCGGTGGACGCCTGAAGAGCGATGGAGTTCGAATACTGGTGGTTGCTCGGGTTCCCGATCTTCTTCGGGCTTGGGTGGCTGGCCGCGCGCGTCGACATCCAGCACTTGCTGAGGGATTCGCGCGCGCTGCCGCGGTCGTATTTCAAGGGACTCAACTTCCTGCTCAACGAGCAGCCCGACAAGGCGATCGAAGCCTTCATCGAGGTGGTCAAGGTCGATCCGGAGACGCTCGATCTGCATTTCGCGCTGGGGGGCCTGTTCCGGCGTCGCGGCGAGTATGACCGCGCCATCCGCATGCATCAGAACCTGCTCGAGCGGGCCAACCTTCGCCCGGAGCAGCGCCGGGCGGCGCAGTTCGCGGTCGGCCAGGACTACCTGAAAGCGGGCATCCTCGACCGGGCCGAGGCATCGTTTTCGAGCCTGCAGGACGGCCCGCAGGGGGGCGAGGCGCGCGCCCACCTGCTCGAGATCTACCAGCAGGAAAAGGACTGGCCGCGCTCGATCGCGATGGCCGAGCGCATCGCCGCCGAGACGGGTGAATCGCGCGGGCGGGAGATCGCGCAGTTCCACTGCGAACTGGCAAGCGGCGACGTGACGCATTCGCGGCCCGATAGCGCTCGCGCCAACCTGGAGGCCGCGCTGGCTGCGAACCGCAAATCGGTGCGCGCGAGCCTGCAACTTGGAGACCTGGAGCGCGCCGCCGGCAACATCGATGCCGCGATCGAGGCCTGGAAGCGCATCGAGTCGCAGAGTCCCGCCTATCTCGCGCTGGCCGCGCAGCGGCTCCTCGAGGCTCACCGCGACCAGGGCCGGCTCGACGAAGGGCTGACGCTGATCGCAGGCTACCTGGAGCGCTATCCGTCGCTCGATCTTCTCGATACGGTGTTCCAGTACACGCTCGACACGAAAGGGGCGGAAGCCGCTTACAAGCTGGTGCGCGACGAGCTGCGCCGCAATCCCACGCTGCTCGGCCTCGATCGGCTGCTCGAAGCGCAGATCGTCACGGCAACATCGCCTGAGCGCAGGCGCGACCTCGAGATGGTGAGAAACCTGGTGCACGGCCACACGCGGCGCCTGGCGCGCTACCGGTGCGAGAACTGCGGTTTCAAGGCGCGCCAGTTCCATTGGCACTGTCCGGGGTGCGGCGGGTGGGAGAGCTATCCGCCGCGCCGTACCGAAGAATTCGACCTCGCGCCGTGATCGATGGAGAAAGCGAAGTGAACCGTCCGGATACGAAGAAGGCGCGTGTGCTGGTGGTCGGCGACGTGATGCTCGATCGCTACTGGTTCGGCGAGGTCGAGCGCATTTCGCCCGAGGCGCCGGTGCCGGTCGTACTGATCAAGCGCGAGGAGGCGCGACCGGGCGGCGCCGCGAACGTGGCGCGCAACTGCGCGACGCTGGGCGCCAGAACCCAGCTGCTGTCGGTGGTGGGCGACGACGATGAAGGTCGCCTGCTCGGGCGGATCTCCGAAGAGGCCGGCGTACTCGTCAATTTCCATACCGACAGGTCGATCAAGACGACGCAGAAGCTGCGCGTCCTCGGGCGACGGCAGCAGCTTCTTCGCATCGACTTCGAGACCGCGCCGTCGCGCGAAGTGCTCGCCTCGAAGCTCGCCGATTTCACGGCCGCGATGCCATCATGCAATCTCGTGATCCTCTCGGACTACGGCAAGGGAGGGCTTGCGCACATCGCGCGGATGATCCGCCTGGCGCGCGAGGCCGGGAAGAAGGTGCTGGTCGACCCGAAGGGTGACGACTGGTCTCGCTACACCGGCGCCCACATCGTCACGCCTAACCTCAAGGAACTGCGCGACGTGATTGGAAGCTGGAAGACGCAAGCCGATTTGGAGCGCCGCGCACAGCGGCTGCGCAGGAATCTCAGGCTCGAAGCGCTGCTGCTCACGCTCGGTGGCGACGGCATGACCCTGTACACGCAGGGGAAGGTGATGCACGTCCCGGCGGATGCGCGCGAAGTGTACGATGTAAGCGGCGCGGGTGACACGGTGATTGCCGCGCTCGGCACGATGCTCGCCGCGGGCGTGAAGCTCGAGCAGGCGGTGCGCATCGCCAACCGTGCCGCCGGCATCGTGGTCGGCAAGCTCGGCACAGCAGTCGTCACCAAGAAAGAACTGTTCGGATAAGCCATGTCCTACGTCGTCACCGGCGCCGCCGGATTCATCGGATCGCGGCTGATCGCGGGCCTGAACCGCGCGGGCGTCAGCGAGATCCTCGCGGTCGACAACCTCGAGAACGCCGACAAGTTCCGCAACCTCGTCGACTGCGAGTTCGAGGACTATCTGGACAAACGCGATTTCCTCGCGCGCCTGCGCGCCCACGAGTTCGAGGGCGGGATCGACGCCGTGCTCCACCAGGGCGCGTGCTCCGACACCATGCAGACCGACGGGCGCTACATGATGGCGAACAACTACGAGTACTCCCGTGCGCTGCTCGATTGGTGCCAGGCCGAGGAGATCCCGTTGCTGTATGCCTCTTCCGCAGCCGTGTATGGCGCGGGCACCCTGTTTCGCGAGGAGCGGAGCTGCGAATCGCCGCTCAACATCTACGGCTACTCCAAGTTCCTGTTCGACCAGCTGGTGCGGCGGCGGCTACCGGGGCTTTCCGCGCAGGTCGCGGGTTTTCGCTATTTCAACGTCTACGGCCCCAACGAGGCCCACAAGGGACGCATGGCTTCAGTCGCCTATCATGCCACGCGCCAGTTCCTCGACACCGGCAAGGTGAAGCTGTTCGAAGGCAGCGGCGGCTATGCGGCCGGCGAGCAGTTGCGCGATTTCGTCCATGTCGACGACGTGGTCAGCGTGAACCTGCATTTTCTCGAGCGGCGCGAACTCTCGGGCATCTACAACTGCGGGACGGGGCGTGCGCAGACCTTCAACGACGTGGCGCGCGCAGCTGTGAACGGCGTGCGCGCCGCGCGCGGCGAACCGCCGCTCGCGCTCGGCGAACTGGTGGCGCAGGGCGTGATCGAATACATCGCCTTTCCCGACGCGTTGCGCGGCAAGTACCAGAGCTACACGCAGGCCGACCTCGGTCTGCTGCGTGCGGCGGGCTACTCCGGTGCGTTCCGCGGCGTCGGCCAAGGTGTGGAGCAATACGCGAGGGCGCTGTTCGAGCAGCGCAGGGCCTGATGGCAAAGTACCGCACCATCGAGGACTTCGTCGGCGAGACACCGCTGGTGCGTCTGGTGCGCCTGCCCGGTGCCGATGGCGCGCGGCGCGGCAACGTCGTGCTTGCCAAACTCGAGGGCAACAATCCGGCCGGCTCGGTGAAGGACCGGCCGGCGCTTTCGATGATCGTGCGGGCGGAAAAGCGCGGCGCCATCAAGCCGGGCGACACGCTGATCGAGGCGACCAGCGGCAATACCGGCATCGGTCTCGCGATGGCGGCGGCATTGCGCGGCTACCGCATGGTG
>JBGOTT010000324.1:0-4763 GCA_041476585.1 Gammaproteobacteria bacterium | reverse complement strand
GTGGTACCAGCGGCCGCGGTACGCGCTCCTCCGCGAGCCTGCGGCCGATTTCGACCAGGCTTCCGTACTGCACGCCTGCCGGGCAAGTGGTCTCGCAATTGCGGCAAGTGAGGCAGCGGTCCAGGTGCAGTTGCGTCCTGGCCGTGACCTCGGCGCCTTCCAGCATGCCCTTGATCAGGTAGATGCGGCCGCGAGGCCCGTCGAGTTCGTCACCAAGCAGCTGATAGGTCGGACAGGTCGCATTGCAAAAACCGCAATGCACGCACTTCCGCAGGATCGCGTCGGCCTCCCTGCCATCGGGCGTGTCCTTGATGAAGTCAGCGAGCGCGGTTTGCATGAAGATTGGCTGCAGAGATCGTGGAGGAAAAGCGACAGAGATTTCTCTGCCTCTTCCGCGGCGAAAAAGCGTTCATAGCTCCGGATACATCCGGCCGGGGTTGAATACGCCCGCAGGGTCGAAGGCCTGCTTCAGCTTGCGCTGGATTTCCGCCAGAGCGGGCGCAAGCGGTGTGAACACCCCCGCGCTTTTATCGGCCGCGCGAAACAGCGTGGCATGCCCGCCCGCACGCGCCGCCGCCTCGCGCACGGTGCGCGCATCGGCGTTGCTCGCCAGCCAGCGGAGCGAACTGCCCCACTCGAGCAGCTGCTCGCCCTGCAGCGCAAGCGCCGGCGTGACCGAGGGCACGGACAGCCGCCACAGCGGCTTGTCGGCGCGGAAAAAGGGATCGGTCTGCTCGCGTATTCCGAGCCAGAAGCGCTCGGCCTCGACGGGCTCGATCGGCTCGCCGCCGATCGTCCGGCGCGCCGCATCGACCGCGCTTGCGGCCCCCGACAGGCGCAGCGCGAGATCGCCTCCGTTCCAGGCGCAGGCGCTGATCGGCAGCGGTTTTCCGCCCCAATGGTTGAGCATCGCGATCGCCTTGTCCTGGGGCATTTCCAGTTTCAGCGTCGCCTCGGCAATCGCATGCGGCGGCACCTTGAGCGACACCTCCAGAATTAGACCCAGCGTGCCCATCGAGCCCGCCATCGGGCGCGACACGTCGAAGCCGGCGACATTCTTCATTACCTGGCCGCCGAAGCTGAGATCGTCGCCGCGCCCGTCGAGCATGCGCACGCCGAGCACGAAGTCGCGCACCGCGCCCGCGCACTGGCGCCGCGGCCCCGAGAGCCCTGCGGCAAGCATCCCGCCCACGGTCGCGCCGGGGCCGAAGTGCGGCGGTTCGAAGGCGAGGTACTGGCCCTGCGCGCGCAGCACCGCTTCGAGTTCCGCCAGCGGTGTGCCGCAGCGCGCGGTGATCACCAGCTCGGTCGGTTCATAGGCGACGATGCCGGCATAGGCGCGCGTGTCCAGCACCTCCCCCTCCAGCGACTGGCCGTAGAAATCCTTGGTGCCGCCGGCGCGAAGGCGCAGCGGCTTCTTCTCTGCCGCAGCGGAACGGATCCGGCCGGCGAATTGTTCGATCACCTGCTGCATGTCGGATGAAGTCTTCACCGCATACGGCCTGCAGAACGCGGCGCGGGGCCGCTTCGTGCAAGTATTCCTCTGCGCCCTCCGCGGCCGGTCGCCATTCGCTTCAGAAACGCGGCAGCTCGGGATGCGGCAACTGCCCGCCCCTGACGTGCATCCGCCCAAACTCGGCGCAGCGGCGCAGCGTCGGTATGTTCTTTTCCGGATTGAGCAGTTCTTCTGCGTCGAAAGAGCGCTTCACGGCACGGAACATTTCCAGTTCCTTGGGTTTGAACTGGATGCACATCTGGTTGATCTTCTCTATTCCAACCCCGTGCTCGCCCGTGACGGTGCCGCCGACCTCTATGCATTTCTCCAGCACTTCGCCGGCGAAGGCCTCGGTGCGGCGCAGCTGGTCGGGATCGTTGGCGTCGAACAGGATCAGCGGATGCAGATTGCCGTCCCCGGCGTGGAACACGTTGGGGCAGCGCAGGCCGTATTTCTTCTCCAGGGTGGCGATGAACATCAGGATCTCGCCCAGGCGCTTTCTCGGTATGGTGCCGTCCATGCAGTAGTAATCCGGGGAAATGCGGCCCATGGCCGAGAACGCCGCCTTGCGCCCCGACCAGAATTTCAGGCGCTCGGCTTCATTCTGCGAAACGCGGAAATCGTAGGCGCCGGAGCCCTTCAGCACCGCGGTCATGCGCGCGATCTCTTCCTCCACCTCCTCCGCGGTGCCGTCGGATTCGCACAGGAGCAGCGCGGCTGCGTCGAGGTCATAGCCCGCACGCACATATTCCTCCACCGCGCGCGTGGCCGGCTGGTCCATCATCTCCAGTCCGGCCGGGATGATGCCCGCGGCGATCACATCGGCCGCGGCATTGCCAGCTTTTTCCACGTCGTCGAAGGCGGCGAGGATCACCCGCGCCGTCTCCGGCTTCGGCACCAGCCTGACCGTGATTTCGGTGGCCACGGCGAGCATGCCCTCCGAGCCCGTGACCAGCGCAAGCAGGTCGTAGCCCGGCGCATCGAGCGCCTCGTTGCCGAATTCCACCACCTCGCCCTCGATGGTGCAGGCGCGCACGCGCAGCACGTTGTGCACGGTGAGGCCGTACTTGAGGCAGTGCACGCCGCCCGAGTTCTCGGCCACGTTGCCGCCTATGGTGCAGGCGATCTGCGAGGAAGGGTCGGGGGCGTAATACAGCCCGTAAGGCGCGGCCGCCTCGGAGATGGCCGAGTTGCGCACCCCCGGCTGCACGCGCGCGGTGCGCGCTATCGGGTCGAGCGCGAGGATGCGTTTCATTTTCGCGAGCGACAGCAGCACGCCCTTGCCATGCGGCAGCGCCCCGCCCGACAGACCGGTGCCGGCACCGCGCGCCACCACCGGCACCTTGAGTTCGCGGCAGGCGCGCAGAATGCGGCCGACCTGTTCCTCGTTCGCAGGCAGAGCCACCACCATGGGCAGCTCGCGGTAAGCCGACAGCCCGTCGCACTCGTACGGCTTGGTGTCCTCCTGCTCGTAGAGCACGGCCGCGGCGGGCAGGATGGCGCGCAGCGCCTTCACCGCCTCGGCCTGGCGCACCGGATCAAGCAGGCGAAAGCTGTCATTCATGGAGCGGGCAAGCGGGATCGGCGGTTGATTCGGGCATGAGTGCGTCGGAAAGCAGGCGACAGGGCCATGTTAGGGACGGGCCAGGGATGTGTCAATCGAATGCAGGGATAAGATTCCGTATTGCGAAATAGCGGCGAGCGTTTCCCGTTCATTTGCTAAGATAGCCCATTCAAACTCTCTTTTTTCGATCGTAGTGACCACCGCCGACCGTACCCTGCTCAAGCGCGTCTTCCCGTTTCTTGCCTGGCCCAGGCCGCGCAGAGAAACCCTGCGCGACGATGTGCTCGCAGGAATCACGGTGGCGCTGGTCGTCATTCCCCAATCACTTGCCTACGCGCAGCTCGCCGGCTTGCCGGCGTATTACGGTCTGTACGCCTCGCTGCTGCCCTCGATCGTAGGCGCGCTGTTCGGCTCGTCGGCGCAGTTGTCGACGGGCCCGGTGGCCCTGACTTCGCTGCTCACCGCGGCGAGCATCGCGCCGCTTGCGCCTCTGGGCAGCGATGCATTCATCGCCGACGCGGTTCTTCTAGCCCTGTTGTCGGGCCTGTTCCAACTCGGCTTCGGCCTGCTGCGCATGGGCATGGCGATCAATCTGCTGTCACAACCGGTGCTGATGGGCTTCATCAACGCCGCCGCCATCATCATCGCGCTATCCCAGTTGCCGCCGCTGGTCGGAATGTCGGCCAGGCAAACCGAGCATTTCCTGCTCGACACCTGGCACGTGATCATCAATCTCGATCTGATGCATGCCACTTCGCTCGTGTTCGGCGCGGGCGCAATCGCCATATTGCTCGGTTTCAGGCGCTTCGCGTCCAGATTGCCGGGCGTCTTGATCACGGTGGCGCTGCTGACGGCAATAAGCTATGCGATCGGATTCGCCGGTCTCGGCGGCCGGGTGGTCGGCGCCGTTCCGCAAGGGTTTCCGCAATTCAGCGCCCCGACGATCGACTGGGAAACGACCAAGCAACTGCTGCCGGCCGCATTCGTGATCGCCCTGATCAGTTTCATGGAGGCGATGTCGAGCTGCAAGGTCATCGCGATGCAAACCAAACGCCCCTGGGATGAAAACCAGGAATTGATCGGTCAGGGCCTGGCCAAGATCGCGGCGGCATTCAACCACACCATGCCGGTGAGCGGGTCTTTCTCCCGCTCCGCGCTGAATCTCCAGTCGAATGCCCACAGCGGCATCTCCGGCCTGGTCAGCGCCTTGATCGTATTGCTGACCCTGCTGTTTTTCACGCCCTTGCTCTATCACCTGCCCAAACCTGTTCTGGCGGCGGTGATCATGCTGGCGGTGTTCAATCTGATCAATTCCCAAAGCTTCCGCCGGGCGTGGCGCGCCAGCCGCGACGACGGATTTGCGGCCGTCATCACCTTCGCCACGACTTTGCTGTTCGCCCCCAATATCCAGGACGGGATCCTGTCCGGGATCATCGTCTCGCTCGGCCTGTTCCTGTACCGCGGAATGCGGCCGCGCGTGGCGATCGTGAGCCTGCACGAAGACGGCACGCTGCGGGACGCGGCACGCTTCGCGTTGCCGCCGGTACACGAAGAGATCGGCATCCTGCGCCTCGATGCGTCGCTGAATTTCGTCACTGCCGCCGCGCTCGAGGACGCCGTACTCAAAATCGAACGCGACAAACCGAACGTGAAGTTCATTCTGCTGGCAGCCGGCAGCATCAACGATCTGGACGCGACCGGAGC
>JBGOTT010000323.1:0-4776 GCA_041476585.1 Gammaproteobacteria bacterium | reverse complement strand
GTTCGGCGAGGAAGTGTTTCCGGTGTGCAGCCCCGCGCTCGTGCGCGACCGCGCGCGACCGATCACCCGCCCCGAGGACCTCGCACGGCACGTGCTGCTGCACATCGACGACGCGGGCCAGGCGCCGTGGCTGGTCTGGGAACCATGGTTCGAGGCCGCCGGGATCCGGGATCTGAAGCCGGCCGGCGCACTGCATTTCAGCCACTACGACCAGCTGATCCAGGCCGCCATCAACGGCCAGGGTGTCGCGCTCGGGCGGGTGCCGCTGTTGCGCGAGCAGTTGCGCTCCGGTGCACTGGTCGCGCCCTTCAAGCGAGGAATCGCCTCGCCGCGCAGCTACTACGTGATGCGCTCGGCGCGCTCGGCGAACACTCCTGAAGTCGACGCATTCATCGCCTGGCTGCATGCCGAAGCGTCAGGAGAAGTCTCGAGCGGGACCGAAGCGAAACCACGCACCCGCCGGCGCGCTATTTCGGCTTAGCGACGCGCCCCATCAGGTAGAACTCGTCGTTCGGGCGCATCGAGGTGAAGTTCGCAATGCGGTTGGAAAGCGCGAAAAACGCGGCGATCGCGCCGATGTCCCAGATCTCGTCGTCTGAAAAGCCATGCGCGCGGAGCGATGCGAAATCGGCATCCATGATCTCGCCCGAACGCAGCGCGACCTTCATTGCGAACTCGAGCATGGCCGTCTGGCGCGGCGGGATGTCGGCCTTGCGGTAGTTGACCGCCACCTGGTCGGCGATCAGTGGATTCTTCGCGCGGATGCGCAGGATCGCGCCGTGTGCGACGACGCAGTACTGGCAATCGTTCGCGCCGCTGGTGGCGACCACGATCATCTCGCGCTCCGCCTTGGTGAGACCCGCTTCCTTTTCCATCAGCGCGTCGTGATACGCGAAGAAGGCGCGGAACTCTGCCGGCCGGTGCGCAAGCGCAAGGAACACGTTCGGAATGAAGCCCGCTTTCTGCTGCACCGTGAGAAGCATCGAGCGGATGTCCTCCGGCATTTCTTCGAGCTTCGGGATCGGAAAACGGCTGATCGGATTTGCGCTCATTTCGGCCTCGGTATGGAATAATTCCGGCGCGCAAGTGTATGCCAAGGGCGCCCACACCAACTGCCTGGAGAGCACGGCGCGGCCTGAGCCGTTCTCGCCCGGGAAGCGAAAAGGGCGGCCGAGGCCGCCCTTTTTCATCGCTACGCGCCGCGCTCAGTCGGCGTACACGCCGGCCTTCTTGATGATCGGCCCCCACTTGTCGATCTCGGACTTGAGGTGCGCAGCCAGCGCGGCGGGCGTGGCCATGTCGGCAGGGAACGCCGTGGCCCCAAGCTCGGCAAAGCGTCTATTGACGGCCGGATCCTTGACCGCTTCCTGCAGCGCTGCGACCAGCTTGTCGATCGCCGGCTTGGGCGTGCCCTTGGGTGCGTACAGCCCGTGCCAGATGCCGACCTCGAAGCCTTTCAGCCCTTGCTCGTCGAGCGTCGGCACATCGGCGAGCGACGGCACGCGCTTCAGCGAGGTCACGCCGTACACCTTCACCTTGCCGGCCTTGATCTGGTTCGTCGTGCTGGTGGTCTGGTCACACATGAAATCCACCGTCCCACCGAGCAGGTCGTTCATCGCCGGACCCGTTCCCTTGTAGGGCACGGTCAGGAAGTCGGTTTGGATCGCGCTCATGAACAGCATCCCGCACAGGTGCGAGGCCGCGCCTATGCCGGCATTGGCATAGGTCACCTTTTCCTTGTTGGCCTTGATGTAGGCGAGAAACTCCTTGAAGTCCTTGGCCGGGAAGTTCTGCCGCGCGATGATCGTCATCGGCACGTCGTTGATCAGGCCGATGTAGTCGAAATCCGTCAGGGGATTGAAGCGCAACTGCCGGTAAAGCGCAGGGATGGTGGCCATGCCGATATGATGAATCAGGATGGTATAGCCGTCGGGCTTCGCGTTCTTCACCGCTTCGGGCGCGAGGATCCCGCCGGCGCTCGGCCGGTTCTCAACCACGATGGTCTGGCCCAGGGGCTTGGACATCGCCTGCGCCGTGACCCGCGCCACCGTGTCGGTCGGGCCGCCCGCAGCATAGGGAACCAGCATGGTGATGTTGTGGGTCGGGAATTGCTGCGCCTGCGCCAGGGGCGCGGCCAGCAGGACCATCACCAGCGGAGCAAGCATGCGGAGTCTCATATTGGATTTTCCCCTGTTAAAGTGGCGCGCCAGAAGGATAAGACTGGGCACTGGCGCGAGGTTATATCAGTTTAAGGCGGCGTCCGAGCCGTATTCGGCTCCCCGAACTGGGCAAAAATAATCGCCACTGGTCGATCTTTCTAGTTTTCCGGTAAGGCGCGCCGTTGTCCAAGGCGGCGCGAAGAGCGCCCAAGTGAATTCTAGCCAAGGGCGACCAGCAACCAGCCGACGCATACGCTCGACATCCTGCGGCGGGCCGCCCCCGGACTCACTGCGCGAAGTCGAAAGCGCCCGTCAGATCGCCTGCGTTGGCACGCACACCCGGCAGCGGCTCGAGGCCGAAGCGTTTGGTGATCAGCTTCAGGATCGATGTCGTGTCGTATGGCGTCTTGTCGACGTAACCGCGCCTGGCGTAGGGCGAGACGATGATCGTCGGGATGCGCGTACCCGGCCCCCAGCGGTCGCCCCAGCCCGTCCCTGACGGCGGCGGCACGTGGTCCCAGAAGCCGCCGTTCTCGTCGTAGGTGACGATGACCGCCATGCGCGGCCACTGCGGGCTCTGTTTCAGCCGCGCGAGGACCATGTCGATGTGCTCGTCGCCGCTCATCAGGTCGGTGTAGCTCGGATGCTCGGTGTAGCGGCCCGCGGGCTTGAAGAACGCGACTTGCGGCAGCGTTCCCCGGTCGATCTCCGCCAGGAATTCTTGTTCGTCCTTGAGGTGCGCGGCACGATCGGGCGTACCGGGCGCGAAACGCGCGTAGTAATTGAACGGCTGGTGGTGCGGCTGGAAGATCGGGCTATCCGCGCCGCGCGCGTAAATCACGGTGCGCTTCGCCTTCGGGTCCCGCGTGCCGTCGGCGAGCGCGGCGTTCCAGCCGCCCGCGTACCACGCCCAGCTCACGGCCATCGCCGACAGCGTGTCGCCGATGGTCTTCGCGGCCTGCGGCGGAGCAGGATGGTTCGCCGGATCGGCATAATCGAAATTGCCTGGCGCGGGCGGGATCCCGCTCGGCTGGTAAGGCGGCTGCGAGGTATTGACAAGGTAACCGTCAGGCGTCGCCCGCCCGTCGAATACCCGCACCGGGCCGTCGAGCACCGACTGCGGCGAGTCCGGCTTCTTCACCAGGTTGCCTTGCGCGTCGAGCGTCGGCCGAACCGAGGCGGGTGCATTCTGGTCAACCGGCGTGCAGGCGCAAATCAGCCATTGATGGTTGAGAAACGAGCCGCCGAACGCGCCCATGAAAAAGTGATCGGCGAGCGTGTACTCCTGCGCCCACTTCCACACCTTCATCTTCGAGCCGTCGAAGTAACCCATCACCCAGGCGCCGACATCAGCAAGAGCAACAAACTTGTTGTTCTTGCCGCCCGCGATCTGCTCGCGGTTCTGGTAATAGAGATGCCAGGGGCTCAACAGCACCTCGTCGAAGCGGCCGTTGATCGGCGGGGCGTCGATGCGGAAAGGACCGTTCGGAAGCCCCGCCGTCGGGAACTTCGCGACGGGCTTGCCCCCCGAGTACGCCGCAGGCAGATGCGGCAACGGTTTGCCGTCGAGGTCGAGCTGCGCCTTTTGCTCGGCGCTCGCCTGCGCGATCCCCTCGGCGCCGGGGAAACTGCCGTACAGGTGATCGAAGCTGCGGTTCTCGGCATAGATGACGACGATATGCTCGATGCGCGCGAGCCCCGGTTGGCGAGCGTTGTTCGACGCGCAACCTGCGAGCAGGGCGACTGCGAGCGCCAGTACCAGTATCCATCTCTTGCTCATACACTCTCCTCCCGGCAGCCGTCGGATTCTCGGCCCTCTTTGGATTAACACGGGATCTACCAATACACTGCCGAAAATATTACGCCAATGAGCTGCGCATCCAGGGCAGCTATCGTGCCCTGGCGCGCGCAGTATCGCCATCGAAAGAGGGGAAGCTGGACACCGTGCCCAGCTTCATACCAGAGTGGCGCGCCCGAGACGATTCGAACGTCCGACCCCTGCCTTCGGAGGGCAGTACTCTATCCAGCTGAGCTACGGGCGCTTTCGAAGGCGCGAAGGATAGCCCGTTTCACCGCCAGTGTCCACGCGGGCGGCGTTCCAGCGAGGCCATTTCAAGCTAAAATCAGCCCTTTGCAGCAACATCCGCGTCAAAGGATCTGCGCAATGAGCCAGACGTCTGCGCCCGCGAGCGAGGCCGACGAGCACGCCTCGTTCATCAAGACCCCGCAGCAGTTGATCGTCGTAATCCTGCTCGCCTTCCTGGTGCCGATTTTCGGCATTGCGCTGGTCCTGCAGATGGTGGTCGGCGGCCGTCACGCGGAGCTTGGATCGCTCTCACCCGAGGCGGTCAGCGCCCGCATCCAGCCCGTCGGCCGCGTCGAGGTGGTCGATGCCAATGCGCCGCGCGTTTTGAGGAGCGGCGAGGAGATCGTGAAAACCACCTGCTCCGCCTGCCACGCCGCGGGCGTTGCCGGCGCGCCGAAAATCGGCGACAAAGCCGCGTGGGGCCAGCACGCCAAGGAAGGCCTCGACCACCTTCTCCAGTCGGCGATCAAAGGCAAGGGTGCGATGCCGCCGCGCGGCGGCCTGCCCGATATTTCGGACCTCGAGCTCGCG
>JBGOTT010000322.1:0-4785 GCA_041476585.1 Gammaproteobacteria bacterium | reverse complement strand
CGCGATTTGGATCTACCGAGATAAAGACGAACTGGATATCTTCGGCGCCGACCGTATTCTTGGCGATGTAGTCACGCGCGCGGGCCAGCACCGCCAGCGTCGTCGGACAGACGTCCGGGCAATGGGTGAAGCCGAAAAAGAGAAATGACCATTTACCCTTCAGGCTTGCAAGATCAAATACGCGATTGTTATGATCGGTGAGCGCAAAGGCCGTCAGTGGCTTCGGATCAGGAAACAATGTGATCACCTGATTCGGCAGCAACATGGCTCGCGAATCGTTTTCCCGATATATTTCAGCGAGCCGCACTCCGGCAAGCAACGCGGCCAGCGCGACGGTTGTGATCATGATGCTGAATTTGAGAGAAATTTTGTTCATGACTGCTCGATCAGGAAATCCTGAGTCCGTCGCCGCCGACGTCGTGGCGCGGTCGATGTAACCGGTAGGACCCGAACAACGCCAAGAGTTTCCTTCAGTGCAGGATCCGAGGTGTCGGTGGAACCAGTGCGGAACGGCTGATCCCGTTCCTGCCAGCTCCACTTGCGGGTGGGATTTTAGCGCCTTCTCCAATACCGCTTCCTGTGCGGGGGCTCGAGATCCAAGAAAAAGATACGTTTGCCGTCGCTTAAGGCGTGTTCGAAACGAGCAAAGTCATGGTTGGGTTTTTGGATTCCAAGCAATCCATGCTCCCACGTGCAAAAAGCCGAGTAGCAGCCGACAGCGGTTTCCGTCCAGCCAGCAAAATTGTGGAAACGCCGGCGGCCTCCAGTTGCTCTTCAAAGACCTTCAGGTCGTCTAGTCTGTTGCATAAAAAACAAGAGGCGGCCTCGGCCGCCTCTTGTTTCCGCCTTTGACCCGGCGGATCGAACTGACAGTTAAGCCTTCTTCACGTACGCCGAACACCAGCCCTTCCCGGCCACCTGCTTGCCCGGGAAGATAGGACAGCCGCCCCAGGCGTCGGCCGGCTTGCCCTGATACAACGTACAGTTCCCGCAGGTCTGTCCGGTTTGGTATGTCGCGAACTTGGCCTTGTCCACCTTCGTCGCGTCATGCTTGTAGCCGAGGCTCTGTGCCTGGGGGTCCTTCTCTTCCACCTTGGCGCTCTGCGCGGCGGCATTGTCAACGCTGCCTGCGATCGCGGCCGACATCACCGCCAGCGAACCCGCTTTCAGGAAATCGCGACGGCCGATATTGATGCGGTTATGCTTCATTTGACTGGTCTCCACACGGTTGAGATAAATCTGCCTGCAGCACTGTCACAAGTCATGAGCTTGCCGGATGGGCGCAACGGCATGCAATTGTCCCGCTAGCCCGAAGTTCCCTCCTTCCTGAGGCGCTTCGAGGGGTAGAGATCGGATAGGGATCCGTGGGTTGCATGGTGTCTGGGTCTTGCAAGATGTAGCCATGCATAGATTTGTAAGTTATAGCGAGTTTGGCCAGAATTGACCCATGCATATCGATGTCGTCCCGAATCGCGGCGCGCGCTCGATCTTCTTAACACCATCTGCGTGTAGCCAGAAGCAAACAGCCGAAATGAATTCAAGCCACGAAGCTGCAAGACAAATCCGCCTACAAGCGGGAGGAACTTCGAGCTAGAGCTTCTGCGGAATGAAACCGAAGTAGAAGCCCGCCATCAGGAACAGGAACAGCGCGATCGACAGCGCGACGCGCAGCGCGAGGGCTTTTACCGCGCGTTTCGAGCCGCTGCGGTCGCGGAACACGAATACCAGCGCCGAGGCGAGGCTCGCGAGGATCAGGGCGATCAGGACGTAGACTACGATGCGCATTCGCCAGGTGGTTCGGAACAGGACGGAGCAATGTCTCCCGGAGTGTAGCCGACGGCGATTGGCGCCTCGAGCGGATTGGTCAGCATGAGGCTCGGACCGCTGCTGTTTCCGTGGTGGACCACGGTTGTCGCCACGGGATTTTGTGCGGCTGGGGTTGCGCTCGGAAACTGGCAATCCGGCCGTGCAGCGGAAAAGCGCGCGATTGCGGAACGCCTGGCGGGTTACGAGCGCGCGCCGCTGCTCCGGCTCGGCGCCGGCCCCGTCGCGGCCGACGGCTACCTCTGGCACAAGATCGAAGCGCGCGGTGAGTTCGACGCAAAGCACACGCTGTTTCTCGGCAACCGCCTGTACCGCGGCCGGCCCGGGTATTACGTCGTTACGCCGCTACGCATCGAGAACGGCCCGCGTTACGTGCTTGTGCTGCGCGGCTGGCTCCCGTCGTCGGGGAGTGCTCCTCCGGCGCATGCCGTTGCGCCGGGCATCCGCGTGATCACTGGTCTGGCGGTTCCAGGTGTCGCGCGCATCTATCAATCCGGCGCACCGGGCCACGGCCGCGTGCGGCAGAACATCGATGTGGCAGGGTTCGAACTGGAAAGCGGCCTGTCCCTGCACCCGTTCTTCATCGAGCAGCGCGACGCCACCGAAGAGGGCCTTGTCCAGGACTGGCCGGCCCACGATGCGCTCCTCGACAAGCACCGCATGTACGCCGGGCAGTGGTACTCGCTCGCGGCGCTGTCAGTCATCATCTTCCTCGTGCTGAGCTTTCGTAATGGACGCCGAGCGCACGTCGCTTGAGGCGGAGCGCGCGCGCCGCCTCGGCCGGATCAAGCTGCTTGCGCTGGCGGCGTTCTTCATGCTGCCGGTGGCCGCAGGCTACCTTGCGTACTCGTGGTGGACCCCCGAGCAGGGATCGAACTACGGCGAGTTGCTGCCGCCCCTCCCGCTTGACGACGCGACCATCATTGCGCTGAAGGGCAAGTGGGTGCTGGTGCAATTCGATTCGGGCATCTGCGATGCCTATTGCGAGCGCAAGCACTATTTGATGCGCCAGGTGCGCAAGGCGCAAGGCAAGGAGCAGTCCCGCGTCGAGCGGTTGTGGCTGGTGACCGATCGCGTGGCGCCCCGCAAAGCGCTGCTCGACGCGATTTCAGGCACCCTCTTCGAGTCTGCTGCGTCGCACCGGCTCGCCGGCCAGTTTGCCCCGCAAGGCGCAGCCGAAGACCGTATCTACGTCGTCGACCCGCTCGGCAACCTGATGATGCGTTTTCCGCGCGACCCGGATCCGACGCGGATGATCAAGGACTTGCAGCGCCTGCTGAAAACATCGCGGATCGGTTGAAGGCGATGATAAAATCCGCGCCTTCTCCAGACTGATCGCCGCGCCGGCGACCCATCGCAACCATGTCCGTTGGGCTGCACCCGAGTCATAGCGCCGCGCAACCCCGCCCCCTGATCCGCAGGATGCGGGCGTTCTACGCGCTCACCAAGCCGCGGGTGGTGTCGTTGATCGTTTTCACCGCGGTGATCGGCATGTTCCTCGCCACGCCCGGCATGGTTCCGGTGCAGATCCTGCTCGCTGCAACGCTGGGGATCGCCTCGGTGGCGGGCGCCGCGGCTGCCGTGAATTGCCTGGTCGAGCAGAAGATCGACGCGGTCATGCAGCGCACGCGCGGGCGCCCGTTGCCGCGCGGCGAACTGACCGCGCTGCAGACCCTGGTGTTCGCGGGCACGGTGGGCGGTCTCGGCCTCTGGGTGCTGGTGCATTTCGTAAACCCGCTCACCATGTGGCTCACGCTCGCAACGTTCGTTGGCTACGCAGTCATCTACACGGTGATACTGAAACCCGCCACGCCGCAGAACATCGTCATCGGCGGCGCTGCGGGCGCAATGCCGCCGGTGCTCGGGTGGGCGGCGGTGACGGGCGAGGTGACGACCGAGGCACTGCTGCTGTTCCTGATCATTTACGCATGGACGCCGCCGCATTTCTGGGCGCTGGCGCTGTACCGCACCGAGGAGTACGCCAAGGCCGGTCTGCCGATGCTGCCGGTCACTCATGGCAAGCGCTACACCCAACTGCAGGTGCTGCTCTACACGCTGATCCTGTTCGGTGTGTCGCTGCTGCCGTTCGCGATCCGCATGAGCGGCTGGCTGTACCTTGGCGCGGCCTGCGCGCTGGGCGGGATATTCATCGGCTACGCGATCGCGTTGTACGCGCGCTACAGCGACCGCCTTGCGCACCGCACCTTCCGCTACTCGATTCTGTACCTCGCGCTGCTGTTCGCAGCGCTGCTGGTCGACCACTACCTGGTCTGACTCACGCTGCGAGCAGCGCATCGCCCCGCATCGCCTGCTTCATCTTTTCGAGCGCCTTGGCCTCGATCTGACGGACGCGCTCGGGCGAGACCCTGAATTCGGCGGCGAGTTTGTGCAGCGCGACGGCGCCCTTCTCCCCGCCAGCATTCGCCTTGCCTTGGCGTGGATCTGCTTGCGCGCGAAGGCGTGCGCGGGCCTTCTTGGATGGTAACCGCGTTGTCCCCGATTACGCTGAAACTCCCGCGAAACGGTGGACTCATCGACACCGATCTCTCCGGCGATCCGTGTCTGGTTGAACCCGGTTTCACGCAGGCATAAATTTGATATCATTGTTCCTGGGTAAACTACGTGTAGTGCTTCACCCGTGTTCTTCAATCGAGTTGCGCTTGGGAGTTGAATTCGCCCATGGCTATGGCAGTTGTATTGATATTGTTGATCCTCGGCTCTGTCCTTTTTCACTTACTGAGTCCGTGGTATTTCACACCGATCGCCTCTAATTGGGGCGCGATCGACGACACGATCAGCCTCACGTTCTGGGTCACGGGGTTTGTCTTCGTCGCCGTCAATTTGTTTATGGCTTATTGCGTGATCCGCTACCGTCAGCGGAAGGGGAGCCGGTGTTCGTAAGATCGTGTTTTATTTAATGTGTTTTCGTTTGTTTTTTGATTGTGTGGTGTCGGTTTCTTT
>JBGOTT010000321.1:0-4826 GCA_041476585.1 Gammaproteobacteria bacterium | reverse complement strand
TCGCTGATCGGCGTGTCGCTGCCGACGTTCCTGATCGGGATCCTGCTGATCCTGGTGTTCGCCGTGCTCCTCGGATGGCTGCCTTCCTTCGGGCGCGGAGACACCGTCGAGCTCGGCTGGTGGACCAGCGGATTCTTCACGGCATCCGGGCTGAAGGCGCTGATCCTCCCCGCGATCACGCTCGGATTGTTCCAGATGACGCTGATCCAGCGGCTGGTGCGCTCCGAAATGCTCGAGGTGCTGAGGACCGACTATATCAAGTTCGCGCGCGCGCGCGGCCTCACCGACAGCGCGGTGCACTTCGGGCATGCGCTGAAAAACACGCTGGTGCCGGTCATCACGATCACCGGGCTGCAGCTCGGCGCGATCATCGCATTCGCGATCATCACCGAGACGGTGTTCCAGTGGCCGGGTATGGGTTTGCTGTTCATCCAGGCGGTGAACTTTGCCGACGTTCCGGTGATGGCGGCCTATTTGTGCCTGATCGCGCTTTTCTTCGTCATAATCAATCTGGTGGTCGACCTGCTGTACTACGCGGTCGATCCGCGCCTGAGGATAGACCGAAGCGTCGCAGCACACTGAGGCCGCACACTGAGGAGCCGGACATGAAAAACGACCCGATCGAGATGCTCCGGCTGTACCACGCCGACCTGATTCAGATCCGCCGCGACATCCACGCCAACCCGGAACTCGGATTCCAGGAAACGCGCACCTCGCAGCTCATCGCAGACAGGCTCACTGAATGGGGCATAGAGGTGCATCGAGGGATCGCCAAGACCGGCCTGGTCGGGGTGGTGCGGGGCAAGTCCACCCGTAGCGGGCGTGCGATCGGACTGCGCGCCGACATGGATTGCCTGCCCATGCATGAGACGGCCGAGCTACCCCACAAATCGAAGGCCCCCGGGCGCATGCACGCCTGTGGCCACGACGGGCACACGACCATGCTGCTCGGCGCGGCGCGCTACCTCGCGCAATCGAAAAATTTCGACGGCACCGCGTACCTGATATTCCAGCCGGCCGAAGAAGGCGGCGGCGGCGGACAGGTGATGGTGAAGGAGGGCCTGTTCGAGCGCTTCCCATGCGAAGCGGTGTACGCGCTGCACAACTGGCCGGGCCTGCCCGCCGGCCAGATGGCGGTGCGACCCGGACCGATGATGGCGGCGACCGACGAGGTGAAGATCACGGTCCGCGGCGTCGGCGGCCACGCCGCGCTGCCGCACTTCGCGGTCGATCCGGTCGTGGTCACGGCGCACATCATCACCGCACTGCAGACCATTGCCAGCCGCAATGCCAATCCGCTCGACGCGATCGTCGTGTCGCTGTGCTCGATGCAAACCAGCCAGGTTGGCGCATTCAACGTGATCCCGGGGCACGTGGAACTGATCGGTACGGTGCGCACCTTCCGTCCCGATACGCGGGAGATGGCGGAACGTCGCATCAAGGAGATCGGCACGGCGGTTGCGCAGGGGCTGGGCGCGAGCGCGGAGATCGAATACCGGCGCGGCTACCCGGCGACCGTCAATACGGAGAAGGAAGCCGCGTTTGCCGCGCGCGTCGGAGAAAAGGTGTTCGGCAAAGGCAACGTGATCACCGACAGCGAGCCGACCATGGGTGGCGAGGATTTCTCGTACATGCTGCAGGCGCGCCCGGGGGCCTACGTGTTTCTCGGCCAAGGCGGCGGGCCGACGGCCTGCTTCCTGCACAATCCGGCCTACGATTTCAACGATGACGTGATCCCGCTCGGCGCAAGCTTCCTCTCCGCGCTGGTCGAGGAATCGCTGCCGATCACCTAGACCCCGGGGGGAGCCGTGAAAAAATTCGCTCTGGCCCTGCTCGCCTGCGCGTTTGCCTGCGCGGGCGCGCATGCCAAGACGTTCAAGTTCGCCGACCAGGGCGACGTGGTATCGATGGATCCGTACTTCTTCAACGAAAGCTTCCTGCACAATTTCAACGGCAACATCTATGAGTCGCTGACCGGCCGCGGCAAGAAGCTCGAAATGACGCCCGAGCTTGCCACCGACTGGAAGCAGACCGCGCCGACCGTATGGCGCTTCAACCTGAGGAAGGGGGTGAAGTTTCACGACGGCACGCCCTTCACCGCGGACGACGTGATCTTTTCGCTGGAGCGCGTGCGCGGCGAGGGTTCCGACGTGAAGAGCCACGTCGCCGAGATCAAGGACATCCAGAAGATCGACGAGCACACGATCGACATCATCACGCGCTCGCCCTACCCGATCCTGCCGGAGGCGATCGGCCTGTGGCGCATCATGTCGAAGAGCTGGTGCGAGAAGAACAATTCGACGCGGCCGAGCGACGTGCGCAAGGGAATCGAGAACTTCGCAAGCGGCAACACCAACGGCACCGGGCCGTTCATGCTGAAATCGCGCCAGGCCGGCGTGCGCACGGTGCTGGTGCCGAACCCGAATTGGTGGGGCAAGCCCGAGCACAACCTCACCGAGGTGATATTCACGCCGATCGGCAACGACGCGACGCGCGTCGCGGCGCTCGTTTCGGGCGACATCGACATGATGCAGCCGGTGCCGTTGCAGGACGTTCCGCGCATGCAGGCGAACCCCGCGCTGAAGGTGCTGCAGGGACCGGAGCTGCGCACCATTTTCCTCGGCGTAGACCAGAAGCGCGACGAACTGCTGTTCTCCAGCGTCAAGGGCAAGAACCCGTTCAAGGACCTGCGCGTGCGCAAGGCCTTCTACCAGGCGATCGATATCGAGGCCATCAAGACGCGCATCATGCGGGGCGCCGCGACTCCGACGGCACTCATGATTGCGCCGGGCATCAACGGCTTTGCCCCCGAACTCAACAAACGACTGCCTTATGATCCCGATGCCGCGAAGAAGCTGCTCGCTGAGGCCGGTTATCCGGCCGGGTTCGCGGTGGGCTTCATGTGCCCGAACGACCGCTACGTGAACGATTCGGAGATCTGCCAGGCGGTCACGGCGATGCTCGCGCGGATCGGCATCAAGGCGAACCTGAGCGTGGAATCGAAAGCCACGTATTTCGCCAAGGTACTGCGCCGCGACACGTCGTTCTACATGCTGGGCTGGACCCCCCTCGCGTACGACGCGCACAACCCGCTGTTCTCGCTGATGTCCACACCGGGCGAAGGCGGCCAGGGGCAATTCAACCTGGGAAGCTACTCAAATCCGAAGGTCGATGCGTTGACCCGCGCGATCGCCTCCGAGACCGACCTGAAGAAGCGTCACGTGATGATTGCGGAGGCGATGAAAATCCACCAGGACGAGGTCGGCCACCTGCCGCTGCACCAGCAGGCGCTCGCCTGGGGCGTGAAGCGCAACATCGACCTGGTGCAAATGGCCGACGGTTTCAACTATCTGCGCTGGGTCGTCGTGAAGTAGGCACTGTCCCTTGAAGGCAGCGCTCGAAAGGTTCTGGGACCACGATCTCGCATACAGCTTCCGCAGATCGCCGGTCACGATCGCCGCCGCACTGTTGACGCTGGTTTGCGTGGCGGGCGCCGTGTTTGCGCCCTGGCTGGCGCCGCACAACCCGTTCGATCTGTCATCGCTCAACCTGAACGATGCGTTCTCCCCGCCCGCCTGGAGCGCAGGCGGAGCGGCCGGGTACCCGCTGGGCACCGATGACCAGGGCCGGGACATTCTCTCGACGATCATGTACGGCGCGCGAATTTCGCTGGGCGTCGGTCTCGCTGCAGTAGCGCTCGCACTGGTGCTCGGCGTGTCGCTCGGCCTGCTGTCGGGCTATATGGGCGGCCGGCTGGACGCGTTCATCATGCGCGTCGCCGACATCCAGCTGTCATTCCCGGCCATCCTGATCGCTCTGTTGATCGACGGCATCGCACGGGTCGCATTGCCGAACGACGCGCATGACAGCATCGCCGTTCCGGTGCTGGTGCTTGCCATCGGGGTATCGGGATGGGTGCAATACGCGCGCACGGTGCGCGGCTCGACCCTGGTCGAAAAGAACAAGGAGTACGTCCAGGCCGCTCGCGTCGTCGGGCGCTCGCCGCTCGCGATCATGCTCGCGCACGTGCTGCCGAACGTCACCGGTCCGGTGCTGGTGATCGGCACCATCCACATCGCCACTGCAATCATCACCGAGGCGACGCTGTCCTTTCTCGGGGTGGGCGTGCCGCCGACGGAGCCCTCGCTCGGCACGCTGATCCGCATCGGCAACGATTTTCTGTTCTCCGGCGAGTGGTGGATCACGGTGTTCCCGGGGATAGCGCTGATCCTGCTGATATTGTCGGTCAACCTGGTGGGCGACTGGCTGCGCGACGCGCTCAATCCGAAGCTGCGCTGAGCTCCCTCGCCCCGAGCACCCTGCATTGAGTACCGCGGGCCCGCTGCTGGAAGTCCGAAACCTGCGCGTCGAGTTCCCGACGCGACGCCAGACGCTGGTCGCCGTCGACGACGTGTCCTTCGAGATCGCCCCGGGCGAGATCCTCGGCGTGGTCGGAGAATCCGGCGCCGGCAAGTCCCTGACCGGGATGGCCATCATAGGGCTGCTCGAACCGCCGGGCCGCATCGCCGCGGGTGAGATCAGGCTCGCGGGCCGTCGCATCGACAATCTGCCGCGCGAGGAACTGCGCCGCATCCGCGGCCGGCGCATCGGCGCGATCTTCCAGGACCCGCTCACTTCGCTCAACCCGCTCTATACGATCGGCGAACAACTGGTCGAGACCGTGCTGACCCACCTCCAGGTCGGCGTCGCCGAGGCCCGCGAGCGTGCGTTGTCGCTGCTTGCCGAAGTCGGGATACCCGCGCCCGAGCAACGCATCGATCACTACCCGCACCAGTTCTCCGGTGGCATGCGCCAGCGCGTGGTGA
>JBGOTT010000320.1:0-4826 GCA_041476585.1 Gammaproteobacteria bacterium | reverse complement strand
GAAATACTGGGGCGCGATCGCCAATCATTCCGGCGACGCGTATTTCGATTTCGTCTACTGGCACGACTGGCCGAACACGTTGAACGAGCTCGCCCGACATCGCGCGCCAAAGCGCAAAGCCGGCGCCTACGACGCGCGCCGCGAGGCGAACCGCAAGGGCCTCGCCGAGGGGCTCGACGACGGGCGCATCAGGCGCTTTCTCGCGCAGGTGTGGAAAAAGGAGAAGCTGACGACAGCGCAGGGACACTGCATCATGAACCTCTGCATGGCGGCCACCTACGACCCGGACCCGAAGGCGCCGCTGGGTTTTCGCGTTCCGTTCAACCTCGAATCGGGCGAAGTCATCGAGCAGCGCTGGAACAGGTGGCGCGAGCACGACCCGATCAACCTGGTGGCGAAATACCGCGACAACTTGAAGTCGCTGCGCGGCATCTACATCGATTGCGGCTGGCGCGACCAGTATCACATCCACTACGGCGCGCGCATCCTGTCCAAGCGCCTTGCGGCCGCCGGCATCCGGCACACCTACGTGGAATTCGACGACGACCACTCGGACGTCGACTACCGGATGGACACGAGCCTGCCGCTCCTGTACAGGGCGTTGAAGCCTTAGGACGAGGAGTATTTCAGTTGCATGAAATCCTGCAATACCTCAAAGACCACGGCGAGCAGCTCGACTCGGAGATCGCCGCCGGGACGAGAATCTCGCTTGCAGAGGTGCGCCTCCGCGTGTCGGGCCTGTCAGCCCGAGGGGAAGTCATGACGTGCCGTTTGACTCGATTCAAGAACGGCACGAAGAGCGAGGGATTGCTCTGCCGGGTGGCGGGATTCAGTCCGCCGGCCGCCCCCGGCAGGAAGACGAAGGCGCCGATGTAGGCGGACGTGAATCCCAATTGAAAAGCCCCGCGGTCAGGCGGGGCTTTTCTTTTGCCACTATCCGTGGCAGCGCCGTAGTAACGGCGGACTCAGGACACTTGCGTGTCGTTTCACGTCAACTGGCTTCTCATGGTCATCGCTATAGAGTCTCCTCTTGCCGCATGGAATCGGTGCACCGTGAATGGGTCGACCACGCATTCACTTTACTCCCTAACTGCCGCCAGTCAATGCATTCGCCGAGAACCGCATGATTGTTGACAATTCGCGTCAGCCCGCCGCCGCGACGATGCGCTCGGCAGTGATCGGCAGATCGCGCACGCGCACGCCGAGCGCATCGAACACCGCGTTGCCGATCGCGGCCGCGGTAGGGCCCGCCGCCGCCTCGCCCGCGCCGCTCGAAGCCTCTTCCGGCCGGTCCAGGATCTCGACCTCCACCGCCGGAACCTCGGAGAAGCGCAGGATCGGGTAGGTTTCCCACGCATCGCTGGTCACGCGCGTGCGATCGAAGCGCACCGCCTCCTTCAGCGTCCAGCTTGCGGCCTGCACCGCCCCGCCCTCGATCTGGTTCGCGACGCCGTCGGGATTCACCACCCGCCCCACGTCGACCGCGATCACGAGCCGCCGCACGCGTATCTCCCTTCCGGCCTCGACTTCGGCCACCACCGCGCAGTACGCACCCGAATTCTTGTAGCGCGCATAGCCGATCCCGTGCCCGCATCCCTCGCGGCGCTGCCACCCGCGCCAGCCGGCGCCTGCCGAGGCCGCCTCGATCACCGCTTTCGCGCGCGGATCGGACAGGTATCGCAGGCGCAGCTTCACCGTATCCTCGCGCTGCTCGGCCGCGATTTCGTCGAGAAACGACTCGATCGCGAATACGTTGGCGAACGCGCCGAGCGAGCGCAGTGCGGAGGTGCGCAGCGGCATGTAGAGCAGGCGATGGTTGACGACGCGGCGCGCGGCGAACTCGTACGGCGGAACCGCGTTGCGGTCGGCGCCGCCGCCGTTCGCGAGCGGCGGGTTGACCGCGAGCAGCCGCTCGCTCGGGTTCTCCCTATGCCAGGCAGCCAGCAGCGCAGGGGTCTTCGCACGGCCGGGGCGCGAGGTATGGCCGTTGCTCCAGAGTTCGTGGCGCCAGCCGACGATCGCGCCGGTGGCATCGAGATCGGCTTGCAGTTCGATGGCCATCGCCGCGCCAAACGGCGACCAGGTGAGTTCGTCCGCACGCGACCACTGCAAGCGCACCGGCCGGCCGTTCGCGGCGCGGGCGAGCAATGCAGCATCGAACGCGACATCGTCCGCGCCGTTGTGCCCGTAGCAGCCGGCGCCCTCCGCATGCTCGACGGTGATGCGCTGGGGCGGAAGCCCGAACGCGAGCGCAAGGTCGGCGCGCAGGTTGTAGATGCCCTGGCTGTGCGTCCATACGTGCAGCGCGTCGCCCGTCCATTGCGCGAGCGCGCAGGAGGGCGCGAGCGATGCGTGCGCCAGATACGGCCGGCTGTAGCCCGCGCGCAGGGTCTTCGCCACCGAAGCCGGAACTTCCGGCGCACGCTCGTCGACGACTTTCGTTTCCGCGCGCTGCGCCTTCAGCCAGTCCTTGAGCGCCGCCGCATCCGGGAGGGTCTCCGCCTCGCTCCAGCGCGCGTCGGCGGCAAGCCGAGCGAGCGCCTTGACCGCCGTTTCCTCGCGATCGGCCAGCACGCCGGCGAAATTCCCGTCGCGCACCACGTCGATCACGCCGGGCAGGGCTTGCGTGCGCGCGGCATCGAGCGTCTCGAGCCGGGCGAATGGCGAAGCGGGCCGCAGCACGCGCGCGTGCAGCATTCCCGGCAGTTCAAGGTCGTGCACGAAACGCGGCCGCCCGAATACCTTGTCCGGTATGTCGAGGCGGGGTGCGGCGGTCCCGACCACCTGCAACCCAGCCGCGGGCTTGGGCGCCGCCGCGCCGGTTGCTTCGCGCGCCAGAAGATCGTCATCGGCAAGCTGCCAATAGCTGATGCGTGCACCGCTCGCGGCGCCGCTCACGACAATCAGCGCGCCGTCCTCGACGCGCAACTGTTCAGCGGCAACACCAAGGCGCGCGGCGGCGGCCGCAACGTAGATCACCCTCGCCTCGGCGCATGCGTAGCGTAGCGCGCTCCCCGACTGCTGTATCGACTGGCTGCCCGATGTGACCGCCTCGTCGGGGCTGTGCGCGGTGCTCGCCGGGACCATGCGCACGCGATCGAGCGCGACGTCGAGCTCCTCGGCGACGATTTGCGCGAGCGCGGTGGCGATTCCCTGCCCCATCTCGATCTTGCCGGAGAACACTTCCACCACGCCGTCGGCGCCGATGCGCAGCCACTGCGACAGCCGCCGGTTGGTCTGCAGGCTGCCCGGCAGCCGCGGCGCGCCGCTGTCCTGCCCCGACGCGGGCCGGGAGGCGAGGTTCATTCGCCCGGTCCGGAACGCAGTTCGGGCGCCGCCTTCAGCACCGCACGCACGATGCGGTTGTGCGTGCCGCAGCGGCACAGATGCCGGTCGAGCGCCGCGCGCACTTCGCCATCGGAGGGGTCCGGGTTGCGCGCAAGCAGCGCCGCGCAAGTCACGAGGATTCCGGAGGAACAGTAACCGCATTGCGCGGCCTGCTCGGCGATGAACGCGCGTTGCAGCGCATGCGGGCGCTCCGGGGTGCCAAGCCCCTCCACGGTGGTGATGCGCTTGCCGGCCGCAGCCCACAGCGGCGTGTCGCACGCGGGCACCGCGCGATCGTCGAGCAGGATGTAGCACGCGCCGCACTGGTCGGTGCCGCAGCCGTAGCGCGTGCCCTTAAGGCCGAGCTGATTGCGCAACGCGTAGACGAGGGGAGTGTCCTCGGCGGCCTCGACTGCATGCTGCGCGCCGTTGACGTTCAGCAGCACTGCGTCAATCCACCTTTGCACCGGAGAGCTTGACGACCTTCGCCCATTTCTCGATGTCCTGGCGCAGGTACTGGCCGAACTCCTCGGGGGTCATGCTCATCGGCACCGCGCCCTGCTTCCCCCAGGCTTCCCTCACGTCCGCGCTGGTGACGATTTTCACGATCTCGGCGTTCAGCCGGTTTACGACCGGCGCGGGGGTTCCCGCAGGCGCCATCAGACCGAGCCAGATGGTCGCTTCATAACCGGGAACGCCGGCCTCGGCCACCGTCGGCACTTCCGGCAGCACCGACGAGCGCGCCTTGCCCGTGGTGCCGAGCGCCTTCAATTTTCCGGCGCGCACGTTCGGCGCCATGGTGGTGATTGCGTCGAACATCATCTCGACCTGCCCGCCGAGCAGGTCGGTGCGCGCGCCTGCGCTGCCCTTGTAGGGCACGTGCACGATCTCCACGCCCGCCATCGCCTTGAACAGCTCTCCGGCCATGTGGTAGGGGGTGCCGGGGCCCGAGGACGCGTAGTTCATGCCGTTGGGTTTCGCCTTCGCCACGGCAATAAACTCCGCAAGCGAGCTGGCGGGCACCTTCGGGTGCACCACCAGCACCAGGTCCGAATAGTTCACTGGCGCGACCGGAACGAAATCGCGCATCAGATCGAACGGTTTTTTCGGAATCAACGATTCATTGGTGGTATGCGTATTCGACATCATCAGCAGCGTGTAGCCGTCGGCCGGCGACTTCGCCACTGCATCGGTGCCGATCATCGAACCGCCGCCGGGCCGGTCCTCGATGACAAACGGTTGCCCGAGCGCCTCCTGCAGCCGCTGGCCGACGAAACGCGCGTAGACGTCCGCCGGGCCGCCGGCTGCAAACGGAACGATGATGCGCACCGCGCGCGCCGGGTACGCCTGCCCCGAGCCCGTCGAAGCGGGCTGTGCCTGCGCGCTCGATGACGCGCATACGACGATCGCGGCCAAGGCGAAACGGAAGAAACGCCGCATGCCACCTGCCTCCAAGGAAGGCGGCTATTGTACGGCTAGGCCTTGGCGTCCTTAGGGAT
>JBGOTT010000319.1:0-4864 GCA_041476585.1 Gammaproteobacteria bacterium | reverse complement strand
GCGCCGAAAATCGGCGACAAAGCCGCGTGGGGCCAGCACGCCAAGGAAGGCCTCGACCACCTTCTCCAGTCGGCGATCAAAGGCAAGGGTGCGATGCCGCCGCGCGGCGGCCTGCCCGATATTTCGGACCTCGAGCTCGCGCGTGCGATCGTCTACATGGCAAACCAGTCGGGCATGAATCTGAAAGAGCCGGCGGCATCTGCAGACGGGACGATTGCGTCCGCCGCAGCGGCCAAGCCGGAAGGTAAGAAGCGCAAGTAATCCGGCGGGGCCGCACTCGGGGCCCTGCTTTCCCGCCCCATGCAGTTCGCCTTCATCATCGACCCGCTCGCATCGCTCAAGGCGTACAAGGACACGACTGTTTGCATGATGCGCGAAGCGCACGCCCGCAGCCACACGGTATGGGCCTGCGAGCAGCGCTCGATCGCGTGGCGCAGCGGCGACAAGCGTGGCGACGGTGTCGGCGCGGAGTTCACGCGCATCGCACTCACCGGCGACGACGAGAGCTGGTACCGCACGCTGGAGACGGTGCCGCGCCGTCTCGCCGAGTTCGACGCGGTGCTGATGCGCAAGGACCCGCCGTTCGACCTGGAGTACGTGACCAGCACCTGGCTGCTTGAGCAGGCCGAGCGCGAGGGCGCGCGCGTGTTCAACCGACCGGACGCAATCCGCGACCACAACGAAAAGCTCGCGATCGCCGAGTTTCCGGACTTCGTCGCACACACGCTGGTCACGCGCGACCCGCAACGGCTGCACACTTTCATCGACGAGCAGCGCGACGTGGTAGTGAAGCGCCTCGACGTGATGGGCGGGGAGAACATTTTCAGGGTGCGCGCGGACGATCCGAACCGCAACGTGATCGTCGAAATCATGGCGGCGAACACGGCGCGCAGCGTCATGGCGCAGCGCTACATCGCGGAGATCAGCGAGGGCGACAAGCGCATCCTGCTGATCGGCGGTGAGCCGGTGCCGCACTGCCTTGCGCGGATTCCGAAGCCGGGCGAGTCGCGCGGCAATCTGGCCGCCGGCGGCCGGGGCGAAGCGCGGCCGCTCGGAAAGCGCGAGCGGCAGGTCGCCGATGCCCTCGGACCGCGGCTTGCGGCGCGCGGCCTGCTGCTGGTCGGCCTGGACATGATCGGCGACTGGCTCACCGAGGTCAATGTCACCAGCCCAACCTGCTTTCGCGAAATTCAGGACCAGACCGGGTTCAACGTGGCCGCCATGTTCGTCGATGCGCTCGAGGCAGAGTGCAGCGCACCACGCGGCAGGCGTGCCTGAAGCGATGCGCGGCGCGGTCGGAATCCTGATCATCTCGCACGGCGCGCTCGGCGAGGCGCTGATCGAGTCGGCCGGTCACATGCTCGGCAAGCCGCTCGACGGCGTGCGGCAACTGACGGTCACCGCCCGGGATGATCCCGAGGCGCTGCTTGCGCGTGGGCGCGATCTCGTCAAACAGCTTGACCAGGGCGCAGGCGTGCTGGTGATGGCCGACATCTTCGGCGCAACCCCGGGCAACATCACCGGCCGGCTGCTCGTCGCCGGGCGGGTCGAAGGCGTCTCCGGCGCAAGCCTGCCGATGCTGGTGCGCGCCCTCACCTACCGCACGTCCCCGCTTGCGACGGTGGTAGAGAAGGCGATGAGCGGCGGCCATGAGGGCGTGGTGCACATGAACACGGATCGCTGCTGTGGCCCGGGCTGAGGTGACGATCGTCAACAAGCTCGGCCTGCACGCGCGCGCCGCGGCCAAGCTCACGCAACTCGCCAGCCGCTACGCCTGCGATGTCTGGCTGACGCGCAATGGCCGGCGCGTGAATGCCAAGAGCATCATGGGGGTGATGATGCTCGCGGCAGGCAAGGGCGCGACGATTACCATCGAGACCGAAGGCAGCGACGCGGAGACCGCGCTCGACTCGCTGACCGCGCTGATCGCCAGCAGGTTCGACGAGGCGGAGTAGTGAACTTCGTCCTGCACGGCTCGCCCGTTTCGGCCGGTATCACGATCGGCTACGCGCACCTGGTTTCGAGCGCGCGGCTGGAAGTCGCCCATTTCGAGATCCCCGCTGCGTCGATCGACGCTGAAATCAAACGCTTCGATGCCGCGCTCGAACTGGTGCGCGGCGAGCTGCGCGAACTCACCGGGCATATTCCGGTTGACGCTCCGGCCGAATTCGGAGCGTTCGTCGACATGCATCGGATGATTCTCGACGACTCGACGCTTTCCGAGGTTCCGCGCGCGCTGATCCGCGCCGAGCATTGCAATGCGGAGTGGGCGCTGGTGCGGCAGATGGAGAGCCTGGTCGGACAGTTCGACGCGATCGAGGATCCGTACCTGCGCGAGCGCAAGGCCGACGTGCAACAAGTGGTCGAACGCGTGCTGAAGGCGTTGCTCGGCCACCCGGGGCCGACCCCTCCGCAGACATCCGACGAACAGAATCTGATCGTGGTCGCGCACGACCTTTCGCCCGCGGACATGATCCTGTTCAAGCAGCACGAGTTCGGCGGCTTCGTCACGGACCTCGGCGGCGTCACTTCCCACACCGCAATCCTCGCGCGCAGCCTGGGCATTCCGGCGATCGTCGGCTTGCACCTTGCGCGCCACATGATCCGCGAGAACGATCTGCTGATCGTGGACGGGCTGCAGGGCGTGTTGATCGTCGCGCCCGACCCGGCCGTGCTCGGCGAGTACCAGCTGCGGCAGTCGCAGCTGGAGCTCGACCGGCAGAAACTCAGGCGCCTGCGCACGACGCCCGCCACCACGCTCGATGGCACGCCGATCGAGCTCTGCGCCAACATCGAGCTGCCGCAGGACGTCGAGGCTGCGCGCGAGGCGGGCGCGCAAGGCATCGGGCTGTTCCGTACCGAGTTCCTGTTCATGAACCGCCGGGTCATGCCTTCGGAGGACGAGCAGTTCGAGGCCTACCGTGCGGTGGTTGCCGCGATGCGCGGCCTGCCGGTGACCATACGCACGCTCGACATCGGCGCAGACAAGGCGCTCGACGGCGCAAGCGGCGATGCCGGGCCCAACCCCGCGCTCGGACTGCGCGCGATCCGCTACTGCCTTGCCGAGCCGCAGATCTTCATCACGCAATTGCGCGCGATCCTGCGCGCGTCGCAGTTCGGCCGCGTCCGGCTGCTGATCCCGATGCTCGCGCATGCGCACGAGATCGAGCAGTCGCTCGCGCTTTTGCGCCAGGCCAAGGCCTCGCTGGCCGAAGCGCACCTGCCCTACGACCGCGGCATCGAAATCGGCGGCATGATCGAAGTGCCTGCGGCGGCGCTTGCCTTGCCGATGTTCATGCGCAGGCTGAACTTCCTGTCGATCGGCACCAACGACCTGATCCAGTACACGCTGGCGATTGACCGGACGGACGACGCGGTCGCGCACCTCTATGACCCGCTGCACCCGGCGGTGCTGCACCTAGTGGCGCACACGATCCAGACTGCGAACCGGGCCGGAGTGGCAGTAGCTGTATGCGGCGAGATGGCCGGCGACCTTGCGTTTACGCGTCTGCTTCTGGGCTTCGGGTTGCGCAATTTCTCGATGGACCCGGCGCAGCTGCTGGCGGTGAAGGAGCGTATCCTGCGCTCCAGCCTCGGCGAGCTGACGCCGCTCGCCGCGCGCGTGCTGCGCTCGCCCGACAGCGCGAAGACGCGCGGGATGATCGCAAAGCTCAATTCCTGAACGGAGGTTGCATGAGCGGACCGCTGGCAGGCGTGCGGGTTCTCGACCTCACCACGGTGGTGATGGGGCCGTATGCCACGCAGATCCTCGCCGACCTCGGCGCCGACGTGGTGAAGCTCGAACCGCCCGAGGGCGACGTGATGCGCTACAACGCGCCGATGCGCTCCAAGGGCATGGGGCACATTTTCATGAACGCCAACCGCAACAAGCGCTCGATCGTGCTCGACCTGAAAAAGGACGCCGGGCGCGAGGCCTGCCTGCGCCTGGCGCGCACCGCCGATGTGATGGCATACAACATCCGTCCGCAGGCGATGGCACGCCTGAAGCTCTCGTACGACGAGGTGCGTGCCGAGAATCCGCGCATCATCTATGTCGGCGCCTTCGGCTACAGCCAGCGCGGGCCGAACGCGGCGAAACCCGCCTACGACGACCTGATTCAGGGCGCTGCTGGCCTGCCCTGGCTGCTAAAGGAGGCGGGCGCCGAGTCCCCGCGCTACGTCCCGGCGACCATGGCCGACCGCACGGTAGCGTTGCACGTCGTGAATGCGGTCTGCGCAGCGCTCTACTGCCGGGAGCGCACGGGCAGGGGCCAGCGTGTGGACGTGCCGATGTTCGAGAGCCTGCTGCAAACCGTGCTCGGCGAACACATGGGCGGCTACACCTACGAGCCCCAGACCGGCGAACCCGGCTACGCGAGGATGCTTGCAAAGGAACGCCGTCCCTACGAGACCAGCGACGGTTACGTCTGCGTGCTGGTCTACAACGACAAGCAGTGGCGGGCCTTCTTCGACCTGATCGGAAGAAACGAGTTGCTGTCGGACCCGCGCTTCGCAACCCAGGAAGCCCGCAGCACGAGCTTCGAGGTCGCCTACGGCCTGATCGCCGAGGAGATGAAGAAGCGCACCACCGCCGAGTGGATCGCGGCGCTCGAGAAAGCCGACATTCCGGTGCAGCGCATGAACAGCCTCGCCGACATCGTCAATGATCCGCACCTCGCGGCGATCGGCTATTTCAAGTCGGTGGAACACCCGAGCGAGGGCCGCATCAAGTCGATGGCCGTGCCATCGGAGTGGTCGGATACGGCACCGGAGTACCGGCGCCACGCACCACGGCTCGGCGAGCACACGCGCGAGGTGCTGGCCGAGGCGGGATACGACGACGCCGGCATCGAGCACCTGATTT
>JBGOTT010000318.1:0-4877 GCA_041476585.1 Gammaproteobacteria bacterium | reverse complement strand
CGTGCGATGTTCAGGCATGCCGACGCGATGGTCGCCTACCGCACCTACCCGCACGTGGACATGGCGCAGACCGGCGCGCGCGCGGCGCGGCTGCTCGACGCCACCCTGCGCAGCGGCGCGCGGCTACCTGCCACGATGAAGACCTTCGATTATCTCACCGGGATTCCGTCGCAATGCTCGTTCATCGAGCCCTGCAAGGGAATCTACGCGGACCTAGCCGATCTGGAGACGAAACACGGCGCTTCGCTCACGTTCACGCCGGGATTCCCGATGGCAGACTTCGACGAGTGCGGCATGGCGGTATTCGGCTATGGCTCCGATGCCAAGGAAGTGGAGCGCGCGGTCGAGGCGCTGCGCGAGCGCGTGGACGGCGCCGAAAAGGATTTTGCGCTGGACCTTTGGTCGGCGGACGAAGCTGTCGCGCGCGCGCGGGCGCACGGCGAGCCCGGGTTGCCGGTGGTGATGGCCGACACGCAGGATAACCCCGGCGCGGGCGGCAACGGCGATACCACGGGACTGCTCGCGGCGCTGGTGCGCCAGAACGCGCAGGACGCGGCGCTCGGGCTGCTGATCGATCCCGCGGCGGCCGCGCGCGCGCACGAAGCGGGAAAGGGTGCGACTCTCGAATTCGCGCTCGGCGGGCGCTCGCGCGTCACTGGCGATGCGCCGTTCGAGGGCGAGTTCACGGTCGAAAGCCTCGGCGATGGCAAATTCATCTGCACCGGAAAGATGTTCACCGGCTTTCGCATGAACCTCGGGCCGATGGCGCTGCTGCGCAGCCGTGCGGCGCCCGGCGTTCGCGTGCTGCTGGCATCAAGAAAGTGCCAGGCTGCCGACCAGGACATGTTCCGACACCTCGGCGTGGAGCCGCGGCGGGAGAGAATGCTCGCGCTGAAGAGCTCGGTGCATTTCCGTGCAGATTTTGAGCCGATTGCGAAAGAGGTCCTCGTGGTGAAGTCGCCCGGCCCGGCGCTTGCGGATCCGGCGGAGTTCGAGTGGACGCGGTTGAGGAAGGGAATAAGGATGCGGCCGTTGGGGCCGGAGTTTCAGGGCTCGTAGGACGTAATGTGCAGCGGCGGCCGCGCCCGGACGGAAACCAAGCGCGCTAGAATTCGAATGGAGAGGACGTTCATGACCACTTTCGACCGAATCACCTCAGATCCCGCCGTTCTCGGCGGACAGGCCTGCGTGCGTGGGCTGCGGCTCACCGTGCGGCGCATCGTCGAAGCGGTGTCTGCGTATCGCACTTGGGATGCGGTTCTTGCCGAGTACCCCGAACTCGAGTCCGAGGACATCCGCCAAGCCCTCGAGTTCGCGGCGACGAATCTCGACGACCGCGTCATAGAGTTGCCGTCGACTTGATCCGGGCGTTGCTCGATCAGGGTCTCCCGCGTTCTTCGGTGGGGCTGCTGCGCGATGCAGGTTGGGACGTGATCCATGTAGGGGACATCGGCCTTGCCTCCGCATCTGATGTGCGAATCCTCGAGCGCGCGGATGCGGACGGCCGCATGATTGTGACGCTGGATGCGGACTTTCATCGCCTGCTCGCCATTTCTGGTGCCCGGGCACCATCTGTTGTTCGCGTGCGCGAAGAAGGGCTTACGGCAGGGCCGCTCGTCAGGTTGTTGGCAGATGCGGTGTCACGCGCGGAACAGGCGCTTGCCGCCGGGGCGCTGGTGACAGTGACCGCTCAAGCGGTGCGAATTCGCGCACTTCCAATCGCGCCGACAAAGCCGGCGTCGACGTAGTTGCCGAACCTCGTCGTCATCGCCGGGCCGAACGGCGCGGGAAAATCGACTGCGGCTCAGTGCGAGCACTCCGTTGGAGTCGAGGCGGTCTGAGGCCCACCGAAAGAACCTCGCATACATGTCGTACAGTTTGGTCTTCTGCGCCGTGCTCGCCGCGATATACGTGTCCTTGATCCGATTATCGATCTCCGGATACTCTCGGTTCTTATTGTTCTCGTTCTCATTCAACTGATTCGCGTTGTAAGGCGGATTGCCGATCACGACACTGATCCGCCGGCTGTTCTGCTCCCGGATGCGCTTGATGTTTACATCTGACATCCCGCCGAACAGGTCGTCGATGTGCCCCGCGTGCTTGCGCAGGCCCGCGACGTTGTCGAGCGTGTCGACAAAACACAGATTCGGATATTCCTCGTATTCGCCGATGATCGCCGCGTAGGTAGCCTCGATGTTCAGGTTGGCAACGTAGTAGGGCAGGATCGCCACTTCGTTCGCATGCAGTTCGCGGCGATACTTGTATTTCAGCTTCGCCGGCTGGCCGCGGAAATGCTCCAGCAGCTCGCAGATGAAGGTGCCGGTGCCGCTCGCGGGATCGAGGATCTCGACATCCTTGTCAATCAGGTTCCTGCCGAAGTGCTTCTCGCACAGCCAATCGGCGCTCTCGATCATGAAGCGCACGATTTCGTTCGGCGTGTACACCACGCCCAGCTTGTCGGCGGCCTTGGGGTTGTAGACCTTGTAGAAATTCTCGTAGATCACCTTCAGGAAGGTCTGCTTCTCGTGATGGCTGCCGATTTGTGACGCGGCCGAGCGGATCGCGGCGTAATAGGGTTCCAGGCCCTTCAGGGTCTTGAACTTGGTGTTGCCGGTGAAGAAAGACGCCTCCAGCTTGTAGAGTTCCCGCGCGACGTTGTTGTCGCGGTGAAACGGCGTGCCGGGAAAGACCGTGGTGAAGATTTCCTCGGTGAGGATGTGCTGGATGAGCATCTCGCGCACGTCCGCTTCGACCAGACTGGGATTGATGGTCTCCTGCGCGTGTACGAGGAATGCGGCGGCGGCCTTGCGGAAACTGACGCTTTCCGCATGCGCGGTCTCGATCATTGCACGCAGCGCTTCCAGCACTGCCGGCAGATCGACCTTGAACTGTTCGACCGCCTTGCGGAACTCGGCAATCTCCTTTCGCTCGTGGCGGAAGAAGAGATTGATCAGCTTCTCGAGCGCCTTCACGTTATCAACGGCGCAACGGATCACTTCCTCGCGGTTCTGGATCAGGATCGCGTCAACCGCGTTCTCGAAGATGATGTTGTCTTGCGGGTAGCCGCGTTTGAATTTCGCCGCCACCATCGCGTCGAGGTCGTCGTCCGCGTCCTTCGCCTCCCAGTAACCGAAGGGCACGCGCAGTTCGTAGAGCAACGCGCCGTCGACGTAACGCCGTTCCTTGGTCTTCGATTCAAACTCGTACTCGGGAATGAAGACGAGATCGTGCGCCTTCGCCCATCCCTTCATCAGGTCATTGAACGCCTCGCGGACGACGCTCTCACGCTGCGTGCCCGAGACCTTTTTCAAGGTCGCGAGCTGGTTGAGGTACTGCTGGATGAGGAGCTGGCTCATGGTGCCGAGGCCGCATCGAACGCCGCCTTCGCGCGGCGCATCAGGCTCGGGTGCAGCACGCCGAGCTTTGGTATCTGGCCGCACGGGGCCCCCGGCGGAACCGCGAACCACTGGTCGTGGTACGGGAGGTACACGGAACGGGTGAAATCGAACTTGGTCGAAAAGCTCAAACCGGAGGCGGCAAACGCGGTTCCGTCATCCGGAGCAATCAGGAATTCCCCCGGGTAAAGATGATCCACTTTCCGGCTGGTCCCGAAGATCACTTCAACCGCCGGCTCGTCGCGCAAGCGGCCGAGGTCGACTACCAGAGCCGGACGTGCTTTCGGTCCGGGCACAGAAAAGCCTCGATACGGGAAGCGACACCAGATAATATCGCCTGCATCGGGCAGCGGGAAAAATCGATTCACCCTCAGAACAGTCGCTTCTTGCTGCTGACGAAGCCGCGTTGCGGAACAAGCTTGTCGATCGCAGCGAGCTGTTCCGCCGTGAGCGGGCCGTCGTCGGGTTCGTAGCGCGGCAGCGTCTGCCGCGCGAGGTTCGCCAGCGCAATATGGACGACCTGCGTTTCGGACAGTCCGAGGGTCTTGGCGAGCCGGGTGGTGGTCTTGCGGGTTACGCCGTAGGCGGTGTCCTGTTCGCGGTAGCGCAGCAGGACGCCGTTGCCTGCCGGCTGCTTGCGTTTGGTCGCGGTACGCTTTGCGGGCACGGATGGTCTCCTCTGTTGGCCACTGATATCATAATTATATCACCGTGACCCGGAAACCGGAGCACAGCTAGAGTTCCGGCCACGCCTTCTGCGCCGGCCGCAATTTCTCCAGCAACCGCGACAGCCGCAGCACCCCGAGATCATCAAACCGCCTGCCGATCACCTGCACGCCGATCGGCAGCCCGTCGGCCGAATGCGTCCAGTTGAGCGACGCCGCAGGCTGCTCGGACATGTTGTACGGCACCGTGAACGCGATATGCGGCAGCGCGTTTTGCGGGTCGTTGCCGGGGGCGGGGAGTTCGGCCTCGTAGGGCAGGATCGGCGAGGTCGGCGAGATCACGTAGTCGAACGGCTCGCAGGCCCTGACGGTGACTTCGCGCAGGATCACGTAGCTGGTGTACGCGGCCATTACATCGCGGCCGGTAAAATTCTTCGCGCGCCAGGTGCACCATTCTGCGATGAACGGCAGCACCCTCGCCTGCCGCGCGGGCGGCAGTTGCGTGAAATCGTTGTGCAAGCGGGCTTCGAAGAACCGGCTCACGCCGTCGAGCAATTCGGCGGTGAGAAACGACGGCATTTCCTCGACCCTCGCCCCCATCGCTTCCAGAGCCTTCGCGGCCGCGGCTGCCGCAGCGCGCACTTCGGGATGCACGGCGAGGCCGACGCGCATGTCGGGCAGGAAACCGATGCGAAGGCCTTTCGCCTCCAGCGAATCCAGACCAGCGGAATAATCCATCGGCTGGTACTGCAGGCTCATGAAATCGCGCGCATCCGGCCGGGTCAGCGCGTTGAGCAGCAGCGTGGCGTCTTCGACG
>JBGOTT010000317.1:0-4916 GCA_041476585.1 Gammaproteobacteria bacterium | reverse complement strand
GTCTGATGAATCGATACTAGTGTGGAAGAGCGATGTTGCCATATCATCGCAGCGACCATTCCAGGGGGGCGCCATGAGCGAGCCGAGTTTCCGCGAGATCCAGGCCAACGGCATCAGGATGCGCGTGGCCGAGCAGGGTAGCGGCCCGCTGGTGCTGTTCTGCCACGGCTGGCCTGAATCCTGGTACTCGTGGCGGCACCAGCTGAAGGCGCTGGCGGCCGCCGGATACCGCGCCGTGGCCCCCGACATGCGCGGCTATGGCGGCACCGAGGCGCCGCAGGAGATCGAGCAATACACGCTGCTCCACCTGGTCGGCGACATGGTCGAGCTGGTCCGGGCGCTGGGCGAAAACCAGGCGGTGATCGTCGGCCACGACTGGGGCGGGCCGGTGGCGTGGAACTCGGCGATGCTGCGGCCCGATATTTTCCGCGCGGTGGTCGGCATGAGCGTGCCCTTTTCGCCCCCCGGCCACGTCGATTTTCTGAGCGCGCTGCAAAAACTCGGCATCAAGACTTTCTACATGCAGTATTTCCAGCAGCCGGACGTTGCGGAAAGCGAGTTCGAGCGCGATATCGAAGCTACGCTGCGCCGCATCTATTTCAGCGGCTCGGGCGATGCGCCCGAACGATCGAGCTTCGGCCTGCTTGCGCCGGGCAAGGGATTCCTCGACAACACCATCGACCCCGAGGCGCTGCCGCCCTGGCTGAGCCGGGACGATCTCGCCTACTACGCCGGCGAGTTCCGGCGCGCCGGATTTCGCGGCGGGCTGAACTGGTATCGCAACCTGCGGCGCTCGTGGGAACTGCTCGGGCCGTGGCGCGGGTGCATCATCCGGCAGCCTTCGATGTTCATCGCCGGCGCGCGCGATGGCGTGCTGAAATTTCCCGCCTCGAAGGCGCAGATCGAGAGTTTCCCCGGCACGCTGCCGGGCATTCGCGGCTGCCACATTCTCGAAGGGGCCGGCCACTGGATCCAGCGCGAGCGCGCGGCGGCGGTCAATGAATTGCTGCTGGGTTTTCTCAAGACTCTGTGATGATTCCGGCATCGCGCGCCGACTGCGAAGCGCGCGACCGCGCCGACCCTCTGGCGCACCTGCGCGAACGGTTCGTGCTGCCCGAAGGCGTGATCTACCTCGACGGCAACTCGCTCGGCGCGTTGCCGGCGGCGGTATCGGCGCGCGTCGCGCGAGTGGTGGCCGAGGAGTGGGGCAGTGGGCTGATCAAAAGCTGGGACTCGGCCGACTGGATCGGCCTGCCGCAGCGCGTCGGAGGAAAGATCGCGCGCCTGGTCGGCGCGTCGCCCGACGAAGTGGTGTGCGCCGACTCGACTTCGGTGAATCTGTTCAAGCTGCTCTCGGTTGCGCTGCGCATCGCGGGCCCGCGCAGCGTGATCCTGTCCGAGCGCGGAAATTTCCCGACCGATCTCTATATCGCGCAGGGCCTGATCGATCAATTGGGCGGCCGCCATCGGCTCGAACTCGTTCCCGCGGGCGATCGCGACGCGCTGCATGCGGCGATCCAGCGCATCGGCGGCGAGCTTGCGGTGGTGATGCTGACGCAGGTGGACTACCGCAGCGGCCACCTGCACGATCTGGTCGAAGTGACGCGCCGTACGCATGCCGCCGGAGCGCTCGCGCTGTGGGACCTTGCGCATTCCGCCGGCGCATTGCCGGTGGACCTGTCCGCGGCGGGCGCGGACTTCGCGGTCGGCTGCGGCTACAAGTATTTCAACGGCGGCCCCGGCGCGCCGGCGTTTCTGTACGCCGCGCGGCGTCATCACCAAGGCTGCGTCCAGCCGCTCTCCGGATGGATGGGCCATGCGGCGCCGTTCGATTTCTCGCCAGACTACCGCCCCGCGGATGGCGTCGGCCGATATCTGTGCGGCACGCCCGCGGTGCTCGCGATGTCTTCGCTGGACGCGGCGCTCGATGTGCTGCTCGAAGCGCCGATGGCTGCGATCCGCGAAAAGTCGCTCGCGCTCGGCGATCTGCTGATCGCGCGGGTCGAGGCCGAATGCGCCGGACACGGACTCGAGCTGGTCACGCCGCGCGAACACGCGCGGCGCGGCAGCCAGATTTCGTTTGCGCACCCGGACGCGAATGCGCTGATCCGGGGGTTGATCGAGCGCGGCGTGATCGGCGATTTCCGCCCACCCGGCATGCTGCGTTTCGGCTTGACGCCGCTCTACACGCGCTACACCGACGTGTGGGACGCAGCCGCGAACCTCGCTGGGTTGCTGGGTAACGAGGAGGCTCCATGAGCGAACATCATCCGCCACCCCACGCCGCAGGCGCCCACACCGATTTCAGGCAGGCACTGTCCTACGGCGAGTACCTCCAGCTCGACAAACTGCTCGATGCGCAGCATCCGCTCACCGACGCGCACGACGAGACGCTGTTCATCCTGATCCACCACGTGCAGGAACTGTGGATGAAGCTGATCGTGCACGAAACGCGCTCGGCGATGGCGCGGATCGCGGCGGGCGATCCCGATCCGGCGATGAAGATGCTCGCGCGCGTAGCGCGCGCGCAGGACCAGATGACCGGCGCGTGGGAGGTGCTGAAGACCATGACGCCGGCCGACTACCTCGAATTCCGCAATGCGTTCGGGCACGCCTCCGGCTTCCAGTCCTTCCAGTACCGCATGATCGAGTTCCTGTTCGGCAACAGGCAGCCGTTCATGCTGGAGCCGTTCCGCCACCGGCCGCAACAACTGGGTGAGCTAGAAGCCGCGCTGAACGGCCCGAGCCTCTACGACGTGTCGCTGCGGCTCCTTGCGAGGAAAGGGATTGCGGTTCCGCGGGAAGTGCTCGATCGCGACCTCGCGCAACCGCATGCGAGCCACCCGGGCGTGCGCGACGCCTGGCTCGCGGTCTATCGCGACACCGCGCATCACTGGGAGCTGTATTACCTGGCCGAGAAGCTGGTCGATGTCGAGGACAACTTCCGCCGCTGGCGCTTCAACCACGTGACCACGGTCGAGCGGCTGATCGGCCACAAGCCCGGCAGCGGCGGGACTGCGGGCGTGAGCTACCTGAAACAGGTGCTCGACATCGTGCTGTTCCCGGAACTCTGGGAACTGCGCACCGAGCTATAGGGCGTCATCCGCGCAGTCGCGGGGACGACGAAATATGAAGTTCCTTAGTACACTCTCCCAGATGGACAAGACCGCCACTCAACTCGTCGGCGCCGATCAGTTCCGGCTCGGCATGCGCAGCCTTGCTGCGGCGGTCACCCTCATTACCACCGCGCACGCAGGGCACCGCTACGGGATGACCGCGACGGCGGTGACGTCCGTTTCGGCCGAACCGCCCGCGCTGCTGGTATGCGTCAACCGCAAGGCCTCGACCCACGACGCGATCGGCAAGAGCCGGATGTTCTGCATCAACGTGCTGCGCGCCGAGCATGTCGAGCTCTCGCGCGCGTTCAGCGGGGCGCATAGCGGCGAGGGCCGCTTCAGGTCCGAGGATTGGACGCGCCTGGCCACCGGTGCGCCGGTGCTGGTCGATGCGCTGGTGTCGTTTGATTGCCGCGTCGAGAAGGAATTCGCGCACGGCACGCACACGCTTTTCATCGGCAGCGTCGAGCACATCGTCGCCGGCAAGAAAGGGCGGTCGCTGCTCTATACCGACGGGCAGTACGGCAAGCTCGCCACGCTTGGCGAGCGGGTATTGCCGGGCGAGCTGCCGGATTCGCTCGACTGGATCTGATGCAAGCCCTTCGGGGAAGCCCGCAACCGCCCGCGGGCCTGGGCGAACTGTTCGTCGGTTTCGTGTCGATCGGCGCGCGCGCATTCGGCGGCGTGCTGCCGTGGGCGCACCGGGTGATGGTCGAAGAGCGCCGCTGGCTGGCCGAGGAGGATTTTGCCGAGGTGCTGGCGCTGTGCCAGTTCCTCCCCGGACCCAACATCGGCAATTGCGCGGTGGTGCTCGGACGGCGCTGGTTCGGCCTGGCCGGTTCGTTGACGGCTTCTCTGGGCTTGTTCATGCTGCCCTTCGTCTGGGTGCTGATGCTCGCTTCCCTGTATGCCGAGTGGGTGTCGCACCCGGTGGTCAAGGCGGCGATGACGGGCGTCGGAACCGCCGGCGCGGGACTGTTCATCGGCACCGCGCTCAAGCTCGGCCGGCCGCTGGCGAAGCTGCCGGTCGCACTCGCGCTCGTCGCGGCTTGTTTCGTCGCCGTGGGCATCGCCAGGATTTCGCTTTTGTTCGTGCTGCCGGTTGCGTTGCCGCTGGCGATCCTCGCCGCGCGGCGCGGCTGGGTGTGACCTGTGCTCGATCTCGCGCTTTATTTCGCGCTGCTGTCGCTGATTTCCTTCGGCGGCATCAGTTCGGTCCTGCCGGAGATGCAGCGCATCGTGGTGGACGTGGAAGGATGGGTCACGCCCGCCGAGTTCACGCAGCTATTCGCGGTGTCGCAGGCCGCGCCCGGGCCGAACGTGCTTTTCGCGAGCCTGATCGGGTGGCAGGTGGCGGGTCTCGGCGGGGCGCTCGTCGCGCTCGCCGCATTCTGCGTCCCCGCGGCGGTGCTGGCGTGGTGGGTCGGCGCTGTGTGGGAGAGATTCCGCGACGCGCCGTGGCGCAAGCTCATTCAGCGGGCGCTGTTGCCCGTGACGCTCGGGCTGGTGATTGCGGGCGGCTACGTGCTCGCCACGCCCGACGGCCTCGACTGGCGTCATGCCGGAATTGCCGCGGCGAGCACGGCAGCGGTGATCGTGGGCAGGTTCAATCCGCTCTGGATCCTTGCCGCGGGCGGCGTGCTGGGCGTGCTGCTGCTCGGCTGACGCAAACCGGTCACGGTTCGCCGCGGCGCCGCAGTTCGCGCAGCAGTTCGTCGAACTCGCGCGTGGTGCGGGCACGCAGGAAAGCCGCCGAGGCCGATCCTTCGCATATCGCCGCAAGCTGAAGCGCCGCCTGCT
>JBGOTT010000316.1:0-4917 GCA_041476585.1 Gammaproteobacteria bacterium | reverse complement strand
GAAAGCGCGACGATCGGCCCAAGGTGCCGGATCCGCCCGTTCGGCGCATCCACCTCCATCAGCAGCGGGAGCAGTTCCTCCTTCGGAAGATCCTCCGGCAGCCCCGCATATGCGTTCTTAGCAACGAGGCCCCGATCGACGATCCATTTCGCGGTGCGGGCAAGCCCAATGCGCACCAGCCAGCTTCCGCCCTCGCGCGCGCGCCGCTCGAGCGCGACCATCGCTCCGAAGGCCATCAGATAGCCGCTCACGTAGTCGATCGCGGCGACCGGAAGCAGACGCGGTTTCGCGCCGTCGCCGTTCGCGTGCGCGATGCCGCTCACCGCCTGCACGATGCTGTCGAACCCGCGGCGGCCGTGCCACGGCCCCGTGCCGCCCCATGCGCTCAGCGATACACAGACGATTCCGGGGCGCAGCGCGGCAAGCGCCTCTGGCGAAAAGCCGCGCGCACCGAGAGTGCCCGGGCGATAGGACTGCGAAAACACATCCGCATTCCGCACCAGACCGCGCAGGATTTCGGCAGCTTCCGCTGTGCGCAGATCGAGGTGTGCGGACAGCTTGCCGATGCCGGTATCGAGTTCGACCGCACCCGAATCCGGCAGGTGCGGTGCGGTGATCTTGAGCACGTCGGCGCCATGCTCGGCGAGGCTGCGCGCGCAGGTCGGGCCCGCGAGCACGCGCGTGAGGTCGAGCACGCGGACTCCCGAAAGCGGCCGGTCGCCCGGCATCAGGGGTTCCGGCGGTGCGTCGCCGATACGCTGGATTTCGATGAGCGGCTGCGCGGCAACCGCCTGCGCATGCGCGTGCCGCGCCCAATGCTCCTCGCTGCGCACGAAGCCCGCGCAGCCGCCTTTCGCATGGATCGCGTCCTCGAGCGCCTCGCCGTCCCACCCCAGTGTTGCCTGATCGGCCAGCGCACGGTCTGCCGGCACTCCAAGCACGGCGAGTGCGGCGTCCCTGTGGTTTGGAAAATTGCAGTGGATGCTGATCCATCCGCCGTCGCGCACTTGATAGAACCCGCTGAGCGGGTCCCACGGGCCGGGCGGAGGCTTGCCGTTGATGCGCAGATACCTTGCGCTGCGCAGCGAGATCGCTGCAGGGCGCACGTCGACCGCGACTCGCTGATGGCGTCCGGTGCGCAGCGCCCACAGGCGCGCGGCCGCGAGGCCGAGCGCCGCGAGCGACGCCGCTCCGGCCGTGCCGATGCGATAGCCGAGCGGCAGGACCGGGTCTGCGCCCCGGATCTCCAGTTGCCCCGCTTCGGGCTCACCTGCTCCCGCCGTCCGCAGAATCTCGCCGAGTGCAGCCAGTGGCACGGCTCAAGCCTCCATCTCGCGCAACGCGACCAGCCCGTCCACCGCGACGACGCCCTCGCGTTTGACGATCAGCGGATTGATCTCCGCGTCCGATACCGGTTGTCCCGGGACGAGAGCGAGCCGCGATACCGCCGCGACGGCTCTGGCCAAGGCGACTACATCGCCCCGCGGCAGGTTGCGGTAGCCGCGGATCGTCGCCAGTCCCTTCACTTCCGCGATCATCACCATCGCCTCATGCTCATCCACCGGCGCGATTCGAAGCGCGGTGTCCTTGTAGATCTCGGCCAGCGTGCCGCCCGTCCCGACCAGCACCAGCGGTCCGACCAGCGGATCGTGGCGATAGCCGATGATGGCCTCGGCGAGACCTTGCTCCATTCTCTGAACCAGCACGCCTTCGATGCGCGCGCCGGGTTGCGCGGCCGCCGCGGCGGCGAGCATCGAACGCACGCGCCCATCGTACTCGGCCCGGCTCGCGATGCCGAGCGCGACACCGCCCGCCTCGGTCTTGTGCGCGATGTCCGGTGATCGAACTTTCACCGCCACCGGATACGCGAGCGAATGCGCATAGTCGGGCGGGTTTGCCTCGACGGATTCGACCACCGGCACGCCCAGCGCACTGAACAATGCGAGCGAGCGCGCCTCGTCAAGACGCCCGCGCTTCGGCAACACGCTCGGCCACTCGATTGGAGTGCCCACCCTCCGCTCGCGCGGTGCCCGCCAGGCGAAGAAGGCGGCGAGCGCATCGGCGCAGGCCTCGGGCGTGCGAAAGCCCGCGATGCCTCGCTCTGCGAGCAGCGCGAGCGAGCGCTCGGCGTGCGGGGTGAAGAATGCGGCAAGCGGCTTTGCGCTCCGCTTTGCCCTGAGAATCGGTTCCACCGCGAGTTGCGGGTGGAACTGAGCGGAGGAGCCGACGCAGGCGAGAACGCCGTCGCATTCGGCGGAATCCGTCAACTTGTCGAGCACGGCGGCGTATTTTTCCGCGGTCGCAGCCAACGTCAGGTCGATGATCGGCGCATCCGAGCCGGGCGCGATGGTTTCGATCCCGTGCATCCCCAATCTGTCGACCACGCTCGCGGCGCCTCCGCCGGTCGTGGTCACCACCGCCACTCGCGGCACGCGACCCAGCTCGGGTGCCGAGCGACCCGCAACCAGCGGCGCGATCTCCAGCAGCGTTTCGAGCAGATCGACCCGAATGATTCCGCAGTCGCGGAAATATGCGTCCAGCGCAGCGTCGCTTCCCGCGAGCGCACCGGTATGCGAGCGCGCCAGCGCCTCACCGAGCCTGGAGCGTCCGAGCTTGTAGGCCACCACCGGCTTGCCGGCGGCGTTTGCCTTGCGCGCCGCGGACGCAAGGCGGGCTCCATCACGAACCGTCTCGAGAAACAACGAGATCACCCGCGTAGCCGGATCATCGGCCAGCAGCTCGAGCAGCTCGCCGACTCCGAGATCGGCTTCATTGCCGACCGAAACGAGTTTCGCGAATCCCAGGCCGCGCGCCGCGCCGCGCGACAGCAGCGTGCCGAGCATCGTGCCGCTCTGCGACACCACGCTGGTGGTTCCGGCGACAAGCGTGTCCATTTCAAGCACCGCGTTCACGCTGAGCGCGAGGCGGCCGGGAATGTCGATCACACCCATGCTGTTGGGGCCGAGCAGGCGCACGCCAAGCTCGCGCGCGCGCGCCGCCAGCCGCATCTGCCGCGCCGCGCCGTCGGCGCCCGCATCGGCGAAGCCGTCGCTGAACACGCTCATCACGGGAACGCCGCGTGCGCCGCAATCCTCGAGCGCGCGTTCGACCGCATCGCCCGGCGCCATGACGAAAACGTGATCGATGCCCTCCGGCGCCTGCGCGAGGCTCGGATATGCGCGCTCGCCGAGCACCTCGCCGCGGGTCGGATTGATCGGCACGATGCGCCCCGCATAGCCGTGCTTGCGCAGGAAACGCTGCGGGCGCGCGGTGTTTTTCCCCGGCTCGCCGGAGGCGCCGACCAGCGCCACGGCGCGAGGGGCAAACAGGGCCCGCGCCAGATTCACTCTGAAAAATCGAGCTGCGTCTCGCGCTCCAGCCGCCACAGGCGCGCGAGCAGCTTGCGGGCGCGCGCCTCTCCAAGCACCGGCGAAGCAAGCTCCAGGTACTTGCCGTTCAGCGCCTCGTCGCTGAGCGGCGCGTCGGGATCTCCGATGCGCGTGGGCTGGAGATATTCCTCGCTGCGGCCGTCGCTCGACTCGATCCTCACGCGCGCGGCGCGCTGCGCAGGGAAGGCGGCGTCCAGTTGCGGGTCCACCAGCACGTCAATCCGCCGCATCAATTCGCGTGTGGCCGGGTCTTCGATACGCGCCGGCTCGGACGCGGCCAGGCGCACGCTGCCGTGCGCGAGCGCCGAGGCCACCACATATTTGAGCGAGAAGCGCGCCTGCGCAGGGGTTTGCGGCGTCTCGTAATGCGCGACATCGAGTGCCGCCTTATAGGTGGCAACGCGCACGCGTTCGATCTCGTTTGCGGCAATACCCATGCGCGACTGCACCGCGAGGGCGCCGTCGATCGCGGCGAACGTGTGGCCGCAGCAGGCGTGGTTCTTGAAAGTCATGCGCGTGATGTGAAAGTCGCGGCCGAGCGTCGCCAGCGCGCGCTCCCAGTCCGGTCCGCCGCCCGTGGCGCCATATCCCATCGCGCGCCCGTAGCCCGCCTCGCCCTCGAGCACATCGAGCGATCCGGTGACGCCCTCGCGCGCGGCAAGCGCCGCGGTCACCCCGGCTTCCGCGGCACGTCCGGCGTGCAGCGGTTTGGACATCGAATCCATGCGGAACGCCTGTTGCAGCGCGGCCGAAAAGGTGGCGGCCGTCGCCAGCGCATGCGCGAATTTGCTGCGCTCAAGTCCGAGCAGCTCGGCGGCCGCCGCGCACGCGCCGAAACAGCCGATGGTGCCGGTGTTGTGCCAGTACTTGTAGTGCGCGCGGCCCATCAGCGCGCCGATACGCGTCGAGATCTCATAGCCGACGATCACCGCGCGCAGCAACGCCTCGCCCGTTGCGCCGTTCGCCTGCGCGAGCGCGAGTGCGGCCGGAATCGTCGGCGCGCCCGGGTGGTAGATGCCGTCGCGGAAGATGTCGTCGACCTCGACCGTGTGCGCAGCCGTCCCGTTGATCAGCGCCGCCGCCCGAACCGTGGCCCTGCGTCCCAGCGCGAGTCGGGCCGCGCCGTGATCGAGTTCCTCAGCGAGCGCGCGCTCGAGCAACGTCGCCGGCGCCAACACCGCGCCGGGCAGCAATGCCGCATGCAGATCGATCACCGCGCGCTTGGCGTGGTGCAGCACCTGCGGCTCGATCGGCTGCGTCCGGTAGTCTTCAGCAAACGCCGCGAAGCGCTCGACGACGTGCATCAATCCACCCTCGCGCCCATGGTCTCGAACATGTATCTGGTCTGTCAGAATTGTGCCGTGTACTGGGACGGATCGATCCTTGCACCGACCACGTCGGCATGCGTGGTGACATGCACCGGGGCGGGACGCTCGGCCATCGCCGTACGCAGCGCTTTTCGCATCACGATACCGACCGTGTCGGGCGCCACATGGGTCGCCCACTTGCTCACCGGCGAGAAGATCCG
>JBGOTT010000315.1:0-4962 GCA_041476585.1 Gammaproteobacteria bacterium | reverse complement strand
TCAACAACAAGCCCGGAAACTATGCCCGCACGCTGGTCATCAACAACACCACCGGCGCGCTGGCCACTCTGGTCGAGTCGCGCAACAACTGCGGCCTGCCCGCGGCGCTGGTCTATGACCCGGTGACCAATCCGAACGGCACGCGCTGCGGCGACCCCGACCTCGCCACCGCCGTCTGGGGCACGACGATCGGCATCGCTCCCGGCAGCCTGCGCGCTTTGCAGACCGGCGACAACGTCGGCATCCAGTATGGCCTGAATGCGCTGCTCGCAGGCGCGATCACGCCCGAGGAGTTCGTCACGCTGAATGAGAAGATCGGCGGCACCGATGCCGATTCGAACCGCAGGGCGGCGCGCAGCGCCGCCGACCTGCCGGCCCCCGACATCGCCTACCGGGCCGGCATCGTTTCGAGCGGCAAGAACCTGGCGAAGCTGCCGATCATCGACTCGCGCGGCTTCGACGAGGCTCCCCCCCCAATCGGGGCCTTCGGCATCCACTACATCTGGCGCAGTTTTTCGGAGCGCGCCCGCATCGATGCGGACAACGCCGGCAACCACGGCAACCAGGTGATGTGGCGCTACGGTACCGGGCTCCTGCCCGGGACGGCGGCGCAGATCGCGGCGGTGACAACGCAGTCGTTCCTGACCATGGACAGGTGGCTTTCGAGCCTGCTGACCAGCGCACCGAAGGCTACGCTGAATGACGTGCGCACCCAGGCGCAAGTGGTCGCCGCGAAGCCGGCGGACGCAGTCGACCTGTGCTATCTGACCGGCGACGCCACGTTCTCGACCAAGATCTTCGACCAGGCGGTGTGCGACGCCGATGCGCGGCTGGTGAAGCATTCCTCGCCGCGACAGGTCGCCGGCGGGCCGCTGGCGGAGAACATCCTGAAGTGCCAGCTGAAGCCGCTCAACTCGGGGGACTACGCGCCGCTGGTCTTCTCGTCGGCGCAGTTGGTGCGGCTGCATGCCACTTTCCCGGACGGCGTGTGCGACTGGAGCCTACCCGGTGTTGGCCAGCAGCCGGCGGTTTCGCCGCTCACCTTCGTCGACGGGCCGGGCGGCGAGCCGCTGCCATCCGCGCCGGTTTCTCATTCGAGCCTGGAGCGTTGAGCCATAGCGAAATTCCTCAAGCAGACGCCATCCATCGCAAGGTAGCCGCCACTGGCGAATTCCTCCCGCTCGTTTCTAGTCGAGATGGTGCAGGCCTTATTTCAGTAATGGCGCGAGCTGCTTCCAGACCGTCTCCAGAACCATCGGCTGCGCGGCCGCGACGGGATGGAGGTTGTCAGGCTGGTACAGTTCGCGCCGCTCCGCCAAGCCTTCCAGCAGGAACGGCACCAGCGCGAGCTTGAACTCGTTGGCCAGTTCCGTGTAGCTGCGCTCGAACTGCTGCGTGTAGTCCGGCCCGTAGTTGGGCGGCATCTTCATGCCCACCAGCAGCACGCGCGCCTTCGAGCCCTGCGCCGCGCGGATGATCTGCGCCAGGTTCTTCTTCATCGCGTCGAGCGGCAGGCCGCGCAGGCCGTCGTTCGCGCCGAGCGCGAGGATCACCACCTTCGGACGGTGCTGCTCGAGCGCCTTGCCGATGCGCGAGAGTCCTCCGGCAGTGGTTTCGCCGCTGATCGATGCGTTGGCGACGCTATAATTCATGTGCCGTTCCTTGAGCCGCGCCTGGAGCAGTGCCACCCAGCCGCGGTCTTGCGCGATGCCGTAGGCGGCCGACAGGCTGTCGCCGAACACCAGGATGGTTCCCGCCGCGCCTGCGCACGCAGGCAGGGCGAGACTTAATACGAGCAAGCCCAAGCGCAGAATGGATGCCACAGTGCCCCTCGAAGTCAAAGCCTTGCTCGCCGCGCGCGGCATCGGCAAGGTCGTCAAAAGCGGCGCGTCCGACCTCGTTATTCTGCGCGATATCGATCTCGCGGTCATGCCCGGCGAGGCGGTCGCGATCGTCGGTGCATCGGGTTCGGGCAAATCGACGCTGCTTGCGCTGCTCGCCGGGCTCGACGTTCCGAGCAAGGGCAGCGTGACGCTCGACGGCGAAGATCTGTTTGCGCTCGACGAGGATGCGCGTGCCGCGCTGCGCGGAAGAGCGGTGGGATTCGTGTTCCAGTCTTTCCAGCTGCTGCCGGCGCTCGATGCGCTCGAGAACGTGATGCTGCCGCTCGAACTTGCCGGACGGCGCGATGCCGAGAGCGCGGCGAAGCAGATGCTCGAACGGGTGGGGCTGGGCGAGCGCCTGCACCATTACCCCAAGCACCTCTCCGGCGGCGAACAGCAGCGCGTCGCGCTGGCGCGCGCTTTCGTGGTCGAGCCCAAGCTGCTGCTGGCGGACGAGCCCACTGGCAGTCTTGACGAAACCTCGGGCGAGGCGGTGATCGGGCTGATATTCGAATTGAACCGCGAGCGGGGCACGACGCTGGTGATGGTGACGCACGACGAGCGTCTCGCCGCGCGCTGCGGGCGGATCGTTCGTCTGGTCGGAGGCCGCGTGGAATCGTCCGGCTGGAGGGCCGTCGCGTGACGCCGGTGATGCGCCTTGCCGTGCGGATGCTCGGGCGCGACTGGCGCGCCGGAGAGCTGCGCGTACTCGCGCTCGCGCTGGTCGTCGCCGTGGCGAGCGTTACCAGCGTCACCTTCGTCGCCGACCGCATCTGGAACGCGATGGTGCGCGACGCGCACCAGCTGTTGGGCGGCGACGTGTCGCTGCAGGCCGACCAGCCCTGGCCGCGCGAGTTCACCGAGGAAATCGCGCGCCGCGGCCTGGCGCGCGCCGAGAGCGTCAACCTGGCCTCGATGGCGCAGGCCAATGGCCAAAGCCTGCTTGCCGGCGTGAAGGCCGTCACCGATTCATATCCGCTGCGCGGCCGGCTGCGCAGCGCCCCCGGACTCAACCAGCCCGATGCTCCGGCGCCGCGCGGCCCGGCACGCGGCACGGTGTGGCTCGACGAGCGACTGACCTCGGCGCTCGGCGTCGTGCCCGGTGAGCGCGTGAAGCTCGGCAACGCGCAGTTCCCGGTGGCTGCGGTGCTCACGCTCGAGCCCGACCGTGGCGCGAATTTCTTCAACATCGCGCCACGGCTGCTGATGAACAAGGATGACCTGCCTGCCACCGGGCTGATCCAGACCGGCAGCCGCGTGACCTACCAGTTGCTCGCGGCGGGCGAACGCAAGGACGTGGACGAGTTCTCGGCGTGGGCGAAGCAGCGCCTCGGGCGCGGCCAGCGCCTGGAGAGCCTGGAGAACGCAAGGCCCGAGGTGCGCAACACCATCGACCGTGCGCAGAGTTTTCTCGGCCTCACCGCGCTGCTCGCTGCAGTACTCGCCGGGGTGGCGATCGCGCTCGGCACGCGCCGCTTCGTCGAGCGCCACCTCGACGGCTGCGCGGTGATGCGCTGCCTGGGCGCGAGCCAGTCGCGGCTGCTCGCGCTGTACGGAACGGAATTCCTGCTGCTCGGGCTCGGTGCATGCGCGGCCGGTTGCGCCCTCGGTTACGCGGCACATGCGCTGATCGTGCAGTGGATCGCGGGAATCCTGCAGGTGCAGTTGCCGGCGGCCTCGCCGTTGCCCGCGCTGCAAGGCTATCTCGTCGGCCTGGTGCTGCTGCTTGGCTTTTCGCTGCCGCCGCTCATCCAGCTGAAAAACGTTCCCGCGGTGCGGGTCATGCGCCGCGAATCCGGCGCGCCGCGCGGCGGCGCGCTCGCCGCCTACGCCGCCGGATTCGCCTCATTGGCCGGGCTGCTGGTATGGCAGGCGGGAAACGTGAAACTGGGCGCGATCGTGGTCGGCGGCTTTGCGACCGCGGTCGTGGTGTTCGTCGCCGCCGGCTGGCTTGGATTGCGCGCCGCGGCCTGCGGCGCGGTCGCGCGCGCGCTCGGCGCGCGCAGCATGGCGGTGCGACTGGGCCTGGCGAGCCTGCGCCGCCATTCGCGCAGCAACGCGGTGCAGGTCGCGAGCCTCGCGCTCGGGCTAACTGCGATCCTGTTGCTCTCGATCACCCGCGCCGACCTGATCGGCGCGTGGCGCCGCGCGGCGCCGCCGGATGCACCCAACCGTTTCATGCTCAACATCCAGCCCGACCAGGTCGCGCCGCTCGGGGAGTTCTTCGCCTCGAACGGCATCCCGATGCCGGACCTGTATCCGATGATCCGCGGCCGCCTGACAGAGGTGAACGGCAAGCCGGTGAGCGAACAGGATTACCTCGACGAGCGCGCACGCCGCCTGGTCGAGCGGGAGTTCAACCTGTCGTATTCCGCCGGGCCGCCGCCGCACAACCGCGTGACCGCAGGCCGCTGGTTCGATGCGGAATCCAAGGTCGCGGCTGAGATCTCGATCGAGGAAGGCCTGGGCAAGACGATCGGCCTAAAGCTCGGCGACGCCGTCACCTTCAACATTGCGGGCGAGCCCTACAACGCGCGCATCACGTCCCTGCGCGGCCTGAAGTGGGACTCGATGAAGGTCAATTTCTTCGTCATCGGCCAGCCCTGGGCCCTCGAGCGCCATCCGACCAGCTGGATCACCAGTTTCCGGGTCGCGCCGCAGCACGAACCGCTGATCAACCGGCTCGCAGGGCGCTTTCCGAACCTCACGATCGTGGACATCGGCGCGGCGCTCAAGCAGCTGCAGGCGGTGCTCGACCAGGTGATCGTCGCGGTGCAGTTCGTGTTCCTGTTCGCGCTTGCCGCCGGGCTGCTGGTGCTGTACGCGGCGCTGGTCGCGACCGAGGACGAGCGCAGGCGCGAAGCGGCGGTGATGCGCGCATTCGGCGCCTCCTCGGCGCAGATCGCGGGCGCGCAGCGCACCGAATTCGCCGCGATGGGGCTGGTGGCGGGGCTGCTCGCGACGGTCGGTGCGCTCGCCATCAGCGCGGTGCTCGCGCGGCGCGTGTTCGAACTGGACCTTCCCGCCAATGGCTGGCTGTGGATCGCGGGGCCGCTCGCCGGCCTCGCACTGCTGTCGC
>JBGOTT010000314.1:0-4967 GCA_041476585.1 Gammaproteobacteria bacterium | reverse complement strand
GCCCGATTTCCTCGTCGAGCTGGCCCTTCTTCAGCATGAACGCCGGCACGCTGCAGTTGAACGCGACGATCTCGCCGTCCACCGTGCGGCGCATCGGCACGCCGACAGCGTGGATCTCGCGGCGCAGGTCACCGGTCGCCACGCAAAAACCGCGCTCGCGTATGCTCTCGAGCGCCTGGTCCATCTGCGGCTTGTACTTGCGCTGCATTTCAGGCTGCTTGACCTTCATCTGGTTGAGCAGCGCCTCGCGCTCGGGCGGCGTGCATGCGGCGAGGTAGGCGCGCCCGATCGCGCCTTGCGCGATCGGCAGCGACGTGCCGATGTCCGGCAGGGTGGTGATGCCGTTGCCGCTGCGGCTCGACTCGATGTACACGATGTTGAGGCGGTCGCGGATGCCCATCGATACCGACCCATGGGTTTGGTCCGCCAGTTCCTTCATGTGCTGGCGCGCGACCTGGCGCACGCTCATCGAGGCGAGCAGCGGGTAGCCGATCGAGAGCACCGCCGAGCCGAGCTGGTACTTGCCAAGCCGCATGTTGTGGCGCAGGTAGCCGAGCTTGGTGAGCGTGTAGGTGAGGCGCGAGACCGTCGGCTTGGGCAGCCCGGTGCGCACCGAAATCTCCTTGTTGCCGAGCATCGGCTCGAGCGGCGTGAAACAGCGCAGCACTTCGAGGCCGCGCGCCAGCGTGGTGGCGAACTGGCGATCGCCTTCGTGTTCGTAGCTGTAGGCCGGGACCGGCGAAGAAAGCGGTGCGGTGGTCTCTGGTGCGCCCATGGGATCCCCTCCTGGTGTAATGCGGTGAGCGACCGAGCCGACGGCTTCTTGTCGCACTGCAACGGAAATGTTTCGCGCTTCGATATTCGGCCCGGCAGGTTCGATTGTCAACTTAGTCATATCATTTTTCGCATAGCGAAATCCTAAACAGCACTTGAAGTGGGGGTAATCGGACAACGATCTCGATTACTCTTTGCGCTTTCAATTCACGCGGAGTCCAAGCATGCCCAACCCGATGTTCGATCTCTCCGGACAGGTCGCGCTCATCACCGGCTCCACCAAGGGCATCGGAAAATCCATCGCCGAGGAACTTGCGCGCGCCGGCGCGAAAGTGGTGATCTCGAGCCGCAAGCCCGAGGCTTGCGAAGCGGTGCGCGCCGAATTCGAAACACAGGGGCTCACGGCGATTGCCAAGGCGGCCAACGTTTCTCGCAAGGAAGAACTGCAGGCGCTGGTCGATTTCACGCTCGCCAACTGGGGTCGCATCGACATCGCCGTGTGCAATGCCGCGGTGAACCCGTACTACGGACCCTTGAGCGGGCTGAGCGACGAGGTGTTCGACAAGACCATCCACGCCAACGTAAAGGCCAACCTGTGGCTGGCCAACATGGTGATTCCCGGCATGGCGGAGCGCGGCGGCGGATCGGTGATCATGGTCGGCTCGATCGGCGGCATCCTCGCCAACACCGTGGTCGGCATCTACGGCATCTCCAAGGCCGCCGACCACCACCTGGTGAAAAACCTCGCGGCCGAGTGGGGACCGAAAAACGTCCGCGTGAACGCGATCGCACCCGGGCTGGTGAAGACCGATTTCGCCAGAGCGCTGTGGGAGGATGACACGCGCAGGAAGGAACGCGAGGCGGCGACGCCGTTGCGGCGCCTGGGCGAGCCCGCGGACATTGGCGGCATCGCGGTGTTTCTCGCCTCGAAGGCTGCCGCTTTCATCACCGGCCAGGTCATCGTCGCCGACGGCGGGGTGACGATCCTCTAGCGGGATTTCCCCATGTGCAGCGGCAGCCCCGCCGCGCCAGCGAACAGGTTCTCGCTGATGGCGTGTTTCATGTTCAACCCCGCTCCGCGCGGATCAGGCCGGCGGCCTTCTCGCCGATCGCGATCGACGCGGCGTTGGTGTTGCCTCCGATCAGGGTCGGCATGATCGACGCGTCCGCGACCCGCACGCGCTCGATGCCGCGCACGCGCAGTTGCGGGTCCACCACCGCCATTTCGTCCACGCCCATCTTGCAGGTGCCCACCGGGTGGTACACGGTGTCGGACCGGTCGCGCAGCATGCGTTCGAGGTCCGCGTCCGATTCCGGCGGAATGCCGTACAGGCCGCGCCTGCGAAACGGCGCGAGCGCGGGCTGCTCGAGAATTCGGTGCATCAGACGCGCGCCGCGCGCGAGCGTCGCGACATCGTCCTGGTGCGCGAGGAACGCCGGGTCGATGCGCGGCTGAGCGAGCGGGTCGGGGCTCGCCAGGCCCAACGAACCGATGCTCCTGGGACGCAGCACGCACACGTGGCAGGAAAACCCGAGGCGGAAATGGCGCTTGCGGGCGTGGTCGTCCACCAGGCCGATCACGAAATGCAGCTGTACGTCCGGGCGCTCGAGCGCCGGATCGGTCTTCAGGAACCCGCCCGCCTCGGCGAAATTGCTCGCAAACGGTCCGCTGCTCGAGCGGCGGTACTCGCCCCAGGCCTTCGCCATGTTGAGCAGGCCGCGCGGCGAAAAGCCGATCAGGTCGGCGCGCGACGATTCGTAGCCGGCGATGAAATCGATGTGGTCTCGCAGGTTTCTGCCGACGCCGGGGAGTTCGTGCACCTGTGCAATGCCGTGCGGCGCGAGCTCTGCGCGCGGGCCGATGCCCGAAAGGAGCAGCAGCTGCGGCGAGCCGAATGCCCCGCCCGCGACGATGACTTCCCTCGAGGCATTGAGGATCGCCCGACCCTCGGGGCCGAGTATTTCGATCCCGGTGCACCTCTTTCCGGTGAGCGTCAGCCGCGTGGCGTGGGCGCGCGTGAGGACTTTCAGGTTCTGTCTCGCTTCGGCGCCGCGCAAATACGCCTGCGTTGCGCTCCAGCGCTTGCCCGCCTTCTGCGTCACCTGGTACATCCCGACGCCTTCCTGTTCGATGCCGTTGAAGTCCGCATTGCGGCGAAAGCCTGCCTGCACGCCCGCCTCGACGAAGGCGTGCGAGATCGGATGCGCAGAGCGCGCATCGGCGACGTTGAGCGGCCCGCCGGTGCCATGGAAGTCGCCCGCACCGCGTTCGTTGTGCTCCATGCGCTTGAATACCGGCAGCAGGTCCTTCCAGCCCCAGCCTGGATTGCCGAGCGCCGCCCAGTCGTCGTAGTCCTTCGCATGGCCGCGGATGTAGACCATCGCGTTGATGGAACTCGATCCGCCGAGGACCTTGCCGCGCGGCTGGTAGCCGCGCCGGCCGTTCAAGCCCGCCTGCGGCACCGTCTCGAACGCCCAGTTGTACATGCGCGACGGCAGGATCACCGCCGCGCCGAACGGCATGTGGATGAGCTGCGAATCGTCGCGCTTGCCCGCTTCGACGAGGCAGACCCTGATGGCCGGATCTTCGGACAAGCGCGCGGCGATTGCGCAGCCCGCGGACCCGCCGCCCACCACGATGTAATCGAACTCCATTGTCTTCCCCTCGGTTCAACCCGCTAGAATTGCGTCGCATGGAAAAATTCCGCGCCTACCGCGTGCACGACGACGGCAAGTTCGGCTCCGGGCGCGCTGAAACAATGACGCGCGCCGAGTTCGATGCGGGGAACGTCATGGTGCGCATCGCGTTTGCCAGCGTCAACTACAAAGACGCGCTCACCGCGCGCGGCAAGGCGAAGATTGCCCGGAGGTTCCCGTTGGTGGCCGGCATCGACCTGGCCGGCACCGTCGAATCCTCGCAGGACGCACGTTTCAAGCCCGGCGACGAAGTGATCGTTCACAGCTTCGGGCTGGGTGGCGAGCACGACGGTGGCTACGCCGAGTTCGGCCGCTTTCCCGCAGAGTGGGTGATCCCGCTGCCCGAGGGGCTCACGCTGTTCGAGGCGAGCGCGCTCGGGGTCGCCGGCCACACCGCGGGCATCGCGGTGGACTTGATGCAGTTGAACGGGCTCACGCCGGACAAGGGCAAAGTGCTGGTCAACGGCGCGACCGGCGGGGTGGCGAGCGTTGCGATCGACATCCTCTCGAAACTTGGGTTTCACGTGGTGGCGCTCACCGGCAAGATGAACGAAGCCGATTACCTTCGCTCGCTCGGCGCGGCCGAGGTGCTCGACCGCAAGTCGCTGCAGCTCGCAACAAAACCGCTCGAGGTGGCGATGTGGGCGGGTGCGGTGGATTCGCTCGGCGGCGAGCAGCTCGGGTGGCTCATCCGCAGCATGCAGCGCGACGGCGTGATCGCGGCGTTCGGCAACGCCGGCGGCGTCGAGTTCAAAGGCAATGTACTGCCGTTCATACTGCGCGGCGTACGGCTCCTGGGCACCAACGTGGAAAACCCGCTCGAGCGCAAGAAAGCGATCTGGCAGCGCCTTGCTTCAGACCTCAAGCCCAGGCACCTGGAGCGCGTGGCGCGCCGCATCCGCTTCGACGGCCTCGACCAGGCGTTCGACGATCTGCTTGCGGCGCGCGCGCGGGGGCGGCAGGTGGTGGACTTCTCGCTCGGCTGAGCGGCGCGCGGCGTTGATGCGCAGGGGCCAGATCGCTTGCTGGTGTCGCACTGGTCGGTGAGTTCAGACGCAGCGGAAGCCGGCTCCGGGGATAAATTTGGTACCATCTAATCCGCAACCCAGTCCACACCCACACAAGGAGAAGGCGATGATGCGTTCGTTTCTCATGGCGGTCGCGCTCGCTGCCGCGTCCACGGCACAGGCACAGGGCACCATCAAGTTCGCGATCCTCGGGCCGATGGCGTTCGTGCAGGGCGAGAACCACTGGGCGGGCGCGGAGATGGCGCGCGACGAGATCAACAAGGCGGGCGGCATCGCGGTCGGCGGCAGGAAGATGCAGGTCGAGCTGATCCGCGCCGACACCAACGTGGTGCAGTCGGTGCCCGACGCGACCAACGCGACCGAACGGGTCATCTCGCGCGACAAGGCCGATTTCCTGATCGGCGGCTTCCGCTCCGAAGCGGTGCTCGCGATGCAGGAGATCGCGATGGACAGCAAGAAGATCTTCCT
>JBGOTT010000313.1:0-4982 GCA_041476585.1 Gammaproteobacteria bacterium | reverse complement strand
CCTGGCGCGTGCGCGTGGTGGCTCGCGACGGCGAACCGCTCTCCGCGCGCGCGGCGCTGCTGCGCTTTGCCTGGGCTTCCCTGAGCGTCGGCGCGGCGTGCGGCGCAATCGCTGCGGCGTGGCTGATGCGCAGTCCGTGGCTGGCGCTCGCGACGTTCGCGGTATGCGGGATCGGCCTGGGGTGGGCGCTCGTCGACCGCGAACGCCAGTTCCTGCACGACCGGCTGGCGGGGACGCGGCTGGTACTCATAGAAGACGATGGACGGGGACTCTGAGGGGGACAGAGACCATCTGTCGGAGCCCCGCCTTCCTTCACCGTCGTTCCACCCACCACATCATCACCATCGCCGACAAGAGGAACAGCACGCTCGGCAGCAGCGCCGAGCCGAGCGGCGGCCAGTTCTGCAGCAGGCCCAGGTGGGCAAGCAGGCTGTTCAACATATGGAAGAACACGCCCAGCATGATGCCGAGGAACACCTTCAGGCCGACCATTCCAGAGCGCGCGTGCAGGTACGCAAACGGCAGCGCCAGCGCCATCATCACCAGCGTGGCGAACGGATAGAACAGCTTTTTCCACATCGCGATCTCGTAGCGCTCGGTCTTCTGGTGATTGCTCGCGAGGTGCTGGGTGTACGTGTACAGCCGCCACGCCGACATCCGCTCCGGCACCACGATCAGCACGTCGAGCAGTTCGGGGCTCACCGCCGATTGCCAATCGGCTTCCTTGAACGCATTCACCTGCGTCACGCCGTCGTGGAACTGCGTCTGCACCACGTCGGTGAGCTGCCACAGGCCGGCGCCGCGATAGACGGCGCGTTCGGCGGTGCTGATCTGCCGCAGGCGATAGCTCGCGTCGAATTCGTAGATACGCAACCCGGTCACGTTCGCGCTTTCGCGCGCTTCGCGGATGTTGATGAACGAGCGTTCGTCCTTGAACCACAGTCCCGACTCTAGGGTCTTGCCGATCAGCGAGCTCATCGAGCGAATGCGCAATGCCTGCGCCGCCTGCTCGGTGTAGGGCGCGACCCATTCGCCGATCACGAACGTGGTCAGCACGAACGCCACGCCGATGCGCACCAGCATGCGACCCGCCTGCCCCGGGGTCAGCCCGGCCGCCCGCATCACGGTGAATTCCGAATTGCTTGCCAGGTGCGCGAGCACGTAGAGCGTGCCGATCAGCACCACCACCGGGAACAGCTCGTAGGCGTGTGTCGGGATCGACAACACGACGAAAGTGAAGATCTGGCGCAGCTGGTAGTTGCCGACGCCCAGATCGCCCAGCTCGCGGATCAGGTCGAAGAACGCAAACAGCGCGAGGAACCCGAGCAGCACCAACAATACCGCGCCATGGATTTCGCGCGCGAAATAGCGCGCGAGGGTCGAGCCGGAGGCGGCGCGCTTGACGGCCACGTTCAGCGCCGCAGGCTCATGCGGAACAGCGAAAGCCTGCGCGCGAACATCAACAGCAGCACCGCCAGCATCGCCGCGTGAACCAGCCACCAGCCGGTGGAGAAGGCGAGCTTGCCCTGGGAGACTCGCGCCTGGCTGATCGTCAGCAGGTTGACGTAGACCACGAAAACCAGCAGCGCGAACAGCAGGTTGATCGAGCGGCCGGCGCGCGGATTCACGAAACTCATCGGGATCGCGAGCAGCGCGAGAATCAGCCCGCACAGCGGCAGGCCAATCCGCCACAGCAACTCGCCGAGCTTGCGCGGGTCCGGTTTTTCGAGCAACTCGAGGGTCGACTGGCTCTTCAGCGTCGACTCGGGTTCGTCGCTCTCCTTCGCCTCGACGCGCGTGGCGTAGCGCTCGAAATTCATGATGCGGAAATCCAGCCCTCCGGGCGTGCCCTCGTAGCGCTGTCCATCGAGCAGGACCAGAAAACGGTCGCCATTGGGGGCGACTTCCACCACTCCTCTGCGGCTGATCATGACGCCAGAACGCTGGTTCTGCACCGAGCTGACGAACACGTTCTGCACCGTCGTCGAATCGCCCGCGACCGATTCGACGAAGTACACCCGGTCCTTGCTGCGCGATTCGCCGAACACGCCCGGAGTGACCCGCGTCAAATCGTCCCGCGCGTCGAGGCGCGACTGGTACTGCTCGCCCATCTGCGCCGCCCACGGCGAGATGACCAGCGAGAGCACGGCAATCAACGCCACCAGCGGGCCGGCGAACGTCAGCACCGGCCGAACCCATGCCGTCAGCGAAATGCCGGCGCTGAACCAGACCACCATTTCCGAATCGCGGTAGCTGCGCGCCAGCGTGAGCAGCACGGTGATGAACACGGTGAGCGCGAGCAGCACCGGCAGCACGTGAATTGCGAAAAAGCCGACGAAGGCGAATACCGCGTCCGAAGGGATCTTGCCGCCAGCGGCCTGTCCGAGCATGCGGATGAGGCGCGTGGTGAGCGCGATCGCGAACAGCGTCAGGAACACCGCGCCCGCGAGGTGGGCGAATTCTCGGAGCAGCGTGCGGTGGAAGATCATGATTCCGCGCGGCGCGAAATCATGCGAAGATTGGCGCCGCCATCAAGGGAGGGAGATCGCGGTGGAATTTAGCATAAAAGCGCTGGCGCCGGCGAAGCATGCGACCGGTTGCCTGGTGCTCGCCGCATTCGGAAAGGACGTGCTGCTGCGTGCGGGCGAACAGGCCGACCGCGCGGCGAGCGGCGCGCTCAAGCGCGCGCTTGCGCGCGGAGACCTGCCGGCCCGTGCCGGCGCAACGCTGCTGCTGCTGCATTCGGTTCAAGGTGTCGCCGCGCAACGCGTGCTGCTGGTGAGCTTCGGCGAGCGCAAGGAATTCGGCGCAGGTGCGTTCCGCGATGCGCTGCGTGGTGCGGCGAACGCGCTGAAGGACCTCGCCTGCGCCGACGCCACGCTCGCGTTGCTCGACGTGCGCGTGCCCGGGCGCAATGCCGCGTGGCACGTGCGCCAGACGGTGCTCGCGGTGCGCGAAGCGTTCTACCGTTTCGACCAGCTGAAGACACGCAAGAAGGCGCCGGTGCCGGCGCTCGCCGCAGTGACGCTGGCGCAGGCCGTGGGCCCGGTAACGCTCGAAGCGCAGCGTGCACTGAAGGAGGCGAGCGCCACGGCCGAAGGCGTCGCGCTCGCGCGCACGCTCGGCAACCTGCCCGCCAATATCTGCACGCCGACCTACCTCGCGGAGCAGGCGCGCCAGCTGGCCCGGCAGTACAAGCTCGAAATCGACGTGCTCGAGCGACGCGACATGGACAAGCTCGGCATGGGCGCGCTGGTTTCGGTCACCCGCGGCTCGCGCGAATCGCCCAAGCTGATCGTGCTCAAGTACCGTGGTGCGGGTGCCAAGGCGAAGCCGATCGTGTTCGTCGGCAAGGGCGTCACCTTCGACACCGGTGGCATTTCGCTCAAACCGGCGGGCGAAATGGACGAAATGAAATTCGACATGTCCGGAGCGGGCAGCGTGCTGGGCGCGCTGCGCGCTCTGGCCGGCATGCGAGCGCCGCTGAATGCAATCGGAGTGATTCCCGCGTGCGAGAACATGCCCGGCGGCAATGCAAGCAAGCCGGGCGACGTCGTGACCACGCTTTCGGGCCAGACGGTGGAAGTGTTGAACACCGACGCCGAAGGCCGGCTGATCCTGTGCGACGCGCTCACCTACGCCGGGCGGTTCGCGCCGGAAGTGATGGTGGACATCGCCACGCTCACGGGCGCGTGCGTAATAGCGCTCGGCCATGTCGCCACCGGCCTGTTCGCCAATGACCAGAAGCTCGCCGACGAACTGCTTGCGGCGGGCGAGGACGCCTGGGACCGGTGCTGGCAGATGCCGTTGTGGGAAGACTATCAGGAGCAACTGCGCTCGAATTTCGCCGACATGGCGAACATCGGCGGCCGCCCGGCGGGCAGCGTCACCGCGGCCTCCTTCCTCGCGCGCTTCACGCGCAAGCAGCGCTGGGCGCACCTGGACATCGCCGGCACGGCGTGGAAGAGCGGGCGCGACAAGGGCTCGACCGGCCGCCCGGTGCCCCTGCTGGTGCGCTTTGCGCTGCGGCATGCGAAGCTGCGCTGACCAGGATCGCCGGGGATGACGACCATCGATTTCTACTTCAACGCCGAAGACCGGCTGCAGCTCGCCTGCCGCCTGGCCGGCAAGGCCGTCGCGCAGGGCAAGCGGCTGCTGGTGTGGGCGCCGCAGGACGGCAGCGCGCAGAAACTCGACCGCATGATGTGGACCACGCCCGCAATCGGCTTCGTGCCGCATTGCATGGCCGAGGACGCGCTCGCGCGGGAGACGCCGGTGCTGATCAGCGCCGGAGAAACTGAACCGCAAGGCTGCGGGATCCTGCTCAACCTCGGCGAAGAATGCCCGCCTTCGTTCGAGCGCTTTGACCGGCTGCTCGAGGTGGTCTCGCGCTCCGACCAAGAGCGCCAGCTCGCGCGCAAGCGCTACCGCTTTTATCGCGACCGCGGCTACACCATCACCGACCACGATCTCGCCGCAGGCTCATGACCGAGCACAACCCGCTGGTGACTCGCGTCGATGCGCTGCTCGCCCGCCATCGCGAGATCGAAGACGAGGTGCCGGTGCTGACCGAAACCGTCGAGCCGGCCGCGCCCGGGCTCGAAGCGGCGCGCATGGAGGCGCTTGCGGCAAAGGTCGAGCGCGCGGTGCTCGAGCGTCTGCTTGCCGAACTCGACCCCGTGCTCGAGCAGCGGCTGGCCCCGACGCTTGCGGATCTGCTCGAGCAGGCACTGCGCGGGCTGCGCGACGATCTCACCGCCAACGTGCATGAGCTGGTGCGCGCGGCGGTGGCCGATGCCGTGCAACGCGAGCTTGCGCTGCGGCGCAAGCACGAAGACGCGGCCGAGCAGCAGCGCGACTGAAAGCGGACTCAAGCGTGTCGCTGGACAAGAGCTTCGACCCGCAGGCGATCGAGCACCGCACCTACGAGCGCTGGGAAGCGGCCGGGTATTTCGCCGCCGGCAATGCCGCGGGCAGGCCTG
>JBGOTT010000312.1:0-4986 GCA_041476585.1 Gammaproteobacteria bacterium | reverse complement strand
CGGCCGCTGCGCTCCAGGTGGCCGCAGTAGCGCCGGGCGCGGCGAGGCGTGCGATCGCGCGCATCGTCTCGCGCGACCACATCGCCGGGTTGCCGGCTGGCGTGAAGCCATCGAGATAGATTGCGTCGGCGGCCATGCGCAAGTCCCGCAGCGCGTCGCCGACGTCGGCAAAGACGACAGTGAGCACCACGGCGCCGCGCCCGGATTCCGGTGCGAATTCCATCCCGAATTCCATCCGATGGCAGCCCGGCACCAGCAGCGGCCAGGACGCGCGCAATCGGGCCGATAGCGGCGCGAGCTCGGTGTAGGGCGCGTGCAGAACCGCGAGGTCCTGCGAGGAAAACGGATGCGCCTCGATCGACACGAAGTGCAGTCGCGCGCAATGCTGCGGGTCGTCGCGCCAGGCCTGCCAGGTGGCGAGGAAACTCAGGCCCAGCCCGAAGCCGGTCTCGAGAACCACGAAGCGTTCGCGCCCCGCCCAGCGCGCCGGCAGCCCGTTGCCGCCGAGGAACACGTGGCGCGCCTGGCCCAGGCCGCCAGCTGCGCTGTGATAGACGTCGCCGTAGGCCTCGGAGTACGGCGTGCCGTCCGTGGCGAAGGCAAGACGGGCGGACGAGAGCGGCGCGGGCATCGCGCCGCAGTATAGCCTCGCGATCAGGCCGTAAAATAGGACCCCCGGAGGATATCGCCATGAACAAGCCCGTCGAACTGCGTCTGGAAACCGTTCCGCTGTGGATCAACGGCAGGCCGGTTGCGCCGGCCACGCTGCGCATGGGCGATGTCTTCAATCCGGCCACCGGGCAGGTCACCCGCCGCGTTCCATTCGCGGGCGCCGATCTGATCGACGCCGCCGTGAAGGCCGCGACCGCCGCGCTGCCCGAGTGGCGCGATACCCCGCCGCTCAGGCGCGCGCGGATCATGCAGAAATTCCTCGCGTTGATGCAGGCGCACCAATCCGAACTCGCAAGGCTCGCGAGCCAGGAACACGGCAAGACGCTGCCCGACGCGATGGGCTCGGTACAACGCGGCATCGAGGTGATCGAATTCGCCTGCGGCATCCCGCAGTTGCTGAAGGGCGAGTTCTCGGAAAACGTCGGCTCGCAGGTCGACACCCACAGCGTGCGCCAGCCCGTCGGCGTGTGCGCCGGCATCACGCCGTTCAATTTCCCCGTGATGGTGCCGCTGTGGATGTTCCCGGTGGCGATCGCATGCGGCAACACCTTCGTGCTGAAGCCCTCCGAGAAAGTGCCCTCGGCTTCGATCCGTATGGCCGAATTGTTCAGGGAGGCGGGGCTGCCCGACGGTGTGTTCAACGTGGTGCACGGCGACAAGGAGGCGGTGGACGCGATCCTCGAGCATCCCGGTATCCACGCGATCAGCTTCGTCGGCTCGACGCCGATCGCGAAGTACATCTACGAGACCTGTGCGCGCAACGGCAAGCGCGTGCAGGCGCTCGGCGGCGCCAAGAACCACGCTGTCGTGCTGCCGGACGCGGACCTCGAATTCACCGCCGACGCGCTGATCGGCGCGGCCTACGGCTCAGCGGGCGAGCGCTGCATGGCGATCTCGGCGGTGGTGGCCGTCGGCGCCGCGGCCGATCCGCTGGTCGCGCTGCTGAAGAAGAAGGCGCAGGCGATCAAGATCGGCCCGGGCGATTTGAGCGGCGTGGACATGGGGCCGCTGGTCACCGCGGCGCATCGCGACAAGGTTGCGGGTTACGTCGATGCGGGAGAAAAGGACGGCGCAAAACTGGTGCTCGACGGGCGCGGCCTCAAGGTGAAAGGCTGCGAAGCGGGTTTCTTCCTCGGCACCAGCCTGTTCGACCGCGTGACGCCGGAGATGAAGATCTACCGCGACGAGATCTTCGGCCCGGTGCTGATCGTGCTGCGCGTGAACACGCTCGGGGAAGCGATCGCGCTGGTGAACCGCAACCCCTACGCCAACGGCACCGCGATTTTCACCGAGTCCGGCGGCGCGGCGCGGCGCTTCGACAACGAGATCCAGGTCGGCATGGTCGGAGTGAACGTGCCGATCCCGGTGCCGGTCGCGTTCTACTCGTTCGGCGGCTGGAAGAATTCCCTGTTCGGCGACCTGCACGTGCACGGCGTCGAGGGCGTGAAGTTCTACACCCGCACCAAGGTGGTGACCGTCCGTTGGCCGCACCAGGATACGCCCGCCCCGGGATTCAACATGCCTACGCTCGGCTAGGAACGCGGAGCCGCTCAGCCAGCCCCTCATGTCTTGCGCGGCGAGCCGCGGGTCAACGTCATCGGATGAGAATCACCGGCTGGTCGCTGAATTTCTACCGCCTGCCCTACGCGCGCGAGGTGCGATGGGCCAACGCGGTCGAGCGCTCGGGCAGCTTCGCGCTGCTCAAACTCGTCGCCGACACGGGCGAGGTCGGCATTGCCGAGGGCACTCTCAAGGACACCTGGTCTGGCGTTTCGCCCCGATCCCTGGCGGCGAGCCTCGAAGATATATTGCTTCCGAGGGTCATGAAGATCGATGTGTCCGATGAAGCCGCGGTTGCCGGGTCGATCGCCGGAATTCCGGACAACCGCCTCGCCAAAGGCCTGATCGAAAGCGCGTGCTGGACGTTGCGCGCCGCGGCGGCGGGCAAGCCGCTGTGGCGGCTCTGGGGTGGGCAGCCGCGCGTGCAACTCAGCTGGACGGTCACGCGCCAGGCGCCGAAGCTGATGGCGGACGAGTCCGCCGATGTCTGCGCGCGCTACGGCTTTCGCACGCTCAAGGTCAAGGGCGGGCAGGGCGTCGAGACCGACCTGCAGGCACTCGCCGAGATCCGCTCGGCGGTCGGCGCGGGCGTGGAACTCTACGTGGATGCCAACAGCGCGTACCCGCGCGCGCAGGCCGCCGCGTACGTGGCGGCGCTCGCCGACGCGGGCGTGACCATTGCGGAGGATCCCTGTGCGCTGCAGCCCGACGCCGCCTTCGCCGCGCTGCAGGCGGGGAGCCCGATCCCGATCCTGGTCGATCGCAGTTGTGCCTGCAGCGAAGACGCAGCGCTGTACCTCGAGCGCGGCGCGCAGGCGCTTTCCACCAAGCCGGGCCGCGTCGGGCTGACGCAGACGCGCGCCATCGCCGCGCTTGCCGCGGGGCGCAACGCAAAAACCGCGGTCGGCATCTATGCCGAAAGCCTGCTCGGAACGCTGATCAACCTGCAACAGCCGGGCACGCTTGCGGCCGAACAGACGTTCTTCCTCGCCATGACCGAGCAGGTCGCCGCCGTCGAGCTTCCGATCCGCGGCGGTTGCGTCGAACTGCCCGCTACGTCGGACTATGCATCCCTGGTGGACTGGGATGCGGTGAGGCGCTGCGCGCTCGCGAATTAAGGGCTGCGCGGTCTTTTGAGCGCCCAGTCGGGGGGGACTACAATATCTAGTATTTGGGTTCCCGAACCCCTACTAGATACATGGCAAAGCAGGTCTACGACGCATCCTCGATCCAGGCCCTGAAAGGCCTCGAGCCGGTCCGGCGCATGCCGGGCATGTATACGCACACGGTCCACCCGCTGCACGTGGTGCAGGAGGTGATCGACAACGCGATCGACGAGGCGCTCGCCGGCTACGGCAAGGCCATCACCGTCACGCTGCACAAGGACAGCTCGGTCGAGGTCGAGGACCAAGGCCGCGGCATCCCGGTGGACATGCACCCGGTGGAGAAAAAGCCCGCGGTCGAAGTGGCGTTCGCGATGCTGCACGCCGGCGGCAAGTTCGACAAATCGAGCGACGCCGTGTACCACATCTCCGGCGGCCTGCATGGCGTGGGCGTCGCGGTCACCAACGCGCTGTCCAGGCGGCTCGAAGTCACGGTGTACCGCGACGGCCAGGCGCACAGCATGGCCTTCGAGGGCGGCGAGCCCGCGCAGAAGCTGAAAAGCGTGAAATCGAACAACGCGAAGCGCACCGGCACCACGGTGCGCTGCTGGCCCGATGCGAAGTACTTCGACAGCCCGCAGATCCCGCTGGCGGAACTCGAGCACGTGATCCGCTCGAAGGCCTACCTGCTGCCCGGCCTGACGATGGTGCTGAAGCAGGAAGGCAGGGACGAGAAATCCTGGCGCTTCGAGCGCGGCATGCAGCAGTACTTCGAGTTCATGCTGCAGGGACGCGAACTGGTCGCGCCGCTGTGGACCGGCGAGCGCCACTTCGACGACAAGCAGGCCGCCGAGCTGGGCGAGGTGATGGCCGGCGAGGGCGCCGCCTGGGCGGTGGGCTGGCTCGCCGAGGGCGAGGTGTTCGCCGATTCGCACGTCAACCTGATACCGACGCGCTCGGGCGGCACCCACGAGGCGGGTTTCCGCAACGGCATCTTCGAAGCGCTGCGCGCGTTCATGGAAACCCGCAGCCTCACGCCCAAAGGCATCAAGCTGATCGCCGATGACATCTGGGGGCGCGCCTGCTTCACGCTCTCGGCGCGGGTCGTGCGCACGCAGTTCCATGGCCAGACCAAGGAAAAGCTGACGACCCGGCATGCCACCAAGCTGCTCGAGTTGTGCACCCGCGACGCGTTCGAGCTTTGGCTCAACCAGCACCCTGACGAAGGCAAGAAGATCGTCGAGCTGGCGCTCGAGCAGGCGAACAACCGGCTTGCCAAGGGCAAGAAGTTCGAGCGCAAGAAGTCCTCCGGCGTCGCGACGCTGCCGGGCAAGCTGGTCGACAGCGCCACCGACGACACCTCCAGGAACGAGCTGTTCCTGGTCGAGGGCGATTCCGCGGGCGGCAGCGCCAAGGAAGCGCGCGACAAGGAAACCCAGGCGCTGCTGCCGCTGCGCGGCAAGGTCCTGAACACCATGTCCAAGGATGCGCGCACGGTGCTCGCCAACAAGGAACTGCAGGCGATCGCCACCGCCATCGGCGTCGATCCGCACGGACCGCAGGACACGCCCGACCTCTCGGGCATCCGCTACGGCAAGGTCATCATCATGACCGACGCCGACGTCGACGGCGGCCACATCCAGGCGCTGCT
>JBGOTT010000311.1:0-4995 GCA_041476585.1 Gammaproteobacteria bacterium | reverse complement strand
CTATCTCGGCACGATCGGCAGAAGCAAGGTGGGGTTTACGGTCACCGGGACTCAAGCCGATGGCCAGCCACAGCACGTCGGCGGAATGCGGGGCCTCGTGGAACGCAACACCATGCGCTATTACCTCGCGATCGAGGCCTTTCTCGGCGCCCTGTCCGCGCCGCCGCAGGCGCGGCTCGAAAAGCGTCTTCGTGACTGGTTCGCGGCCTCCGAGCGTTATCCGCGCCAGTTGCATGAAATGGAGCAGGGCGAGTACCTCGACATGAAACGCAACGAGTACCTTCGGCAGCAGGCCGGATTCCTGCAGCCATTCATGTTTTTGCAGGAGACCGCGCATGTTTAAGCCGGACCGACGCCGTTCCCGGCGATAGCCCGGCGATGGCGCGGCCATACGCCGCCCGCGGTTCCTTCTATAATGATTGCAACCGCCCATCTACCGCCATGGCCGAGCTTGTCACCCGCCGCGAGAACGCGATCGGTTGGATTTTATTTTCCAACCCGGCCCGGCAAAACGCCGTCACCTACGAGATGATCGTGGCGCTGCCGGAGGCGTTGGCGAACCACGAGCGCGACCCCAAGGTGCGAGTGATCGCGTTCGCCGGCGACGAAGAGCGCACTGTCGTATCGGGCGCGGACGTCACCGAATTTGCCGCCGCCCGCGGCTCGGTCGCCGTTGCTGCCACCTACATCCGCGCGATGGAGGACGCCCACCGCGCCGTGGTTGGTGCGCGCAAGCCGACGCTCGCCTGCATCCGCGGCCCCTGGTTCGGCGGCGGGCTGTCGCTCGCGCTGTACTGCGACCTGCGCATCTGCGCCGACGACGCCGAGTTGTCGCAACCGGGGGTGCGCCTGGGGAGCGCGCTGTCCTATCCCAGTACCAAGTGCCTGGTGGACTTGATCGGCCCGGGGCGTGCGGCCGAACTACTGTTCACCGGGCGGAGCGTCGCCGCCGCCGAGGCGCTCGCGCTCGGGCTCGTCAATCGCGTGGTGCCCGCGGCCGAGCTGTCCGCAGCTTTCGCCGCGTTGTCCGAGGAGATCGGCGGGAACGCGCCGCTTTCCATCGCTGCCGCCAAGATCGGCATCCGCGCCGCGCTGCTCGATCCGGGGCAGGTCGAAATGCGCGAGGTGCTTGCCGCGATCGACGCAGCGCACGCGAGCGAGGACGCGCTGGAAGGCCGCAAGGCTTTCGCCGAAAAGCGCAAGCCCAAGTTTCGCGGCCGCTAGGAGGGGGTAACGGGGGAACCTTGGTTCCCATGTTCCGAGCTAGGCGCTGACGCGATACACCGCGAGGCTGCCGAAGAGATTGGGCAGAAAATCGACGGGTTTGCCTTCGTGCAACACCTGCCGCCCGAGAATCCGCACGCCGAGCTTTGCGCAGAGGTCCTCGAAGTCGATCAGCGTGCAGTGATGCACGTTGGGCGTGTCGTACCACTGGTACGGCAGTTCCTCGGAGACCGGCATGTGGCCTCCGATCGCAATCTGCAGCCGCGCCTTCCAGAATCCAAAATTCGGAAACGACACGATCCCCTCGCGCCCAACGCGCAGCATTTCGCGCAGCAGCGCTTCCTGGCGGCGGATGGTCTGCAGCGTCTCGGAAAGGATCACGTAGTCGAACGAGCGGTCCTGGAACGCGGACAGGCCGTCCTCCAGGTCCATCTGCAGGACGTTGACGTCGTTCCTGATGCACTCGAGCACCTGGGCGTCATCGATCTCCACGCCGTACCCTGGCGCCTGCCTGGTCTGCCACAGGTGCCTGAGCAGCGTGCCGTCCCCGCAGCCGAGGTCGAGCACCCGTGCTCCCGGTACCACCCAGCGTGCAATGTGCTCGGTTTCGGTCATAGCTCGATGTTGCCGAAATAGGCGCGCAATGCGCCGAAATAGCGCGCATCGTCCATCAGGAACGCGTCGTGGCCTTGCGGCGCGTCGATCTCGAGATATGAGAGCACGCGCCGGTTGTCGAGCAGGGCTTTCACGATCGCGCGTGAGCGCGACGACGCAAAGCGCCAGTCGGAGGTGAACGAGACGACGAGAAAGTTCGCCTGCGCGCGCGCCATCGCCGCTGCAAGATCACCGCCAAAGTCGGCCGCAGGGTCGTAGTAGTCGAGGGCCTTGGTGATGCGCAGGTAGGTATTGGCGTCGAAGTAATCCGCGAATTTGTCGCCCTGGTAGCGCAGGTAGGACTCGATCTCGAAGTCCACGTCGAAGTCGTAGCCCGGCGCGCTCTTGCCGCGCAGCAGCCGGCCGAACTTCTCCATCATCGCGTCGTCCGACAGATAGGTGATGTGCCCGATCATGCGCGCGATGCGCAAGCCGCGGCGCGGCACCACCCCTTTTTCGTAGTAGTGGCCGCCGTGGAAATCGGGATCGGTCATGATCGCCTGGCGCGCCACCTCGTTGAAGGCGATGTTTTGCGCCGAAAGCTGCGGCGTGGCGGCGATGACGATGGCGTGGCGCACGCGCTGCGGAAACGAAAGCGACCATTGCAGCGCCTGCATTGCGCCGATGCTGCCGCCCATCACGGCGGCAAAGCGCTCGATGCCCAGGCGGTCGGCCAGGCGCGCCTGCGCCGCGACCCAGTCCTCGACGGTCACCACGGGGAAGTCCGCGCCCCAGGCTTTGCCGGTCGCGGGATTCGGCGAGGTCGGCCCGGTCGAACCGAAGCAGCTGCCGATGTAGTTCGAGCCGACGACGAAGAACCGGTTGGTGTCAAGCGGCTTGCCGGGTCCGACCATGTTGTCCCACCAGCCGACGTCGTCCGGCTTGTCCGCATACGTTCCCGCCACGTGGTGCGAGGCGTTCAGCGCATGGCATACCAGCACGGCATTCGAGCGCCCGGCATTCAGCTCGCCGTAGGTCTCGTAGGCAATTTCAAACTCCGGCAGCGTTGCACCGCCCTTCAGCGGGAGCGGCTCGGTGAACTTCGCTTTCCTCGCCTCGACGATCATGCTGGCCCCGAAAACAAAAAACCCGTTCAGCTTGCGCAGAAACGGGTCTTCCCACGTCTCTTTAGCGGTATTTGTAAAGCGCCCGCAAGCTGAACATCAAATCGGCGCTGCACAGCAAGTGTAGCATGGGCGCTGGAAGGGGGTCGCATGGTCAGCGCACGCTGGGCGGTCTGCATTCTCGTCTTGTTCTTTCCCGGGTTAGTGGCAGCCCAGACGGCGCCCGACTGGGAGGCGGCGAGAAAGGCGATCCTCGCCGATTACGCCAAACAGCAGCCCGGCGACAAGGTGATCGAGATCACCGGCCCCGAGAAGCGCGAAGCGATCATCCTTGCGGTTCGCTACTACGGGCACGTGCTCATCGAGCGCGCCGACAAGACGCGCGAACGCCAGGGCGTGTGGGTCGAGTACCGGCTGGTAGGCGACCGGTGGGAATTGCAGACCGTGAAGGTCTTCGAATCGACCGCGCTCGCCGATGTCGAGACGCCGCAAAAGGCGCAGGCGCAGAAACTGATCGCCGCGGCATGGGCGAAGGCGAACTGTGAAGGATTCGACATCAGAAACATCACCCTCGAGGGCGAACCGCGCTTCCAGCTCGAAACGGTCGCGGACCGCAATGCCGCCAAGCGCTGGTACGTCTACCAGATCCAGGTCGACGCGGTGGGCACGGGCAAATTCCGCCTAAGCAAGGAGGGCGCGAACTACCGGAACCGGACGCAGAACATGCTGTTATGGGACCCGGCCGGGAAGAGCTGGACGGTCGACCCGCGCCACGTGCGCTGCACGGGTTTCAGCGAGCAGCGCTAGTTGCGGCTACTTCGCCGGCACGCAATCGCCGGTTTCGTTGATGTTGCGAATCATGCCGTCGTCGGCGAGCCATGCCTTCGCGGCGTCATCCCACTTCAGGACCGACGAGTGATCGGCCGGCGTGCACCGATATCTCTTCTCGTACATCGCGCGGCTGCCCTGGTCGGTGCCGGTCGCCTCGATCGCAAGCTTGTAGTTGATCCAGCGCCGTTCCTGGTACTGCTTGGGCTCGGCGCCCAGCACCGTGATCGAGTGCACGGTGAAATCGGGCCGGTGTTTCGCCCAAGCCTGCTTGAAGATGCCCACGGCTTCCTCATTCGCCGGCAGGTCCTTTGCCCTGGCAGCGCTCAGTTCCTCCAACATGCCCACGGCCACGCCATTGAACTGCCAGGCGCCGCCTTCGCGCCTGAAAAGTGCTGCGACCTTGAAGCGTGCCTGTGTCTTGTTCGGCCGCTCGGCGGTGACCAGCGCGACCTGCCGCGCAAATGCGCCCTGCGTCTCGATGATGCGCGTCTCCCAGATCCAGCCCCAGATCTGCGATGTATCGGTGCTGCGCTGGGTGGAGTAGTACTGCAGCGCTCCCTTCTGCTCCGTCTTCAGAACCTTCTCGGCCGGATAGGTGCTCTTCCAGTGCGCCTCGATCTTCTGCCGCACCTGGGGCCAGGCCATGGCCGGGCTCGGCTGGGCCAAGGCAGACCCGGCGATGCCGAGCAGGCAGAGCAGCGCCACGAAATTCAGCGATTTCAGGGCTACCTCGTTCACGATTTTTCTCCTATTCGAGCTGCGCCCGAGGCGGCGAGCGCCTCGATCTCGGCCGGAGCATAGCCCGCCTCGCGCAGTATCTCTGCGGTGTGCTCGCCCAAACGGGGTGCGTGGCGCCGGTACTCGGGGGAGGTTTCCGACCATTCCGACGGCACGGCCATCGACTTGATGCGGCCCTCGCTCGGGTGTTCCACGGATCTGAAATATCCGATCGCGGCGAGGTGGGGGTCGGCGACGATGTCGGCGAGGCTGTTCATCCGCTGCACCGGAATGTCGGCTTCCTCGAGCGCAGCGATCCACTCGGCGGAGGTGCGCTTCTTCATCTCCCCGGCGATCAGGCCATAGGCGACCTCGAAGCTCCTGCTGCGGGCCTCCTGGGTGGCGTAGCGCGGGTCCTGCAGCAACTCGTTTCTCTCGATCAGCCCGAAGAAGGCCCGCCACTGCTTGTCGTTGTAGACCAGCACGCAGACGTAACCGTCGCTGG
>JBGOTT010000310.1:0-5011 GCA_041476585.1 Gammaproteobacteria bacterium | reverse complement strand
CGCGCGTAGCCCTGCGCGCCCGGCGCGCGGAATACTTCGATCGCGACACCGCGCAGATTCACCAGCCAGACTTCCGCGATGCCGCTGCGCGCATACAGCGGAACTTTGGTGGTCCTGTCGTATTCCAGCGTCGCATCCGCGACCTCGATCAGCAGCAGCACGTCCTCGGCAGTGGGCAGCGCGTCGCGATAGTAGTCGTCGCGCGACTTGAGCAGCGTCAGATCGGGCTGGGGCTCCGAGTGCTCCGACAGGGAGACGGGATTCTGCGGAAAAACGATGAAGCGCCCGCCGGCGGCTGCGGCGAGCCAGGCATTGAGACGCGCGACGACGCTCGCATAGTTGCTGCCGATCGGCGCCATGTCGATGAGTTCCCCTTCGATCAACTCGATGCGATCGTCCGCGCGCAGAATCCCGACCTCCGCCATGCGGCGGAACTCCGTCGCGGTCAGCCGGTGTTTGGCGGGCGCGGGCAGCTGGCGCCGCGCGGCAAGCCCAGACGTCACGTGTTTTCTCCTGAAAGGATTGTACCCACAATTGGGTGGTCGATCGGAAGGTAGCGGTACAGGCCCCCTTATACGTCGTACTTGTCGAGCACCCGCCCGGGACCGCCAGCGAGTGCCACGTAGTCCTTCCCGTCATGCACCTGCACGCCGTTCACCCACACACCATGCACGCCCAGGGGATCGCGCACCATCCGTGCGCCGCCACCCGGCAGATCGGCAACGCGCTTCAGGCCCGAGATGCCGACCGTGCCCGGATCGAACAGCAGCAGGTCCGCCCAATTGCCCTCCTCGAGCCGGCCGCGCTGCGGGATGCGGTAGCGCCTTGCCGGATCGGCGGTGAGCTTGCGCACGCCTTCCTCCAGCGAGAACGATCCGGTGTCGCGCACCCAATGCGCGAGGAAATGCAGCCCGAAACCCGCATCACACATGAAGATCAGGTGCGCCCCGGCGTCGGACAACGCCACCACGCCCGCGTCGTGCTTCAGCAGCGGCGCGACGCCGTCGTCGGAGTTCTGGTACAGCTTGCCGACGAAACCGGTGTCCAGGTTTTCGGCGAGCGCCCGATCGAAAAAATAATCGAGCGGATCCTTGCCGGCCTCGCGCGCGAGCTCGGCGACCGTGCAATTGTCGCTCGTCACCTCGATGCGCGTCCAGTTGCCGTAGAACAGGATGCCCTGTTTCGGGTTCTTGAAATTCCAGCGCAGCCGTTTGCGAAACGCCGGATCAGCGTAGATCGCCGGCAGCTGTTCGCGCGTTGCGGTGCGCACGCGATCGAACGCGTCATGCGACAGCATCGGGTATGGATCGCGCAGCGTGAAATCCATCGACAGCGGCTGGCAGCTGGTGTGGATGCAGACCTCGCGGCCGCGCGCATTGGCCGCCGCGACCTCGGCGTAATACTCGAGCGCTTTCTCCGGCTGCGCCTCGTTGTACATGGTCAGCACGGTCACGATGAACGCCGGCCGGCCGTTCGCCGCGGCGACGGATTCCATCACCGCGGGCGTGGCGCGCGACCCGGTCGCCATCACGAAGATGCCGCGCCCCGCCTCGCGGAGCATGCCGGTGAGTTCGAGCAGTTCGGCTTCCGACGCGATCGTCGAGGGCATCGGCAGGCCGCCCCAGCCGCTGTGATTGGGCGAGAACGACGAAGCGAATCCGGCCGCGCCCGCAGCCATCGCTTCGCGCACCAGCTGCTTCATTTCGGCGAGTTCGGCGTCGGTCGGTTTTTCGCGCCTCGACGCATCCTCACCCATCACCGCGGTCCGGATGGTCGAATGGCCGGCGAGCACGCCCAAGTTGATGTAGGGTTGCGCGCGGCGCAACTGATCGAGGTATTGCGCAAACGACTCGAACTCCCAGCGCGTGCCCGAGAGCAGCGCGCCGAGATCCATGCCCTCCACCACCGAGAGGTTCCTCACCATCGTCTCGCGCAAGCCCGCCGGACAAGGCGCGATGCCGAAGCCGCAGTTGCCCATGATCGCAGTGGTCACACCGAGCGCCGGCGAAGGCGAGAGCGTCGCATCCCAGGTCACCTGCGCGTCGTAATGGGTATGGATATCCACGATGCCCGGCATCAGCGCGAGGCCGTCGGAATCGAGCGTCTTGCGCGCGGCGTCCGCGATCCTGCCGATCGCGGCGATTCGCCCGTCCGTCACGGCGACGTCCGCGACGCACCCGGGGCTTCCGCTTCCGTCGTAGACGGTCGCGCCCCGGATGACGAGATCGTGCATTGCACTTCTCCTGTCGAACGAGCAGCGTAAGCGATGTCCGTTGCAATGGGTGGGGAATTCGCTGATATTGCCCCTCCGATCCGCTGCCCCACCGAAGAGAGGATGCAAATGCAGATCGCCAGGATGCAGGACTACGCCGAGACTGCGCGCCGGTTTTCGTGGCAACTGCCGAAAACGTTCAATTTCGGGCGCGACGTGGTGGACCGCCAGGCCGAAACCGGCGACAAGCCCGCGCTCGTCTGGTGCAATGAATCGGGCGACCAGCGGAAGTTCCGTTTTTCGGACATCAGCCGTCTCACCAATCAGATGGCCAATCTCCTCGTCCGCTTGGGGCTGCGCAGGGGCGACCGCGTCATCGTCCTGCTGCCGCGCATCCCCGAGTGGCAGATCAGCATGGTTGCATGCCTGAAAGCAGGGGCGATTCCGATCCCCTGTATTGAAATGCTCACCGCGAAGGACATCGCCTTCCGGGTCAGCGATTCAGGCGCCGCAGGTGCCATTACTACATTGTCGAATATCGACAAGTTCCTGCACTGCGGGCCCTTGAAGGTCCGGATTGCGATCGAGGGCGCGGCCGGCGGCTGGGTGTCGTACGCCGAGGCCGCGCGCGAGCCGCAGGGCTTCGAATGCGCGGATCTGCAGATTGAAGAGCCCGCAGTGCTGTACTACACTTCCGGCTCGTCGGGAAATCCCAAAGGCGTGGTGCACGCGACACGGGGCTTGTTTTCCTGGCGCCTCTCCGCGGCCTACTGGCAGACACTGACCGAACAGGACACCAAATGGTGCACCTCGGATACCGGATGGGCCAAGGCCGGCACGGGAATTCTGTTCGGGCCATGGAGCATGGGCGCCAACGTGCTGTTCTATGACGGCAGATTCGAGGCGGAACAACGCCTGCGCCTGCTGGAGAAGCACAAGGTGACCGTGTTCTGTGCTCCGGCCACCGAGTTCCGTCATCTGATCAACGCGCCGGTAAGCCGCTACGACCTCAGTGCGCTGCGGCTCAGCGTGTCCGCCGGCGAGTCCGTCAACCCGGAAGTCGTGAAGCGCTGGCACGAATTGACCGGCGCCCAACTGCTCGACGGGTACGGGCAGACCGAAACGCTGATGACCATACTCAACTATCCGTGCATGGAAGTGAAACCCGGTTCGATGGGAAAGCCGATACCGGGCACGGAGTTTGTCGTGATCGACGCCAAGCATGCGCTCGTCGGTGACGGCGAAACCGGACAGCTGGCGATGAAGCTTCCCAACGTCCAGTTCATGCTCGGGTACTGGAACGATCCGCAGCGCACCCGGGACGCCATCGTCCGGATCGGCGGGCACGACTACTGGCTGACCGGCGACCTCGCGTACCGCGACGCGCAGGGGTACATGTTCTATACCGGGCGGGCCGACGACATCATCAGTTCGGCCGGATACAGGATCGGTCCGACCGAGGTCGAGAATGCGTTGATCGAGCATCCGGCGGTGCTGGAGAGCGCCGTGATCGGGTGCCCGGACGCTGAACGGGGCGAAATCGTCAAAGCCTTCGTCGTATTGCAACCGGGATATTCGCCGTCCGACGGCCTGATCGCCGAATTGCAGAAGCACGTGCAACAAACGACGGCCCCGTACAAGTATCCGCGCAAGATCGCGTTTGTCGACAGGCTGCCGAAGAGTGAATCCGGAAAACTGCTGCGCCGCGTGCTGCGCGCGCAGGAAACCGGGTCAGTTGCGAAGACCCCGTGATGGCGAAAGTCGTTTTCACATCCCACTTGCAACGGCACGTCGCTTCGCCCGAGTGCAACGCGTCGGGCGCGACCGTAGGTGCCGTATTGAGGGAGGTTTTTGCGGCGAACCCGGCGCTGCGCGGCTACCTGCTCGATGATCAGGAGCATGTGCGCAAACACGTCGCCGTATTCGTCGATGGCCGCAAGCTCAGGGATCGCGAACATCTGAGCGACCGCGTGACTGAGACAAGCGAGATTTACGTGTTGCAGGCACTGACCGGAGGTTGAGAATGGCGCGGAGAATCCTCGTCGCAACGCGCAAAGGCCTGTTTACGCTCACCGCAGGGCCCGGCGGCTGGCATCTGGGCAGCCCCGCGTTCCTCGGCGATCCGGTCACGATCGCGCTGGCAGACGCCCGCGACGGCGCGCTCTATGCCGCGCTGAACCTCGGCCACTTTGGCGTGAAACTGCGCCGCTCGCGCGATGAAGGCAATACGTGGCATGACATCGGCGTGCCCGCCTATCCCGACCCCGACAAGCTCGCGCTCATCTGGTCGCTGGCCCCGGGCGGCGCCGCTCAGCCCGGCGTGCTGTGGGCGGGCACGATTCCGGGCGGCCTGTTCCGGTCGGCCGATCACGGGGACTCCTGGCAGCTCGTGACGAGTCTCTGGAACCGGCCCGAACGCGCCGAATGGTTCGGCGGCGGTTACGACCATCCCGGGATTCATTCGATCCTCGTCGACCCGCGCGATTCCGGCGACATCGTCCTCGGGATCTCGTGCGGCGGCGTCTGGCGCACGCGCGACGGCGGCACGAACTGGGCGCTGTGCGCCACCGGCATGCATGCCGCGTACATGCCGCCGGACCAGCGGGTCAATCCGAACATTCAGGATCCGCATCGCATCGTGCGCTGCGCGGTCGCGCCCGACGTGCTGTGGGCGCAGCATCACAACGGCATTTTCCGCTCGACCGACAACGCAGCAACATGGAGCGAGATCACCACGGCACCGCGTTCCAGTTTCGGTTTTGCGGTGGCCGTGCATCCGGCGGACCCGGACATCGCCTG
>JBGOTT010000309.1:0-5038 GCA_041476585.1 Gammaproteobacteria bacterium | reverse complement strand
GGTGCTGCTCCTCGGCGTGGTGCTCGTCTTTATCATCGAGGGTGTGCGCATGGTGCCGCAGCAAAGCGCCTGGGTCGTGGAGCGCTTCGGCAAGTTCCACTAGGTGCTCGAGCCTGGCCTCAACCTGATCATCCCGGTGATGGACAACGTCAGGTACGTTCATTCGCTGAAGGAGGTGCCGCTCGACGTGCCCGAGCAGGTGTGCATCACCAAGGACAATACCCAGCTGGGGGTCGACGGCATCCTGTACTACCAGGTCACCGATCCGCGCCTTGCCTCCTACGGCTCGTCGAACTACATCGCCGCGATATCGCAGCTCGCCCAGACCACCTTGCGCAGCGAAATCGGCAAGATGGAACTCGACAAGACCTTCGAATCGCGCGACGAGATCAACCGGCAGATCGTCGCGTCGCTCGACGAGGCCGGGCGCAACTGGGGCATCAAGGTGCTGCGCTACGAGATCAAGAGCCTGACCCCGCCCGAGGCGATCCTGCGCTCGATGCAGCAGCAGATCACTGCCGAGCGCGAGAAGCGCGCGCTGATCGCGAAATCGGAGGGCGAGCGCCAGCAGGAAATCAACGTCGCCGACGGCGAAAAGCAGGCCGCGGTGCTGAAATCCGAAGGCGACAAGACCGCGGCGATCAACCGCGCGCAGGGCGAAGCGACACGCATCCGATTGATCGCCGAGGCGACGGCGGCGGCAGTGCATGCCGTCGGCGAGGCGGTGAACTCCCCCGGCGGCCTGCAGGCGGCCAACCTGAAGGTGGCGGAGCAGTACGTGAACGCATTCGCGCTGCTCGCGCGCACCAACAACACGCTCATCGTACCCGGAAACATGGGCGACATGGCCACCATGGTCACCTCGGCAATGACCATGCTCGAGCGGGTCAAGTCGGGCGAGGCCAAGCCGGCGGCTGCTACATAGGAGTTGCGATGACCGTTACTGCCGTAAACCACTTCACCGTTCTCACCGACGACCTGCCGGCAACCCTTGCGTTCTACGAAGAGTTCCTCAACCTCAAGCCGGGAGCGCGCCCGCCGTTCACCTTTCCCGGCGCGTGGCTCTACTCCGACGGCGGCAAGGGCAAGGACGCGATCCTGCACGTCATCGGCGGCCGGCCGAAGGCCGAGCTGGTCAAGGGCGTGATCGACCACATGGCGTTCAGCGGACAGGGGCTTGCCGCAGCGCTAGGCAAGCTCAAGGCGCGCGGCCTCGCCTACGAGCTGCGCCAGTTGCCTGCCTACGGTACCTGGCAGTTGTTCTTCCACGATCCGAACGGTGCCAAGGTCGAGATCGACTTTGACCCCGCCGAGAAGGCCGCCTGACGTCGTTGCTGCGCATTCTCGCCGGCCTGGCGATCGTCGCAGCGCTGGTCGCTGCGCTCGTGCTCGCAGGGATTACGCTGCTCGCGTTCTTCGTGCTGGCCGGCATGGTTGCGGCGATCACAAGCCTGTTTGGACGCCGCAAGCGTCCGCCGGGCCCGGTGACGATCGAGGGTGAAGCGCGCCGCGTGGAATGAACAATCCGGCCATCGTTCTGTTCGCGCACGGCTCGCGCGAGCCCGAATGGGCGCGGCCGTTCGAGCGATTGCGCGGACTGGTTGCGCGCCAAATCGGCGGCGAGTCGGTCGAACTCGCGTTTCTCGAGCACATGCCGCCGAGCCTGGAGGAAGCGGTCGCGCGGCTGCATGCGCGCGGCGCGCGCCACATCACGGTGCTGCCGTTGTTCCTCGGTGCTGGCGGCCATCTGAAGCGCGACCTGCCGCGATTGCTCGACCAGCTTCGTTCGGCGCACCGGGACTTGTCGCTCGGCGCCACGCCGGCGCTTGGGGAAATCGACCCGGTGCTCGAATCGGTCGCCCGCTGGATCGTAAATATCGGCACACCCAGCTGAGGTTCGGGCACGCTTCTTGCGGCTCTTCTGGCATTGGAGAACCGATCCATGCCGGAAAAGTTGCGCGTCATGCTGGTGGACGAGAGCGAATCGCGCTCGCTGGTAGTCCGGGTGATGCTCGAAAACCTGGGCTACCTTGTGGTCGCGGAGGTGTTCGAGCCGCACCTGCTGTACGAAGCGGTTCGCAGGCACCAGCCGGACGTGATCATCATCGACACCGAATCGCCTTCGCGCGACACGCTCGAGCACGTGGCGATGCTCTCCGAGCGCGAGCCGCGTCCGATCGTGATGTTCAGCGCCGACCGCGACCAGCAGACGATACGCGCCGCGGTGCGCGCCGGCGCGTCGGCCTACGTGGTCGACGGCCTGGCCGCAGACCGCGTCGAGCCCATCATCGACGCCGCGATCGCGCGCTTCGAATCCTTCCAGGCAGTGCGCCGCGAACTCGCGCAGGTGCGCAGCAAACTCTCGGAGCGCAAGCTGGTCGAGCGCGCGAAGGGCGTGCTGATGAAGGCGCGCGGCATGAGCGAAGACGAGGCCTACGTAGCACTGCGCAGCATGGCGATGGAGCGCAGCATCAGCGTCTGCGAGCTCGCGCGGCAACTGCTTTCCGTAGCCAGCCTGCTGGTCTGATCATTGCACCGAGATAGGGGCATACCCCGCTGTTGTGCACCGCAATAGCGCAGTTTCAGTCCAAGAATCAATCCGGCGATCGACGCGAAGGAATGAAGAGAAGAACTAAAGAACAATGAGTTAGGCTTTTTCTGCGCAACCTGGCACAGCCTGGCACAGCGATTGCATAGGACAGCGTGTGAAGTCGGGCCAACGGCGGCCCGGCACTGAACGACGGCGTTCTCGCGCGATCTGCGAAAAGCAGGTCGCCCGGCAACGCCGTTTTTTATTTGGGTCGCCGCATTTCGGCCAAATTATCGCGATGGAGAACCAAGCATGCAAAACCCCGGCAGTCGACGTCCCCGCGCAGCTCGCACCCCGGCAGCGCGCCGCGGCTTTCTTAAGCGCGCGACACAGGCGCTGGGCGCAGCCGGATTGATGGGCATGTTACCGACACCGTTGCGCACGGCCGTCTGGGCGCAGGGCTCCGACGCGCCGGAGAAGAAGGAAGTCAAGATCGGCTTCATCCCGCTCACCGACTGCGCGTCGGTGGTGATGGCCTCGGTGCTCGAGATCGATAGGAAGTACGGCATCAAGATCGTGCCGAGCAAGGAAGCGTCCTGGGCGAGCGTACGCGACAAGCTCGTGAACGGCGACATCGACGCCTCGCACGTGCTGTACGGCCTGATCTACGGCGTGCAGCTCGGCATCGCCGGCCCGAAAAAGGACATGGCCGTCCTGATGACGCTCAACCACAACGGCCAGGCGATCACACTGTCGAAGAAGCTCGCGGACAAGGGCGCGGTGGACGGCGCGTCGCTTGACGCGCTGATGAAGAAGGAGCCGCGCGAGTACACCTTCGCGCAGACTTTTCCCACCGGCACCCATGCCATGTGGCTCTACTATTGGCTCGCGGCGAACGGCATCCATCCGTTCAAGGACGCGAAGACCATCGTCGTGCCGCCGCCGCAGATGGTGGCCAACATGCGCGTGGGCAACATGGACGGCTACTGCGTGGGCGAGCCCTGGGGCCACCGGGCGATCGCCGACGGCATCGGCGTTACCGGCATCGCGACGCAGGACATCTGGAAGGACCATCCGGAGAAGGTGCTCGGCTGCACCGCCGACTTCGTGCAGAAGTATCCCAATACCTGCCGCGCGATGACCGCCGCGATCATCGATGCCGGGCGCTGGATCGATGCATCGCTCTCCAACCGCATGAAGATGGCCGAAACCGTCGCCGCGACCTCGTTCGTCAATACGTCGGTGGATGTGATCAACCAGCGCATCCTCGGCCGCTACCAGAACGGCATGGGCAAGACCTGGGACGACCCGAACCACATGAAGTTCTACAACGACGGCTACGTCAGCTTCCCGTACCTGTCCGACGGCATGTGGTTCCTGACCCAGCACCGCCGCTGGGGCCTGCTGAAGGAGGACCCCGATTACCTCGCGGTAGCGAAGAAGGTCAACCAGATCGAGCTGTACAAGCAGGCGGCGACGCTGGCGAAGGCGAGCGTGCCCAAGGACCCGATGCGCAGCTCCAGGCTGCTCGACGGAGTGGTCTGGGACGGGCGCGACCCGAAGAAATATGCGCTCGCTTTCCCGGTGAAGACGGCCTGATCGAAGGAGCGAACCGATGACTGCCGCAACCGCCAAGGTCTTCGTGCATCAGAAAGTGCTCACCATACCTGCTGCACTGGCGTCGCCGGCGCCGCATCCGGCGGCGCCAGTGATTGACGCCGCCGTCGAGCGGGCCGCCACCGCCTCGGGCGCCACCGAGCGCATGCGCCGGCGCCATCGCACCGAGATCGCGCTCAAGGTCATCGCTCCGCTGCTCGGGCTGCTCGCTTTCGTCGCCGTCTGGTACGCGGTGTCGCAAATGGGCTCGATTCCGGGTCCGGCGAAGACCTGGGATGCGGCGAAGGCCGTGTTCAGCAATCCCTTCCATCGAACCGGCCCGAACGACCAGGGCATAGGCTGGAAGATCCTCGGTTCGCTCACGCGCGTCGGCATCGGTTTCGGGCTGGCCGCCCTGGTCGGCATTCCGCTGGGCTTCCTGATCGGCCGTTTCAGTTTTCTCTCCGGTATGGCGGAGCCGGTGATCAGCCTGCTGCGACCGGTCTCGCCGCTCGCCTGGCTGCCGATCGGCCTGCTCGTCTTCAAGGGCGCGGACCCGGCGGCGATCTGGACGATCTTCATCTCGTCGATCTGGCCGATGGTCATCAACACTGCGGTCGGCGTGCAACGGGTTCCGCAGGACTATCTCAACGTCGCGCGCGTGCTCAACCTCTCCGAGTGGAAGGTGTTCACGAAGATCCTGTTCCCGGCGGTGCTCCCGTACATGCTCACCGGCGTGCGCCTGTCGATCGGCGTGGCCTGGCTGGTGATCGTCGCCGCCGAAATGCTGACCGGCGGTGTGGGCCTGGGCTTCTGGGTCTGGGACGAGTGGAACAACCTGAAGGTCGAGAACATCCTGATCGCGATCCTGGTGATCGGCGTGATCGGCCTCGCGCTCGAACAGCTGCTGCT
>JBGOTT010000308.1:0-5048 GCA_041476585.1 Gammaproteobacteria bacterium | reverse complement strand
ATTCCAACCGCTTCGCCACCGCGCTCGAGGGCCTCGACATCGACAATCCGGGCCAGGTGAAGACGCGCTCGGGCGCGATGACGCCGGTGCCGCGCGTGGTCGGGAAGATCCGCCGCAGCGGCCCGGTCGAGTTGCGCGACATGCAGTTCCTGCGCCGCAACACCGACCGGCTCGCCAAGATCACCCTGCCCGGGCCGTTCACCATGGGGCAGCAGGCGAAAAACGAGTTCTACCGGGACGACGAAGAGATGGCGATGGACTTTGCCGACGCGGTCAACGCCGAGGCGCACGAGCTGCAGCAAGCAGGCGCCGACATCATTCAGCTCGACGAGCCCTGGCTGCGCAACGACCCCGAGGCGGCGAAACGCTATGCGGTCAAGGCGATCAACCGCGCGCTGAAAGGGATCACCGTTCCAACGGTGGTGCACCTGTGCTTCGGCTACGCCGCGGCGGTGCCGGGCGCGGCCAAGCCCACCAGCTATTCCTTCCTGCCGGGGCTGGCGGACAGCATCGCGCAGCAGATCTCCATCGAAGCGGCGCAGCCGAGGCTCGACCTCGGCGTGCTGATCGAACTGGCCGGCAAGAAGATCATGCTCGGCGTCCTCGACCTCGGCGACGACACCATCGAGACCCCCGAGCAGGTGGCGGAGCGGATCCGCGCGGGACTTAAATTCGTCGCGCCCGAAAACCTGATTCCGGCGCCGGATTGCGGCATGAAGTACCTGGCGCGCGAGGTCGCCTTCGGCAAGTTGAAGGCGCTGGTGGCCGGCGCCGCGATCGTGCGCAGGGAGATTTCGTGATTCTGGTACGGTTCGCGTTGGCGTGCATGCTGGCTTTAGCTGCGTCTTCGTCTTTCCCGCAGGGCTATCCCAGCAAACCCATACGCCTGATCGTGCCGTGGCCTCCAACCGGTACGGTGGACATTCTCGGGCGAACGCTCGGACAGAAGCTCTCCGACAACATGGGGCAGTCCGTGGTGGTCGACAACCGTGCCGGGGCCAACGGCATCATCGGATCCGAGGCTGCCGCCAAGGCTATGCCGGATGGCTACACTCTTCTCGTCGACAACATCACCGGCCACGCCATCAACGCCACGCTGCAAGGCAAGATGCCGTTCGACAGCATGCGCGACTTCGCGCATGTCAGTCTGCTGGCGTCGGTTCCCGACGGCATCGTCAGCCTGCCGTCACTGCCGGCGAAGAACATCCAGGAATTGATCGCGCTCGCCAAGGCGCGGCCAGGGCAGCTGACCTACGCATCATTCGGCATCGGCAGCAGCGCGCATCTCGCGGGAGAGCTGTTCAAGATCATGGCGGGCGTGGACATGCTGCACATTCCCTATAAAGGAGGCCAGCCGGCGATCGCCGATTTGCTCGCCGGGCAGGTATCGATCTATATCCCGGTCCTTCCCTCGGTGGTCCAGTTGTCCAAGGCGGAACGCCTGCGCCTGCTGGCCGTCACGGGCGCGCGGCGCTCCTCGGCGATGCCGAACGTTCCCACCGTCGCGGAATCCGGATTGCCGGGCTTCGAAGCCAGCAACTGGTTCGGCCTCATGGCACCCTCGGGAACGCCGCCCGAGATCGTGGGCCGCATCAATGCGGAGACGGCAAAGGCGCTGCTGGCCCCGGATGTGCAGGAAAGACTCGCCTCGCTCGGCTTCGAGATCCAATCGAGCACGCCGCAGGAGTTCTACGCCCTGCTCAAAAGCGAGACCGAGAAATGGGCCAAGGTCGTAAAGGCGTCGGGGGCGCGTGCCGAGTGACGCTTCAGTGCACTCTCGCGAGCTTCTGCAGCGAGCGCATGCCTTTCGCGATCGGAATCGCCGGAAACAGCCTGGGCCACTCGGTGTAGCTCACTTCGCCGACGTAGATGTCGCCGCGCGATCAGCTTGCCTTCCCTGTCGACGATGGAGAGGCGCGGCCCGAGGTTGGGGTGGTTCCGATTGACGGTCATGCCCGGGCCGGGGTCGCCGAGCAGGGCGCCGAGACCCTCGGTTCCTCATTCGACTCGGACGTCGTACCCCGACTGATCGAACGGCATGACCATCTTTCGCTCTGTCGCCACCTCCTGCAGTGGAGGTGTTTCAACGAAACCCGTGCGCGGTTCCAATGCGAGCGCGATTCTATCGCGTAAGCCTCAGCCTTTGCGCTGCAGGCGCGCGATTGCTTTCGGGTCTGCCCGCTCCCGCTTCCTCCGCGGGCGAATCTTGCTTCGATGTCCGCGGCGATCTTCCTTGGCGAATCTCTTCTTCTTCGCGGCTGAAGCGAAGATTTCGCTCCACTTGCCGTTCTTGAAGATGATCTGGTAGCCCCCGGCGAGGATCTCGAACGGCCTCTTGACCTTCTTGAGACGGTCGAACTGCACGGACCCAGTCTTGTGGAAATCTTCGAAGTAGGACGGGTAAACGAAGTCGGTCATCGGGATGCCATTGACGGGGAAGCTGAGCGCCTCGACCGGGTCCGCACTCTCGTACGCATAAACGGCCTTCGGATCGGGGCCCGTGGTGAGCAAGTTGATGGCCGGGTCGACCAGCATCTCCACAAGCTCGTGAGACGCCGAGACGCTCACCAAATCCCCATTGGCGATCGTCGTCCTGACGAACACCTTGGACTCGGGTAGTCCGTCCGGCGTGAGGTCGTGGTAGGCGAGAGCGCCGGGCTGATCCGCGTTGTCGAGGAAGACCATCGCCCAAGCCCCCTTCTTGAACCCGGTGGTCTTGACCAGCTTTGCCGGGGTGCCCCAGACCGGCGCTACGAAGGTGTCGACGAAGGCTTGCATTGCGGCGATCAGGGCGTCGAAGTTGACTCCGAGATCCACCGTTGCCTTGTTGAAGCAGGCGATCGTGGGTGTGCCTCCCTGGTTGAATGCCGCAAACGTCGGTTTCGATTTCTTCACGCGTTCTCCTCTTTAGTTGCTCTGCAAACACATTCTCGACCGCTACGAGCAATTGGTGCGTGCGAGAACTCCGGCAATCTGGTGCTGAAGGTCGCCGCGGGCTGATCGCGGCGCACTACACGTAGCTCGAATAGCGCGGGTCGTACATGTGCGACTTCACGTCGGCGAGAACGTCCTGCGGCCGCGGCTTGCCGGCAAGCCCGCTTGCAAACGCCCACTCGGCCCCCACCGCGGCGAATCCCGCCGAAACCTCGCGGATGCGCGCCAGCGCCGGGTAGAGGCTGCCCTGCTCCAGGTCGGCTTCGTCCACCCGTTGCGCAAGGGTGCGCGCCGCCGCCATGAACATGTCGTCGGTGACATGGCGCGCGCGGCTGACGATCGCGCCGAGGCCGACGCCGGGAAAGATGTAAGAGTTGTTGCCCTGGCGCGGGACGAACGTCCGGCCGTCGATCTTCACCGGATCAAACGGGCTGCCGCAGGCGAACAGCGCGCGGCCGCCCGTCCATTGATAAGCCTGCTCCGCGGTGCACTCGGCTTTCGAAGTCGGGTTGGACAGCGCGAATACGATCGGCCGCGGGTTGATGCGCGCCATTTCCTCGATCACTTCGCGCGTGAACGTCCCCCCGACCGCGGCGACGCCGATGATGGCGGTCGGCTTGAGCGCTTTGACGGCTGACGGGAAATCGCCGATCGGTGCGTGTTCGTGGGCGTACGGCCGCTTGTGCTCGACCAGGTCGGTGCGGCCTTTCACCACCAGGCCGCGCGAATCGACCAGCCAGCAACGCTGGCGTGCGGCAGCCTTGTCCAGTCCGTGCGCGACCATCGCTGCCACTGCGAGGTCGGCAATGCCGGTGGCGGCCTCCCCGGCGCCGAGGAACAGCAGCCTCTGGTCGGCGAGTTTTCCGCCGGTGACGCGCAGCGCGGAGAATACTCCGGCGAGCGCAACCGATGCGGTGCCCTGGATATCGTCGTTGAAGGTGCAGATGCGGTCGCGGTATTTCGCCAGCAATCGGAACGCATTGTGATTGGCGAAGTCCTCGAACTGTATCACCACGCCGGGAAACACTTCCCGCGCGGCGGTGATCAGTTCGTCGATCAGATCGTCGTAGGCGGCGCCGGTGATGCGGTGCTGGCGCAGGCCGATGTAGAACGGATCGGCAAGCAGCGTCGCGTTGTTGGTGCCGACATCGATCGTGACGGGCAGGCACAGGCTGGGGTGAATACCGGCGCACGCGGTGTAGAGCGAGAGCTTGCCGACGGGGATGCCCATGCCCTGCGCGCCCTGATCGCCCAAGCCGAGGATGCGCTCGCCGTCCGTGACGACGATGATTCCGGCCTGGTGCGGCCAGTTGCGCAGCACGCTCGTCACGCGGCCGCGGTCGTTGGCGCTGATGAAGATGCCGCGCGGGCGCTGGAAAATCTGGCTGAAGCGCTGGCAGGCGAGCCCTACGGTGGGCGTGTAGATGAGCGGCTGCATTTCGTCCACGTGATCGCAGATCACCCGGAAGAACAGCGCCTCGTTGCGGTCATGCAATGCGTTCAGCGCGACGAACTTGTCGAGCGGATCGGCCATGCCCCGCAGGTTCTGCAGCACGCGCGCCATCTGCTCGTCCTGCGTGTGCACGTGCGGCGGAAGCAGGCCGCGCAGTCCCAGTGCGTCGCGCTCCCTTTCCGTAAAGCCGGTGCCTTTATTGAGCAGGGGGTCGTGCAGCAGAGCCATCCCCCTGGGAATTGCCGGCATTGGACGTTGCGGCGTTGCAGCCATGGTGTGGGTCCTTGTTGAACGAGACACGGCCCGGGATTGCGGGTCACGCGATCGCGCAGCTTACGCCCGCGAACGGCGCGCGCTTTGATTCATGTCAATCAGGTCCGAAGCCTCGAGCGCGCCGGTGCCGGCCCCCGTGTCCTGCGAGGTGCGGCCGAGGAATTCTTTCTGGATCTCGCCGGCCTTCGCGGCGCTCGGCCCGATGTGCACCACGTCGCGCCCATCGAGGTACATCCAGTACACCGGAAAGCCGAACTCCGGGTGTGGGCCTTCTTCCATGCCGAGCACCGCACGGTACCAGTCGCGCGTCGCCTCCTGGTCGTCGGCGGCGACGAGAAAGTGCTCGATGTGCGACAGCGGCATGCGCGTCCTCGCCGGGCGGAACTGT
>JBGOTT010000307.1:0-5077 GCA_041476585.1 Gammaproteobacteria bacterium | reverse complement strand
GGCCTTTTCCGCGGCCGGGGAGCTTCGGATAGTCGACCGAATCGGTCGGGATTGGGCTCCCATCGCGGATGCGCCGCGTTATGTCAGCCGCTGGCTCGTAATCTTGCCCGCGTCCGGTCCCGCGGGACGGGTACGGCGACTGCTGGTGACGCGGGATATGCTTCCGGCCGAACCGTTCCGCAGGTTGAGGATCTGGGCGCTGTGGGGCGCGACGGCCCGGCCCGCGGCGAACTAATCGAGAGGAACATTGTCTCTGCGTGTAAGGTGTTACGAGTGCGGCCCGTCGGCCCGGGAGCGGGTCGGTGTCTGAGCGCGAAATCGACCAGCAGTTGGTCGAGCGCGCACAGCGCGGCGACAAGCGTGCCTTCGGGTTGCTGGTGGATAAGTACCAGCGCAAGCTGGCGAGATTGCTGTCGCGGTATGTCCGCGACCCGGCCGAGGTGGAGGATGTGACGCAGGAGGCGTTCATCAAGGCGTATCGTGCCTTGCCGGCGTTTCGCGGCGACAGCGCGTTTTACACCTGGCTGTACCGCATCGGCATCAACACGGCCAAGAACTGGCTGGTATCGGCGGGGCGGCGGGCGCCGACCTCGACCGAAGTCGAGGCGGAGGAGGCGGAGGGGTTTGATGAAGGCGACGCGTTGCGCGACATCAACACGCCCGAGAGCATATTGCTGAGCCGCGAAATTGCGGATACGGTGAACGCGACGATGGATGAGTTGCCAGAAGAGTTGCGCACCGCAATCCAGTTGCGCGAGATCGAAGGCATGAGTTATGAGGAAATTGCGAAGATCATGGATTGCCCGATAGGCACGGTTCGTTCGCGCATCTTCAGGGCGCGCGAAGCCATCGCCGGAAAGCTGCGACCGCTGCTTGAGACACGCAACGACCAGAGGTGGTGATGAGTGAAAAGATTTCTGCGCTGATGGACGGAGAGCTCGAGGCGCACGAGCAGCGCGGCTCGTATGCGGAAGTGGCGCGCGAAGGCGAGGCGCTGGAGGCCTGGCGCGTCTATCACCTGGTTGGCGACGCGCTGCGCGACACAGCGCTGCTTTCGGTGGGGTTTTCGGCGCGCATGGAAGCGAAGCTGGCAGAGGAGCCGACAGTGCTCGCACCCCGCGTGCCTCAGGCCGGATCGCGCCCGCGCTGGCGCGTGCTTCCGATGGCGGCGAGCCTTGCCGCGGTCGCACTGGTTGCCTGGGTGGCGTTTGCGCCGCAAAGCGGGATGCAGCGCGGCCCCGAGGTCGCGCTGGCGCCCGCCAAGCCGCCGGGCAAACCGGCTGTCGAGGCGCCGGCGCCGAACGTACCGCTTCCGAGCGCCGCGGGCGATTACCTGCTCGCTCACCAGGCGTACTCGCCGCGCGGCAACCTGCAGGGCGTCGCGCCCTACGTGCGTACCGTGTCGGAATCGGTGCGTCGCAAATGAAGGCGCTGGCCTGTTCGGCCGTGCTTGCCGCGGCGCTCTTCCCGTTTGGCGCGCAGGCGCAGTACAGCCATGACGCCAACGGCTGGCTGAACAAGATCTACCGCGCCACGCATACGCTCAGCTATGCGGGGACGTTCGTCTACCAGCAGGGCGAGCACAGCGAAAGTTCGCGTGTCACCCGGCAGGTCGATGCCAGGGGCGATTACGAGAAGCTGGTTTCGCTGGACGGCACGCCACGCGAGGTGGTGCGCTTCAAGGACGAGGTGAAGTGCTACCTCCCCGAGAGCCAGACGGTGAAGATCGACAAGCGCAGCGGCGGACGCAGTTTCCCCGCACTGCTGCCGGCGCAGATCTCCAGCCTGGGCGAAAACTACGATATCGCCACGGGTGGCACCACGCGCATTGCCCAGTTCGAATGCCAGGAGATCGTGCTTACGCCGAAGGATGCATTGCGCTACGGCTATCAGCTCTGGGCGGACAAGGCCAGTGGCATGCTCCTCAAGGCGCGGGTATTCAACGAAAAGGGCGAGACGGTCGAGCAGTTCACGTTCACCGAATTGAGCATCGGTCGCGGTCCAGGACGCGAAAAGCGCCGCGCGACCATCGAGGCGCGCAGCAAGGACTGGCGCGTGGAGCAGGCGGCGGTGGTTCCTGCCAACCTGGCGGACGAGGGGTGGACGATTCGCGCCGACATCCCCGGTTTCCACAAGATCGCGGAGTTGACGCGCACGCTGGTGAAATCGCGCCCGGTCGGGCAATTGGTGTACTCCGACGGGCTTGCGGCGGTGTCCGTGTTCATCGAACCGCTGGCCGGCCGCGCCGAACCGTTGCAGCCGGGCTTGTCTTCGATAGGCGCCGTCAACATATACACCCGCGAGGTCGCCAACCACGCGGTGACCGTGGTCGGAGAGGCGCCTGCGGCGAGCGTCCGGCGCATTGCGCAGACGGTCGAGTACCGGCGTCCGCAGTAATCACACACAGAGGAAGAGCGAAACATGATGCGAAGCATTCTGGCGTTTGCCCTGGTGATGTTCACGGCGCAGGCCTCGGCGCAGGCGCGCGAACTGCCCGACTTTACGCGCCTGGTCGAGGAACAGGGACCCGCGGTGGTCAACATCAGCACCACCCAGGCAGTGCGCCGCAGCGGCGCGACGCCGCAGATCCCGGGCATCGAAGACGAAGAGATCCAGGAGTTCTTCCGCCGCTTCATCCCGCGGCAGCCGGGTCCGGGCCAGGGGCCCGGCCAGAGCCCGCGAGTACCGGAGGCGCGCTCTCTCGGATCGGGATTCATCGTGACCACCGACGGCTACATCCTCACCAACGCACATGTCGTGGACGGGGCCGACGAGATCATCGTCAAGCTCACTGACAAGCGCGAGTACAAGGCCAAGGTCATCGGTGCGGACAAGCGCACTGACGTGGCTGTGATCAGGATCGAGGCAAGCGGCCTGCCGGCGGTGAAGTTGGGCGACCCGGCGCGCACCAAGGTCGGCGAATGGGTGCTGGCGATCGGTTCGCCGTTCGGCTTCGAAAACACGGTCACCGCGGGCATCGTGAGCGCCAAGGGCCGCTCGCTTCCGCAGGAGAACCTGGTGCCGTTCATCCAGACAGACGTGGCGATCAACCCGGGCAACTCGGGTGGGCCGTTGTTCAACCTGCGCGGCGAGGTGATCGGCATGAACTCGCAGATCTACTCGCGCACGGGCGGCTTCATGGGCCTGTCGTTCGCGATCCCGATCGACCTCGCGATGGACATCCAGAACCAGCTTCGCACCAAGGGGCGCGTCAGCCGCGGACGCATCGGCGTGGTGATCCAGGAAGTGACCAGGGAGATGGCGGATTCGTTCGGACTGAAGAAGGCGGAGGGCGCGCTCGTCAATTCGGTGGAGAAGGGCAGTCCCGCCGAGAAGGCCGGCATCGAGGCGCTCGACATCATCGTCAAGTTCGACGGCAAGCCGGTCGGCGCATCCGCCGACCTGCCGCGCATCGTCGGTTCGACCCGGCCGGGCTCGCAGGTCGGGCTGCAGGTGTGGCGCAAGGGCGCACCCAAGGACCTGACCATCACGGTGGCCGAGATCCCGGAAGAACGCATTGCCGGCCGCGAATCGCCGCGTCCGAAGCCCGCGGCGCTGGCTGCCAACCGGCTTGGCCTCGTGGTGAGCGAGTTGAGCACGGAGCAGAAAAAGGAGCTGAAGCTTGCGCACGGGCTGGTGGTGGATGAAGTGCGTCCCGATGCGCGCCTGGATGTGCGCCGTGGCGACGTGATCCTCGCGATCGTGAGCCAGGGCAAGGTCGAGGAACTCAAGTCGGTGGCGCAGTTGAACAAGCGGCTGAACGAGCTCGACAAGTCGAGCGCGGTCACGCTGCATGTGCGCCGCGGCGAAAATACGCTGGTACTGAGCGTCGCGGGGCTCGCCGACAAGGGCTGAGACCCTGGAATTCAAGCTGTACTCGCGCAGTTACTGCCACCTCTGCGAGGACATGGCCCGCGCGTTGCGGGAGCGGGGCGTTGCGTTCGATGAGGTGGATGTGGACGCCGATCCGGCAATCGAAGAACGGTACGGTCAGCTTGTCCCCGTTTTGGTGGGTTCCGACGGCAGCGAAATCTGCCGCTACGTCCTTGATGAATCGGCGCTTCAACTGGCGCTTCAACGGTAGCTGCGGTTCGCGCCCGATTCGCGCGTGTGCAATCAAAACTGCGGTAAAATAACAACTTAGCCGAGGGTGTCCGGTAGCAACCGGCACCCTCTTTGCTTATGAACCAGAGCCATATCCGCAACTTCTCCATCATCGCGCACATCGACCATGGCAAGTCGACGCTCGCGGACCGGTTCATCCAGGTCTGCGGCGGGCTGTCAGACCGCGAGATGGAGGAGCAGGTGCTCGACTCGATGGACCTGGAGCGCGAGCGCGGAATCACGATCAAGGCGCAGACCGCCGCGCTGCAGTACAAGGCACGCGACGGCGAAACCTACAATCTCAACCTAATCGACACGCCGGGCCACGTGGACTTTTCTTACGAGGTGAGCCGCTCGCTATCCGCGTGCGAAGGCGCAGTGCTGGTGGTCGACGCCTCCCAGGGCGTGGAAGCGCAGACGGTGGCCAACTGCTATACCGCGATCGAACTCGGCGTCGAGGTGATCCCGGTGCTCAACAAGATCGATCTGCCCTCGGCCGACCCGGACAAGGCAATCCTGGAGATCGAGGACATGATCGGGATCCAGGCGCAGGGCGCGATCCGCGCCAGCGCGAAGACCGGCGAGGGCGTACAGGACATCCTCGAAGCGGTCATCGCGCGCGCGCCCGCCCCGCGCGGCGACCCCGCGGGCCGTCTCAAAGCGCTGGTGATCGATTCCTGGTTCGACAACTACGTCGGCGTGGTGATGCTGGTGCGGGTCGTGGACGGCGCAATCAAGCCCAAGGAAAAGCTCCAGTTCATGAGTACCGGTGCGAACTACCTGTGCGAACAGGTAGGCGTGTTCACGCCCAAGTCGCAGGTGCGCGACGCGCTCTCCGCGGGCGAGGTGGGGTTCGTCATCGCAGGCATCAAGGAATTGCGCGCGGCCAAGGTCGGCGACACCATCACCCGTGCGGACAAGCCGGCCGCCGAGCCGTTGCAGGGGTTCAGGGAAGTCAAGCCGCAGGTGTTCG
>JBGOTT010000306.1:0-5079 GCA_041476585.1 Gammaproteobacteria bacterium | reverse complement strand
CCCTGAGCCATTTCTCCATCAGCACTCCGGGAGGCAGGTGGTCGGCACGGAACTCGCGGCCGATGAAGCGCGACACGTCCTCGAGCGCCTGCGCGAACACGTAATCGCGGCCACGCGCGACGACCGGAACCGTGCGCACGCCCATCTCGCGCAGTTCTTCCATGGCCTGCGGCCGCGCGCCGACGTCGACCGACTCGAACTCCACGCCGAGCCCCGTGAGGTACTCTTTCACCTTCACGCAACTCGAGCAGCCCTGCCGCCAGTACACACGCAATGCATCCATTTGGTCAGCCTCTCCCCAAGCCTTATCACTGGTAAATGGTACGCCCAAACCGATGAGTACCTACAGCGTCCGGGCCTACAACACCGCCCACAGCTCCGAGAACAAGATTCACGACGATGCGGTGGCCCGGCGTTTTGGGTTTTCCGGCGCGCTGGTGCCCGGAGTCGACGTGTACGCCTACATGATGCATCTGCCGGTGGAGCGCTGGGGCCGCGCGTTTCTCGAGCGCGGGACGGCGCAATGCCGGTTCACCCATCCTGTCTATGACGGGGAGATTGCCGAGGTGGCCGGGCGCGAAGACGGCGACGCGATTGCGATCGAGTTGACGTCCCGGGGCAGGTGCTGCGCGAGCGGATCGGCGCGCCTTCCGGAAAACGCCGCGGCCGTGCCGGTGCTGGAGCTCTTTCCGCCGGCCAACCCGCCTGCGACGGAGAACCGTTCGCCTGCGAGCCCGGCGACGCTGCCGGTCGGCGGCTGCCTGAATTCATTTCCGTTGGAGGTGGGCGCCGAGCTCGCCGCCGGCTATCTTCGGGACGTACGCGAAACCGAGGAAATGTATTCGCGCGAGGACCTCGTGCATCCCGGCACGGTGCTGCGGATGTGCAATTTCGCGCTGTTGCAAAACGTGCAGCTCGGTCCGTGGATCCATGTCGGCAGCATCGTGCAGAACTTCGGCGTTGCTCGTGTCGGCGAAACCTTGACTGCGCGCTCGCGCGTGCTCGGAAACTACGAACGCAAGGGGCACCTGTTCGTGGAGCTTCGCGTCCTGGTGCTGAGCCAGGGCATGCGGCCGGTCGCGGAGGTGCAGCACACGGCGATCTACCGGCCGAGGCAGGTGGCGGCATCCTGAGCGCCGGGGCGAAATAACTCTTTACGCCGTTCTTACCGCAGCGAATTGACTCTTTACGCCGTTCTTACGGCGCGGCTCCTATATTGCTGGAATTGGAAAGGAGTCACACATGCGTATCGCCAAAAAATTCGCCGCCGTGCTCCGGCGCCTTTGGGCTCCGGGGTTGGTGTTCCTGGTTGTCGTGGCGTCCGGCTACTTCACCCGGGCGGTCGATGTGCAGCCGCAGGCGCAAGACGCCCCGCACGCGCACAGGCCGCAGAGCTGACCGCCATGAGAGCTGCGTCTGAGCCGCGTCCCGAGCGCTACTACGGCGTGGACATCGCGGAGGACGGCACGCTTGTGGTCGCGGAGCGGCCCGGCGGCCATCGCGCGCCGGCGGCGCGGTACCCTGCCGGAAGCGCGGGCGCGCTTGCCCTCCGGAATCACATTGCCGGGGAAACGGTGCACTCTCATGTATGCATCCGCAGCGAGGGCAGCGCCGCCCTCGCGCTCGCATCGGCACTGATCCCTCTGCCGGGATCGGAGGTGACGATCGTCGCCTCGCATGCGATCGCATCGCGCCGGTTCGAATCAGTTCCCCCGAATGCCGAAGAGCGTGCTCGGCGCCTCGCGGAACTTGCTGAACGTCTCTTTTGACGGAGCAAGTCCCGGACTTGCTCTTCGGCAGCACCAAGCGGACAAGCGCAACCCGCCGGAATTCGGCGCAATCGAGCACCGTTCAGCGAGCGCAGCTACTTCCTCAAGTGCCGCGCCGTCCAGCCCGGCACGTGGTCCATGCGCCACTGCCACCAGCGCGGCACGTTCGCGGAGTACGCGCGCTCGACGTAATAGGGCACCATCGGCGCGTACCAGTCCCACAGGCGGCGCAATTCCGCTTCCGGCGCGTCGTGCAGGTCCACGCGCAGGTCGACGAGCGGGAAGCTGTGTTCCCCGTACACGAGCAGCGCCGAGGAGTTCTGCCCTTCGGGCTGGCCACCCGCGTCGCGGCCCGCTTCCACCGCGCGCACGAGGCGCTCGGCGAGCATTTCGTCAGCGCTGGACTCGAACGCCTTTGCCATGGCCTTCACCACCTGCACGCCGACGAGTACGTTGCCCGAGCACGCGTAGCCCTCGCCCACGTGGTGCCCGGCCCACGCCGGGTTGCGCGCGCCCGTCACCGCGTGCGCGCGGCCGTAGACGTCCACCACCGAGACCTGGCGCATCTCCGGATACGGATCGCTCGAGAGGATTTCGGCGACGATCTTCTCGGCCGAGAGCCCCGCTTCTACGAGCTTCGCGGCGATCGGCAGGAGCTGCGGGTTCGCCACCGCCTGGATGGACGCTGCGCCCCTGCGCGGCACCACCACCGGGCAGCGCGGCCCGACGTTCGGCGAGTAGGTGGCGATGCCCACGCCGTACTGCCCGGTCTTCCTGCAATGCGCGACGATCGAATAGGTCATGGCGTTCTCCCCGGCTTCATTCCATGCGGATGTTGGCTTCGGCGGCGAGCTTGCGGTAGTTCGCGAACTCGTCGGCGGTGAGCTTCTGCAGCTGCTCCGCAGTTCCCGGGCGGACGATGGAGCCGGTGTTCTCGATGCGCTTTTTCACCTCCGGCATGTTGAGGATCTTCACCACCTCCGCGTTCAGCCGCTGCACGATCGCCTTCGGCGTGCCCGCCGGCGCGTAGAGCGCGTTCCAGCTGTCGAGGTTCAGGCCCTTGAGGCCCTGCTCTTCGAGCGTCGGGATCTCCGGCGCCGAGGGCGCGCGCTCGGCCGAGGCGACGCCGTAGGCGCGCATCTGTCCCGCGCGGATGTACTGGAGCTGCGTGGGTAGCGTGGCAAAGTACAGCTGCACGCGATTGGCAAGGAGATCCGCGTTGACCTGCGGCGCGCCCTTGTAGCTGATGTCAGCGATCGTCGTGCCGGTCATGCGCGCGAACTGCACGCACGCGAGGTGCGTCCCGGTGCCGATGCCGTGGTGGCCGCAGTTGAGCTTGCCGCTGTTGGCGCGCACGTAGGCGATGAACGCGCCGAGGTTCGCCGCCGGGATGGAAGGATGCGCGACGAGCACGATGGGCAGCCCCGCCACGTAGCCGATGGCCTCGAAGTCTTTCGGCCCGTAGGTGATGTTGCGGTTGAGCGCCGGGACGATGGCCGACGGCGCGCTGCCGCCCATCACCAGCGTGTAGCCGTCCGGCGCCGCCTTGGCGACGCTCGCGAGCGCGATCGCGCCGCCCGCACCGGTGCGGTTCTCCACCACCACCGGCTGGCCGAGAACCTTGGCGAGTTCCTCGCCGACGATGCGCGAAAGCAGGTCGGTGATGCCGCCCGCCGGGTACGGCGAGACGATGGTGATCGGCTTCGAGGGCCACGATTGTGCGGCCGCGGCGGATGCGGCGAGCGCGAGGCCCGCGGCCAACGCGGCGCGGAGGAGCCCGCGCGTGACCGCAGCAGCGATCATCCTAGAAGCGTGTTGCGACCCATATGACGACAAGCACCCAGATGGCAAACGAAAACAGAACACTCACCCCCACTCCGCGGGCGGCCGTCAGTGGGTCGTTCCCGGGGTCGTAGCTTACGGGCTCGCCTGCGCGCATACGCGAATGCTGGCATCGCGATGCGACCGCGTATTGACGCAAGACAAACCCTTCGCGCTCACCAACCCGGGTTTGACCTGGATCAATGCTCCCGCGCAGACCTGCCGCGCCGGCGACCTCGACAAGCGCGGCGAAGGGGACGGAGCAGCCCGCCTACTTCGCCGCTGCGAGCTCCTTCAGCGTGAACACGTAGCTCACCTTGTCCAACGGCTTGTGGCAGGCGTAGCACTCGGCCTGATTCACGCCGGGCCGGTGCTGCTTGTCGAGGGTGAACACGGCGTAGTTCCAATCTGCGTTGCGCAGCATGTCGGGCACCTCCTTGCCCCACCCCGCGCCGCTTGCCATCGCCGTGTAGAACATCAGCTTCTCCGCCACGAAGAAGCCGTCGCTGCCCGTGACCGGCTTCTGGTCGGCGTCGAGCCTTGCGGCGTAGACCTCGGCGAACAGCACCGAGCCCTCCGGCAGGGTCTTGCCCGCCTTCGCCGCCTGCACCGCGGCCTTGTTGGCGTAGTAGTAGCGCACCTGCTTCGTCGCGGGGAAATTGATCGTGTGGTACTTCGTGAACGTGTCCTTGTAGCCTTCCGGGAACGTCACTTGGCTCTTCGCGACGTTCGGCAGGAAGGTGGACTTCGCGCCCGTGCCGGCGCCGGGCTGCGCTGCGAAGTAGGCCGCGACGTTGGCCATGTCTTCGGGGCTTAGCTGCGCCGCGATCGGGTTCATGAGCGGGTTCTTGCGCGTGCCGTCCTTCAGCGCCTTCAGTTGCGCTTCCAGATAGCCCGCCCGCTGCGCCGCGAGGTTGGGGATGGTATCGCTTACGCTCACCCCGGCCGCGCCGTGGCAGGCGGCGCACACGGTGGCGACCTTGGCCTTGCCGGCCTCGATGTCCGCGGCGTGCGCGAGGGGCGCAAGCGCCAGAACGACGGAAAATCCGAGCACTTTTTTCATGGGTCTCCTCCCGTTAGTGAATCCTGACTTGTACTGTACGGTAAACACCCGGCGGCGGATGTTATTCCCGCGGATCGCGGGCAACGACGGTGTGGACGAGCCTATGGCGCGCCGACGGCCGGCCACACTCCCTCCTTGCGCGCCTGCTTCACCAGCGCCTCGTCGAAGGTCGCGAAGCGCTCGGCCTTGTCGCTCAAGGCGAGGTGCAGGGCGTCGGCGAAGTCCATGCCTGCTTCGCCCCACCGGACCGCCGCCGCCAGCGCATCGGGGGACTGAAAGCGCATTCGTGGAAGGGCGAGCAGGCCGCGCACTGCGCCGGCGATGGCCTCGCGCGCGAGCCCGCTCGTACGCAGCACCCAGGCGAGTTCGAGGACAACGGTGACCGGCACCCAGAACGTGGCGCCCTTTTCGGCCAGGAGCCGGCGT
>JBGOTT010000305.1:0-5084 GCA_041476585.1 Gammaproteobacteria bacterium | reverse complement strand
CAGCATGTCTTCCTCGCGTGTCCAGAGCAGCTTCACGGGCGTGCCCGGCACTTCCTTGGCGATCAGCACGGCCTGTCGCACGTAATCGTGGATCGCGCCGCGCCGGCCGAATCCGCCGCCGAGGTGAAGCTTGTAGACCTCGCACTTTTCGATCGGCAGCCCGGACGCGGCGGCCGTTGTGGCGAGCGCGCCCTCGCCGTTCTGCGTCGGGCACCAGACCTCGCAGCGCTCGGCCGTGTAGCGTGCGGTCGCGTTCATCGGTTCCATCGTCGCGTGGTTCTGGAACGGATAGGCGTAGACCGCTTCGATTTTCTTCGCCGCGCCGGCAACGGCGGCCTTCGCGTCGCCCTTCTCGTTATGCACGAACGCCTGCTCCGCGCTCAGGCCTTCCTTCAGCATCTCGGCGATTGACGCGCTCGACACCTTGGCGTTCGCGCCGCCGTCCCACTCGATCGGTACGGCATCGAGCGCAGTCTTGGCGTGCCACCAGGTATCGGCAATAACGGCGATCGCAGAGCCGTCGATGCGCACAACCTTCTTCACCCCGGGCATGCGCTCGGCCTTCGCCGCGTCGAAGCTCTTCACCTTGCCGCCGAACACGGGGCAATCCTTGATCGTCGCATTGAGCATGCCGGGCAGTTTCAGATCGGCACCGTAGACCTGCTTGCCGGTCAGTTTGTCGATCGTGTCCAACCGTTTCACCGGCTTGCCGATGATCTTCCAGTCTTTCGGATCCTTGAGCGCCACATCCTTCGCCGGCTCGAGCTTCGCCGCGGCCTCGGCCACCTTGCCGTAGGTCGTGGTGCGTCCCGAGGGCTTGTGCGTGATCACGCTGTTGGACGCGCTGCACTCCGCGGCCGGGACATTCCATTCGTTGGCTGCGGCCTGGACCAGCATCACCCGCGCGGTCGCCCCGCCCTTGCGAACGTAGTCGTGCGAAGTCCGGATGCCGCGGCTTCCGACGGTCCCGAAGTCGCCCCACACGCGCTTGCGCGCAACGCTTTGCCCGGGTGTCGGATATTCGGTCGTCACCTTCGACCAGTCGCATTCGAGTTCCTCGGCCACCATCTGGGCGAGGCCGGTCAGCGTGCCCTGCCCCATCTCGGAGCGCGCAATGCGGATCACGACCGTGTCGTCCGGGCGGATCACCACCCAGGCGGTGACTTCGGGCGAGCCGTCCGCAGCGCGAACGACGCCGGGTCCGAACGGGATGTTCAATCCGAGCGCGAGGCCGCTGCCCACCGCGGCGGTACCGATGATGAACGAGCGGCGAGTGATCTTCGGTGCGTAGCTCATGGCTCCCCCTTATGCCTTGGCCGCGGCGTGAATCGCCTCGCGGACCTGCTGGAAGGTGCCACAGCGGCAGATGTTGGTGATCGCGGCGTCGATATCCGCATCGGTCGGCTTCGGCTTGTCCTTCAGCAGCGCCGAAACCGCCATGATCATTCCCGACTGGCAATAGCCACACTGCGGCACGTCGTGCTCGAGCCAAGCCTTCTGCACCTTGGTGAGCACGCCGTCCACGGCCAGGCCTTCGATCGTCGTGATCTGCTTGCCCTCCGCCGCGCCTACCGTCATGACGCAGGAGCGGACCGGCACGCCGTCGACGTGCACGGTGCAGGCGCCGCACTGCGCGATACCGCAGCCGTATTTGGTGCCGGTCAGGCCAACCTGTTCCCGGATCGCCCACAACAGCGGCGTGTCGGGATCGACGTCGAACGCGTGAGACTTACCGTTGATCGTGAGGCCTGCCATTGTGCTTCCTCCCTATGATGAGCGCCTGCCGCGCGCGGATTCTACCCCTGCAAATCGCTAGCGCAAGGACCCGAAAAACGCTCCGATCTCCCGCGCCAGCGCCTCGGGCTGCTCCAGCGCGGCGAAGTGCCCGCCTTTCTGCATCACGCTCCAGCGCCGGATGTCGGTGTAGGACTTGGCTGCAAGCGAGCGCGGCGGTCGAACGATTTCCTTCGGGAACTCGGCGTATCCCATCGGCACGCCGACGGTCTTGCCCTCCGGAATCGGCCAGGGGCCATGACGCCGCGCATAGTAGGGCCAGAAGGATGAACCGATCGCTCCGGTGAACCAGTACAGCGAGATATTCGCGAGCATTTCGTCACGCGAAACCGCGTTCTCCGGATTGCCGTCGCAGTCGGTCCAGCTGCGGAACTTTTCGACCACCCAGGCCGCGAGGCCGGCGGGTGAATCGGTCAGGCCGAAGGCGAGCGTCTGCGGCTTGGTTCCCTGGATCCACTGGTAGCCGGATTCCTCGTTGGCAAAGTGCGCGAGTTGGCGCAGATAGGCCTGTTCTTCGGGCGTCGGCGCCGCCATCTTCGCATCGCGGCGAATTGCAAGCAGGTTCAGATGAATGCCGAACAAAAGCGCGGGGTAGCGGTGACCGAGGACGGAAGACACGAACGCGCCCCAATCGCCGCCCTGAGCACCGAAGCGCCGGTAACCGAGCACATCGGTCATCAACGCGGAAAACGCGGCTGCCATGTCCTCGGTGCCGAAGCGCTTCTGCCCCGGCGCGAACGACAGCGTGTAGCCCGGAAGCGAAGGCGCAACGACGGTGAACTGCTCGGTCAGCAGCGGGATCAGCTTGTGGAACTCGAACACCGAGCCCGGCCAGCCGTGCGACACGAGGAGCGGCATCGGGTTCGCTCCCCTGCCCCTGGCGTGAATGAAGTGAACATCGATTCCGTCGATCGGCACGATGAACTGCGGAAACGCGTTCAGCTTATCCTCCCACGCTCGCCAGTCGAAGCCCGATCGCCAGTACTCGACCAACCCCTTGACGTAGGCGAGGCTCGCGCCGGTGGACCACGGATCGATCGGCGGCTCGTCCGGCCAGCGCGTGCGCGCGAGGCGCTCGCGCAACTCGACGAGTGCCGAGTCCGGAACGTGCAGTCGAAACGGCCGCGGTGCGCTCAACGTGAACGACGCCAGGCTTCGCGCGTCAACGCACCGTGAAGGGCGCCTGATAAGGCCGCCCGAAGGCGACGCCGCCCGCGAAAAACCTTCGTCTGGATGATCTGTTCATTGCCTCCTCCCTCTTCTTTGACGGCCTGTCTAGCTTAGCGTTTTTTACAAATTGAAACACCCGGCATGCCTGTCCGCGGTAACAATCCGATTCGTTCCCCGTAGGTGGAGGCTCGCGTGACCCCGCTCCGGCTGTCTCTGGTCTTTTTCCTCGGCCTCGTGCTCGCCGCACAGGCCTGCGCCCAATTTGGCGGCTCGCGGCGCGGCGGCGCGGGCGGCGGCGCCGATAGCCGCTCGCGCTCAGCCGAGCCCTCCGCCGGCGTGACGCGGCTGAGCCAGAACGACCAGATCCGCCTGCAACTCACCGACGCGCGGCTCGCGCTCAAGCTGACGCCCGAGCAAGCAGCGTTCTGGCAGGCTTACGAAGACAAGGTCGTCAACCTGCTCGCCGACCTGGGCCGCGGCGGCGAGGTTCCAATGGGCGGCAGCGCACTGCTGCAGATCGAAGGCAGGATCGACATCGTCCGCAACCGGCTCACCGCGATGGAAGATCTCTCGGACGCCGCGAAAAAGCTCTACGCCGGCCTTTCGGACGAACAGAAAACACTCGCCGATCGCATGCTTCCCGGCACCGTGCCGACGCTGTATTCTGGCGCGGGCGCTCCCGCTCCCGGGCGCGGCCGCCCCGGCGAGCGATAGCGCAGACCACCTCGCCGGCGAGCGAGCGGCGGCGGGCCGGTCCCGCTCGAGGGATGCGCGCATGCCACCAGTCACACAAGCGCTGATCGTCGCCAACGTCGCGGTATTCCTGCTCGAGCCGGTAACGGGCTCCACGCTCGTGGAATGGTTCGCGCTTTGGCCGCTCGGTTCCGGCCTTTCGGAGGCGCCGGCGTTCCAGCCCTGGCAGCTCGTCACCTACGCATTCCTGCACGGCGGCCTCGCGCACCTGTTCTTCAACATGTTCGGGCTGTACATGTTCGGCAGCGATATCGAGCGACTGTTCGGCTCGCGCTTCTTTACCCTCTACTATTTCGCGTGCGTGGTGTCTGCCGGGCTGTGCCAACTGGTGGTGACCGGCTGGATGGGCGCGCCGCCCGCGCCGACCGTCGGCGCCTCAGGCGGGATCTACGGGCTGCTGCTCGCGTTCGGCATGTATTTCCCGCGGAGAATGGTGGTGCTGCTCTTCCCGCCGATCCCGATGCAGGCGCGCGTGTTCGTGTTCGTCTTCGGCGCGCTCGAACTGCTCCTCGGCGTGACCGGCACGGCGGCTGGCGTGGCGCACTTTGCGCACCTCGGCGGCATGTTCGGTGGCTGGCTGATGATTCGATACCGCCGCCGCTGATACCGCAAGCATGCCCCGCATCATTCGTTCCACCCTGGTCTCCGCCCGCGACCTGTTGATCGCGGCGGGGCCGTTCGTGCTGATCGCGCTGGTGCTGCTGGTGGCGGCGTACTTTGTCCTGAAGCCGAATCCGCCGCGCAAGGTCGTGCTGGCAACCGGGCCGGAACTAAGCGATTACGCCGAGTTCGGCGAGCGCTACAAGGCGGCGCTGAAGCGCCACCGCATCGACGTGGTGCTGCGCCCGACCGAAGGCTCCTCGGCCAACCGGACCCTGCTGCGCAGCGAAAAGGAGGATGTGGACTTCGGCTTCGTGCGCGGCGGCTCGGGCGAATCGCTGCGCACCCAGGACGAAGCGAAGAACGGCGTTCCGCTGGTGGCGCTCGGCAGTCTGTTCTTCGAGCCGGTGTGGCTGTTCTACCGCCAGGAATCCGCGAAGAATTTGCCCGGCGCCACGCTCGAGCGGCTCGACCAGCTGCGCGGCTGGCGCGTGAATACCGGCAGCCGCGGCAGCGGCGCGACCAACCTGCTGATGAAGCTGCTGAACGCCAGCTTTGTCGAACGCGACGACTTGAAGCTCGGGCGTCTGGACCTGACAGCCGCGGCACTGGCGCTCATCGAGGGCGAACTGGACGCGGTGGCGATCGTCTCGGCGCCGGAGTCGCCGATCCTGCAGATGTTCCTCCGCACGCCGGGCATCCGGCTCTACGAGTTCACGCAGGCCGACGCCTATTCGCGCCGTTTCGGCTATCTGAGCGCGGTGGTG
>JBGOTT010000304.1:0-5122 GCA_041476585.1 Gammaproteobacteria bacterium | reverse complement strand
GCCATGATGCGAACCTCCAATCCAGGTTGCGTTTCGTGGTCAGGCCACGGCGGTATTACCATACCGCCGTGGCCGCTCTTTCCAGCGCAGCGTGCGCCTAAGACGCGCGCCGCATTGGAATCACTTTGCCGCCGGCAGCCAATGCGCCAAGGTAGTCGGCCCAGGCCTGCATCATCTTCCGGCGTTCAGGTAGGTGCTCTGCGAAGATGTACGCTGCGCGTACGCCGTCGCGCTCCGCATGCGCGAGCTGCCGCTCGATCGCGTCGCGATGCCAGCCATGCTCATTGAGCAGCGTCGACGCCATGCTACGAAAGCCGTGCCCGGTCATTTCGTCCTTCGTGTACCCGAGACGCCGTAGCGCCGCGTTGACGGTGTTTTCGCTCATCGGCCGCTTGGCGGACCGCGCCCCAGGGAAGAGGTAGGCTGAGTTTCGCGTCAACGGCTGGAGCTCGCGCAGGACCGAGACGGCCTGCGAAGAGAGCGGAACGATGTGCTGCTCGCGCATCTTCATGCGCTCGGCCGGGATCCGCCACTCGCCGGCGTCGAGATCGAACTCGGACCACGTGGCGCGCCTGAGCTCGCCAGGCCGCACGAAAACGAGCGGAGCGAGGCGCAGCGCACACTTGGTGATGAGCGCGCCCTGGTAGCCGTCGATCGCGCGCAGCAGCTCGCCAATCGCCTGAGGGTCCTTGATCGCGGCATGATGCGTCTGCCTGGTCGGGGGAAGGGCGCCGCGCAGATCGCTCGATGGATCGCGCTGCGCGCGGCCGGTGGCCACTGCGTATCGGAACACTTGGCCGCAGTTCTGCATCGCACGGTGCGCGGTTTCGAGCGCGCCGCGGCTCTCTACACGCCTGAGCACCGCGAGCAGCTCGGGCGCCGTGATCTCCGCGATCGGCTGCTCGCCGAGCCAGGGGAACACGTCACGCTCGAGGCGCCGCAGGATCTTGCTCGAGTGCGATGCGACCCAGCCGGGGGAAAACTTCACGTACCACTCGCGCGCGATCGCCTCGAAGCTGTTCATGGCGCGCTCGGCGCCGGCGATCTTGTTCGACTTCCGCTGTAGGCCCGGGTCGACGCCATCCGAGAGCAGCTTGCGGGCCTCGTCGCGGCGCACCCGGGCGTCTTTGAGCGACGCGCCTTGCTTGCCGTACACGCCCAGGGCGAGCAGTTTTTCCTTGCCGGCGAAACGGTATTTGAGGCGCCAGTACTTCCCGCCGTCAGGCTTGACCAGCAGATACAGGCCGGCGCCGTCGGCGAGCTTGTAGGGCCGCTCCCGGCCCTTGGCGGCGCGTACTCTGAGGTCGGACAAAGCCATCGAGATCCCCCCACGAAAAGTGGCGTGTCCCCCCGAAGATACCCCCAAAATTGGCTAGATGCAAACAGATACCCCCAGACATCCCTAGACCTAGGTGGACTGTTTCCACTATGAAAAACGCCCGGAGGACCGGGCGCTTAGAGTGCTTCTGGTGGAGGCGGCGGGAATCGAACCCGCGTCCGCAAGCCCTACACAGTCAGGACTACATGCTTAGCCTGGCCATTTGGATCTCGCCTCGCGCCCGCCGGCCGGCGGGCTGACGCTTGGCCAGCCGCTTCGACGGATCCACACGGCCAAGCGGCCAGGCCGTGCAGAGAGGCTGATGTGAATGGCGCTGCACCCTCTTTCGAGGGCCTAGCCCATCAGCAGGCTAGTGCAGCGTCTCGCCGGTATTAGGCGGCGAGAGCGAAACGCTCGTCGTTGGCGTTTAGTTGCGTCCAGCTGGATTTACGAGGGAACTGGTCCTCGGCATGCCCTGCGCTGCTTCGCGACCCACGTCGAAACCAAGTCGCCCCCGTATTCGAGAAAACAAATGCATTATCTCATATGGGCGCTACAGGCAGTCGATCAAGTCGATCGGCCGTGCAATCACGGCATCGGCGTTCCACGAGCGCGGGCCGCCGTTTTCGGTGCCAGAGTAGCCGTACTCGACCGCGATCGACACCATCCCGGCGGCTTGCGCCGCCTGCACGTCGCGCAGGTCGTCGCCGACGTAGGCGCACTGCCGCGGCGCGAGCGCAAGCCGTTCGGCGGCGGCAAGCAGCGGCGCAGCGTGCGGTTTGATGTGCGGCGTGGTGTCGCCGCATACCACGCAGCCGACGCGCTCGGCGAGCCCGAGCAGCCTGACCAGCCGCTCGGTGAAGCGCGTCGCCTTGTTGGTGACGATTCCCCAGGCGATGTTCCTGGCCTCGAGTTGCTCGAGGAGTTCCGCGATGCCCGGAAACAGGCGCGTCTCGACACATATCGCCGCGTCGTAGTGCGCGAGAAATGCCAGCTTCATTTCCTCGTAGGCCGCATCGCCGGGCTTGAGGTCGAAGCCGATGCGCAGCAGGCCGCGCGCGCCGCTCGAAGCGTGCGGACGCACCACCTCGATCGGCAGGGGCGCGAGCGCGTGCTGCTCGCGCAGCCGGTTGAGCGCGCCGCCGAGGTCGGGCGCCGTGTCGGCAAGCGTGCCGTCGAAATCGAACAGCAGCGCGCGCAGGGACCCGTTCGTCTTCATGTATCGCGCTCGCAGCGTGCGAGGTAGTTCACGTCGCAATCATTCCCGAGGCGGTAGGTCCTGGTGAACGGGTCGTAGATCATGCCGACCAGTTCCGCGACGCGCAGGCCGCTCGCCCTGCACCACGACGCGAGTTCGGAGGGCTTGATGAAGCGCGCGTAGTCGTGGGTGCCCCTGGGCAGGAGCTTCAGCACGTACTCCGCGCCGATAACGGCGAACAGGTAGGACTTGAGATTGCGGTTGATGGTGGAAAAGAACACCTGCCCGCCGGGCTTCACCAGCCGCGCGCACGCTGCGACCGTGCTCGACGGGTCAGGCACATGCTCGAGCAATTCCATGCACGTGAGCACGTCGTAGGCCTGCGCATCCCCGGCGGCGTGCGCTTCGGCCGAGGTGAGCAGGTAATCCACCGGCAGGCGGCTTTCCATCAGGTGCAATTGCGCCACCTTTAGCGGCTTTTCGGCCATGTCGAGACCGGTGACCGAGGCGCCGAGCCGCGCCATGGCTTCGGCGAGGATGCCTCCGCCGCAACCGACGTCGAGCACGCGCTTGCCCGCGAGCTTCGCGCGAGCGTCGATCCACGCCAGGCGCAGCGGGTTGATCTCGTGCAGCGGGCGGAACTCGCTTTGCGGGTCCCACCAGCGGTGCGCAAGCTCGCTGAATTTGGCTATTTCAGCCGGGTCTACATTCACCATGAATGGATGTTAATCCCCAGGAGCCGCAAAAAAAAAAGCCCTGCCGGAGCAGGGCTTTCTCACAAGGTCACGCGCTTATTACCGGCGCGTCCCGATGACTTCGATCTCCACCCGGCGGTTCTTCGCACGGCCGTCCTTCGACTTGTTGCTCGCCACCGGCTGTTTCTCGCCTTTGCCTTCCGTGTAGATGCGGTTCGGTTCGACACCCTTGCTCACGAGGTAGGCCTTGACGGCTTCCGCGCGGCGTACCGACAGCTTCTGGTTGTAGGTGTCGCTGCCGATCGAGTCCGTGTGGCCGATCGCGATCACCACCTCCAGGTTCAACGTCTTCACCTTGCCGGCGAGGTCGTCGAGCTTGTCCTTGCCTTCCTTCTTCAGGACCGACTTGTCGAAGTCGAACAGCACGTCAGCGGCCATGGTCACCTTCTGAGCGGGCGGCGGCGGCGGGGGCGGCGCGGGCTTCGGCGGCGGCGGCGGCGGCGGCGCGGCCGGCGGCGGCGGCGGAGGCGGGGGAGCCTTCGGCATCAGATCTGGATCGCACTCGGCGATCGCCATCGCGGGCGTCCAGTACCCGGCGCGCCAGCACAGGCCGGTCGAGTTCTTCCACACCGTATTGCCCGAAGCGGGGTTCGTCCAATAGCCCTGCTTGTCCTGCGCGGCGGCATTCAGCGAAGCCGCCGAAAGCGCTACGCCAGCTGCAACCATCAGCGGCATCCAAACTTTTTTCATTTTGCGAACCCCTCTCCAAGCGATCTGTAAAAGTTATTCGATTCAAGACTCTGCATGGGCCTTAACACTATTTTGCCATAGCTTGGCACGGCTGTCCAAGTCCGTCAAATCAGTGTTTTGCAGCGTTTCGGCAACAACTCGCGCTGTGCCGTCCACCCAGACGTGGCTGACGTGCTCCCTTCCGGCACAATACACGAGGTGCGAAGCCGGGTCGTAGCAGGGAAGCAACTCGGGGCCCGCGATGCGCACCGCCGTCAGGTCTGCGCGCTTGCCCGGCGTGATCGAACCGATCCGCTCGGCAAGCCCCAATGCCTGCGCGCCACCGAGCGTCGCGGCGCGCAGCGCCGCGTGGGCGGGCATGGCCTCGGCGTCGCCCGCAACCGCCTTCGCAAGCAGCGCCGCCTGGCGCATTTCCTGGAACAGATCGAGACGGTTATTGCTCGCAGCGCCGTCGGTGCCGAGCGCGATGTTGACCCCGGCCTTCGCAAGTGCGGCGATCGGCGCAAAGCCGCTGGCGAGCTTGAGATTGGAAGACGGGCAGTGCACGACCGATGCGCCATGTGTGGCAAGCAATTCGATCTCCTCACGCGAGACATGCACCGAATGCACCGCGACGAGATTCGGGCCGAGCAGGCCGAGCCGGCGCAACCGCTCCAGCGGCCGCACGCCGTGCTCGGCCACGGAGCGCTTGAGCTCGTCCGTCGTCTCGTGCAGATGAATGTGGACCGGAACGTCCAGTTCTCCGGCGATCGTCGCGATCCTGCGAAAGGTCGCGTCCGATACCGTATAGGGTGCGTGCGGCGCGAGGCAGAAGCTGAGCAGCGGATTTTCCCGGTGGCGGTCGCGCAGATCGAGTCCCTTGACGAGGTAATCGTCCGGATCGGCTGCATAGGCGCTCGGCAAATCGATGACGATGATGCCGAGCGATGCGCGCATGCCGCACGCGCGCGCCGCCTCGAGCGCGGCCCCGGGGAAGAAGTACATGTCGTTGAAACAGGTAACGCCGCCGCGCAGCATCTCCGCGCAGGCAAGCAGCGTCCCGTCACGCACGAAGTCCGGGGAAACGTGGCGCATCTCGGCGGGCCAGATGTGCTCCTGCAACCAGCGCATCAGCGGCAGGTCATCGGCGAGGCCGCGCATCAGCGTCATCGCGGCGTGTGT
>JBGOTT010000303.1:0-5130 GCA_041476585.1 Gammaproteobacteria bacterium | reverse complement strand
GCCGCGCTCTTTCGAAGGCGAACACCGAGAAGCCAAAGGCTCGTGTTGAATCAGTCCGTGCCGTAGGCCAAGAGGTAGTCGGCGCGGTGGGTGAGGTGACGAGGGCCGTGAGTTCGATTCTCTCTCCGGAAGCGAGCCTTGTGATGCCCTTTCCGCTCCGGGGTAACTTCACGGCGCAGGTCGTTTTGCCGCGAAACATCAATGCTGAGGAAGCCCGGCGGTTGTGCGCGTTCATCATGACGCTTGCCAGCGATTTCACGCCAATCGGGCCGATGGGAACGACTGAGGAAGTAAAAGAAACGGCAGGGGCCTAGGCACCCCGCCGCAGGTTCGGTCAACGGACAGAGCTACTCCAAGCGTTGCGGTCTGGAAGGAGCTGGCAGTTCCAAGCAGATGGGGGTTCGGCTTGGGATACTGGGTGCGAGTATTTGTTGCACAATGTGTATTATGTTAAATAAACTGGTGTGTTGTAGCACAGCTGTTTAGCCGGCCTCATTGCCGCGCCCCCGCGCGCTTGAGCAACTCCACCAAATCTTTCTTCTCACGTCGCTGAGCGATCAGCAAAGCGGTTTCACCCGCCGGATTCTTGAAGTTCGCGTCCGCGTCCTCGAATAACAACGCCTTGACGGCCTCTTCCTTGCCGTCTCGCACCGCCAGCATCAAAGGGGTGTAGCCGTTAGGCGCGACCGCATTCTTGTTCGCACCTTTCGCGATCAGGTAGTTCACGACCGCCGAGGAGCCCCCGAAGGCAGCGTAATGCAGGGCGCTCCACCCGATAGTCTTCAGATCCGCGCCCGCCTCAACGAGGGTCTTCACCACCGTCAGATCGCCCTTGAGGCTTGCCATCATCAACACCGTATCGCCGTATCGGTTGCGGCGTCCGAGGTCTGCCTTGCGCGATAACAGCAGGGCGGTCAGCTCGCGGTGTCCAAAACGCGCGGCAAGCATCAGTAGCGTGTTGCCGTCGCGATCGCTCGTGTTCACGTCCAAGCCTCGGTCGAGCAGGCTGCCGACCTCAGCGGTCTTCCCATCCTCGACGGCCTTCGCGATCTCATCGAGGGATTGCCCGAAAGAAATGCACGGAACAATTATACTCATTAATACAAGTAAATACCGCATATATCTCATCTTAAACATTATCTATCGATCAAGGCATTCCGGCCAGAAGATCGACCAGAAACAGCTTCGGATTGACAGGATGCCGGGCATCGAGCCGTGCCTGACCAAGCCTACGCGCATATTCCAGCCAGCGCCGGGAATCCGCGTCCGAGGCATCGTTGCGCCCCGGGCGGGTGCCCAGCCCGTATTTCCCCGATACGCCCAAGCCTTTCGCGGCCTGATCGAACGCCCATTTTTGCAGCAACTGGACGAGCGGCTCGAGTTGCTCGCGATCGCTGATTGCCAGGCGCTCGGCGAGATCGTCCGGGCGCGCTTCGAGCAGCGCCCGCCAACCGGCGATCCTCTTGCCGGCGTCGGAGGTGGCGAGATCCTTGGCCGCAAGCGGCGCACCTGCAGCCAGCGCAAGCCATTCCGCGGGAGATGCGATGCCCTGCTCTTCCAGCCAGCGAGCCCCGGTCGCAACATCCGGTGCGTGCACAGCGAACGCTACGCAACGGCTGCGGATGGTCGGCAAGAGAAGGCGCGGCTGGTGCGAAACGAGCATGAAGCAGGCGCCCGGCGCCGGCTCCTCCAGGCTTTTCAGCAGCGCATTCGCCGCGTTGCGATTGATCGCTTCGGCGGGATGGAACAGCGCGATGCGCCGCCGCGCGCGATGCGAGCCGATGTTGAGGAAATCGGTCAGCTCGCGCACCTGCTCGATCTTGATCTCGGTACTCGCCTTCTTCTTCTGCACGGTTGCGGGGCGGTCACTCTCCTCGTCGCTCTCGACCACCGGGACGATTGCTTCGGGCTCGATCTGGCGGTAGTCCGGATGCTGGCCGGCGAGAAACCAGCGGCAGCCCTCGCAGCGCCCGCAAGCCTGCGTCCTGGCGTTGCGTCCTTCGCACAAAATCCGTTGCGCGAAAGACCGCGCCAGCTCCAGCTTTCCCAATCCGCGGGGCCCATGGAGCAGGATGGCCTGCGGCAAGGTATCGAGCCGCAGGACAAGCTGTTTGTATGTTTTTTCTGTCCAATAATTCATAATGATAGGAGGGTAATTTCAACGTCTTTCTTAATTATATCGAGCGCCCTGCTGGCATCGATCACCCGTATCCGCCCGGACTGGGTCGCAGCCAGGTTCAGATAGCCCCCGCGCACGCGTTCGAAAAACTCCCGCCCTTCACGCTCGAACCGGTCAAGGGCCTTGCCGGTCTGTCCGAGGCGTTCCCGCGCAACCTCGTACGGGCAGTCGAAGATCAGCGTCAGGTCGGGTTCCAGGTCCGGATGAACCGCGCGGCGCAGCCGATCGATCAGGTCCACGGATACGCCCTTGCCGCGCCCCTGGTATGCAACGGTCGCGTCGGTGAATCGGTCGCACACGACCCAGGTGCCTTCGGTCAGCGCCGGAACGACGACACGGCGCAGGTGGTCGCTGCGCGCCGCGAACATCAGCAAAGTTTCGCTCAAGGGATCCATCGGCTCGGCCAGCACGAGCGCGCGCAGCTTTTCCGCCAGCGGTGTGCCTCCCGGCTCGCGCGTCACGCGCACGCGCTGCCCGCGCGCGCGCAGAAGTCCGGCGATGCCTTCCACATGCGAAGACTTTCCGGCGCCATCCACGCCTTCGAGCGTGATGAATTTGCCGCGCATGCTATTTTCCGCCACGCTGGAATTTTGACACGGCGCGGTTGTGCTCTTCGAGCGTGCGTGAGAACTGGCTTGAGCCCTCGCCGCGCGACACGTAATACAGCGCCTCGGTCTTCGCCGGATGCAGCGCGGCGCGCAGCGACTCGAGCCCCGGCATCGCAATCGGCGTCGGCGGCAGCCCGGGCCGCGTGTAGGTGTTGTACGGCCCGTCGGCGAGCAGGTCGCGTTTGCGCAGGTTGCCGTCGAAGGCCGCCCCGAGTCCGTAGATCACGCTGGGATCGACCTGCAGCAGCATCCCGAGGCGCAGGCGGTTGACGAGCGTTCCGGCGATGGCGCTGCGCTCCGATGCGCGCCCGGTCTCCTTTTCGATCACCGAGGCCATGATCAAGGCCTCGTAGGGCGATCGGTACGGCAGGCCCGGGTCGCGCCTTTCCCACTCTCGCGCCAGGTGCTCGTGCATGATGCGGTACGCCCTGCGCAGCACTTCGAGATCGCTCGAGCCTTTGCTGAAAAGATAGGTGTCGGGAAAAAACAACCCTTCGGAGTGTGATTCCACGGCACCGATGCGTGCAAGCAGTTCCGCATCGGCAAGCCCGGCGCCGTCCTTCTTCAACTGCGCGTGCGATGCGATCGCCTGGCGCACCTGGCGGATATTCCAGCCTTCGATCAGCGTCAATTCAGCGAGCGTCACCTCGCCGCGCGTGAGTTTGTCGAGCAGCTCGAGCGGCGTCACGGGGCCAGCGACCTCGTAACTGCCGGCCTTGATGTCCTGCGCGCGGCCGAGCGCACGCCCGAGCATCTCGAATTGGACGCGCCCGAGGCCGACGCCGGCCTCGTCGATCTGGCGGGCGGCGGCGCGCAGCCCGCTGCCGCGCTCGATATGGAACTCCGCAGGCCAGGTCCGGGCGGACAACGGCGTCACCAGGTACCAAAGCACATAGCCGAGCGCCGCCAGTGCAGCGACAAAAGCGAGCAGAAAAAGCCGTTTCAGGAAGGAGAGCAACACGGAGCGGGCTAAAATGACCATTCTAACGATGGATGCGACCCCGACTTCATTTGCACGGCTTGCCGGCTTCGGCGCGCTCTCGGCGACCGGACCCGACGCGCGCGCCTTTCTGCACGCTCAGCTGACCAACGACGTTGCCGGCCTTCCGGCCGATCGCGCGCGGATCGCCGGCTGGTGCTCCGCCAAGGGGCGGCTGCTGGCAAGCCTTCTGGTGATCCCGCACGGCGAAGGATTTCTGTTGCAGCTTGCGCGCGACCTCGCCGCGCCGGTCGCGAATCGGCTGGGAATGTTCGTCCTGCGATCGAAGGTGAAGCTGGTGGACGCAAGCGAAGATTGGCTGCAGTACGGCCTGTGGGGCGCCGGCGCGGCCGCGCAGCTCTCCGCGCTCGGGCTCGAGGCCGCCCGCGACGCGCTCACCGTGGCTGCGACCAACGACGCTCTGTCGGTGCGCATCGACGACGCGCGTTTTCTCGTCATCGCGAGAACCGTTCCTGCATTCGCCGGGCGCGAAGCGCCGGAACACGAATGGCTGCTGCAGGAGATACGCGCCGGACGGCCGCTGGTGGTGCAGGCGACGCAAGACCAGTTCGTGCCGCAGATGACGAACCTGGAAATGGTCGGCGGCGTCGATTTCAGAAAAGGCTGCTATCCGGGCCAGGAAATCGTCGCGCGCTCCCAGTACCGCGGCCAGGTGAAACGGCGCATGCTGCGCGCCGCCGTCGATTCAGCACCCGCGGCCGGTCAGCCATTGTTTGCGCAGAACGGCCAGGCGAGCGGCACGGTGGTCATCGGAGCACCCTCGCCCGAGGGCGGTTATGAGCTGCTAGCAGTGGCTCAGCTCGAGAGCGGAACTTTGCATCTGGGTGCGGTGAACGGCCCGTTGCTCAGGCCCCTGCCCCTGCCCTACGCTGCGTGACGAACGATTACGTCTACAACCGCGTGGAAGCAAAGCTCGGCGTGGGGCGCAAGACCGAGCGTTTCGTATGTGCCTGATCCTGGTTGCGGTCCGCGTCCATCCAGAATACCCGTTGATCGTTGCAGCCAATCGCGATGAGTTTCACGCGCGCCGGGCCGAGCGCGCCGCGTTCTGGAAGGACTATCCGGGGATCCTCGCCGGACGGGACCTCCAGGCCATGGGCACGTGGATGGGCATCTCGCGCGCGGGCCGTTTCGCCGCCGTCACGAACTATCGTGGCGGACGCGATGCGAACGCGGCCGAGTCGCGGGGGTTGCTGGTGACGCGGTTTCTCGAGGATGGTGTTCCCGCTGGCGAGTATGTGACCAATGTCGCGCAACGCGGAAGCGTTTACAGTGGGTTCAACCTGGTCGCGGATGACGGAGACGAACTGTGGTGGTGCTCGAACCGCGGCGGCGAGCCGCGG